>CANNCS010000055.1 GCA_947503115.1 uncultured Marivita sp.
TCGGAGCGTCTCATCCGCCAATCATGCCACGACGCAGCAGCGTTGGGAATCCTATGTCAGGCGGGGAACACTAGCGTGGTGGCGGTGTGTCGTTTCGCGGCGGGGTGGTACGGATTTGCAGTGTCACGCGACCCGATGAACCTTACGTCCGAGTACTGGGCGCTGGCGCGCACACGAATGGGGTATCGCGCCGAACTCGCTGGGCATTCTGCGCCAAGCGATTGGGAGGAAGAAGCCCGCCGCTTGTTTGCGGCACCGTCAGCGACAGCGACCACCCTGATTGATGCGTCACGCGGTTCGGCCCGTGTGGTGTTGCAAGAGGGCGGGCTCGTCATCGGCGCACTTTTCATATCGGCAGAGCCAGTCGCTTTGATGCGCGATCACCTAGTGACCCTGCCCGGTACCGAAGCGGAAGACGTGCTGACAGGGCAACCGCCCAAAGATCGTCCGAACCCCGGACCGGTGCTGTGTTCGTGTTTTGGCATCGGCATTCACACCATTGTCACCGCGATCGAGACCGAGGGCCTTATGTCGGTAGAGCAAATCGGCGAAATGCTTGGGGCAGGAACCAATTGCGGCTCCTGTCGGCCCGAATTGGCCGAACTGCTGCTACGGGTGCAAACCAAAGAGGCTGCAGAATGAGTCTTGCGCATCACGTTCAAACGCTGGGCCGTGGGCCCGGTCGTTCAAGATCACTGACGCAGGACGAAGCGGCGGATGCCATGCGTTTGATCCTGTCCGGGAACTGTGCGCCTGAAGCCGTAGGTGCTTTGCTGATGTTACTGCGGATGAAAGGCGAAACAGCAGACGAAATCGCCGGGTTTGCGGCGTCAGCTCAGAACGCGTTGCCCGAAATGCCGACGGTGGATCTGGATTGGCCAAGTTATGCGGCAGGGCGCACCCGAGGAGCACCTTGGTTCCTTTTGTCGGCCAAGTTGGTTGCCGCGACGGGAAAAAGGGTGCTTTTGCATGGTTGGAATGGTTCCGACCCAAAAGTTCGCGCAGGTTTGGCCGAGGCTGGTATCTCGGTTGCCCGCAATAGCGATGACGCAGCGCGCGCGCTCGACCGTGACGGCATTGTCTATGCGCCGCTCGAAAATTTGCATCCCGGACTGTTTCGGCTGTTGTGCCTGCGTGACACGCTTGGCTTGCGGTCCTGTATCAACACGGTGTGCCGAATGCTCAATCCTGCACGCGCCAAGTCGAGCGTTCAGGGCGTTTTTCATCCTTCTTATCGCTTGTTGCAGGCTGATGCCGCACAACGGTTGGGATGGCAAAGCCTGACGGTGATCAAAGGCGGTGGCGGTGAATTTGAACGTATGCCGAACAAAGATATCGCGGGTTTCGGACTTCGCCATGGGCGCGCGTGGGACACTGTCTTCGCCGCCACATTGCCCGACATTCGACGCCTCTCTGACACTGATCTGCAAAGCTTTTCGTGGTTATCCGAGGACATGCCTCTGCCCGTATTCGAAAAGGCTATCGTAACAGGAACCGCAGCCCTCGCCTTGGACACGATTGGTGTTCCGAGTGCGTCCGAGGTCGCATGTTCACTGTTGCCAAATCATTGGACAGACCATGCAGCTTGAAAGGATCCTCCTGTGAACACGCCCTCGGTTTTCTTTCGTGGTATTAATTGGCAGGCGGTTGGATTTCAGGCGCTTGGATCGGTCTTTGACCGTGTGTTCCGTGCCGTCTTTCCGATCGATCAAGGCATACCGGCCCAAACTCAGGGCCGCACTCCCGAAATCGGAAGGTCTGAGGGACGTGTGGGACGCATTTCACTTGTTGGAGCAGGCCCGGGTGCCGCGGATCTGTTAACCCTTCGCGCTGTTTCGCGGCTGCAAGAGGCTGATGTGGTTTTCTATGATCGCCTTGTCGATGCCGAAGTACTGGATCTGGCGCGCCCGGACGCAGAGCGCGTCTTTGTCGGTAAACACGTCGGTGCACATGCTTGGCCGCAAGACCGGATCAACGGTGTGATTGTCGCAGAGGCGTTGAAAGGGCGCCATGTCGTTCGACTAAAATCTGGGGATCCCGGGATTTTTGGCCGCGCGACCGAAGAACTTGATGCGGCTCGGTCTGCCGGCATACCAGTGGACATGGTTCCGGGTGTGACGGCTGCATCGGCTGCTGGCTCGGCACTTGGGCGCAGCCTGACCGAGCGCGGCGCGGCCAATGTCCTCGTGCTGGCTACCGGAACAGGATGCGCCGACGACCCGACGCCGGACAGTACCCGCCTGTCGGGCCCCGGCACCACAACCGCGCTCTACATGGCTGTGCGGCAGGCTGATCGAATTGCGGCAAATTGGATGCGTCAGGGCTTGCCTGCGACGACCCGGGTTGATGTTGCAGTCGATGTATCGAAACCAAGCGAACGCCATCTGGAAACCACGGTTGATACCTTGGTTGCAGATCTCGCCGGGCATGGCGCCACCGGCTGTGCAATCCTTCTGGTAACTTGGCCTATGCCCGTTGAAGCAACTGGAAACAGTGGCCAGCAGAGCAAACGCGAAAGGCCCGACACTGGGTCGGGCCTTCGCAAAGCATCACGCGAAATCGCCTAGTTTACGGCTTTGGCGTCAAGAACGTCTTTCTTGACTGCATCTGCCTTGGCAATAGCAATCCGGCGCGGTTTCAGCGCTTCGGGAATCTCGCGCTGAAGGTCGATGTGCAACATGCCATTTTCGTGGCTCGCGCCGACAACGCGAACATGGTCGGCTAGATGGAAACGGCGCTGGAATGCGCGCGTCGCAATCCCGCGATGCAGGTAAGCGCGGGCCTCGTCTTCGTCTGCCTTGCGCGCAGACACATGCAACGCGCCATCCTTGACCTCGACGGTCAGGTCGTCGTCGGAAAAGCCGGCAACAGCAATCGAGATGCGATAAGCATCGTCGGCTGTCTTTTCGATATTGTACGGTGGGTAGGTCGGTTGGCTGACTTCGCTGGTCAGAACCCGATCCATCAGGTCGGCGATTTGGTCAAATCCAACGGTTGCACGGTAAAGCGGTGCAAAATCGTAGTTACGCATAGGTCATCCTCCATTGAGCGATACCAGATGTGAAAAGCCTTCCGATGCGGACAGGCTCATTAAGTGATGTCGAACCCCGTCTGGGCGTCCCGACACGTCAAATTTGGGAAGGCAGGCTCAGGGTTTCAAGAGGCCCGCAACACCTGTTACCGGCCGCACGAATTTCGCGCCAGTGTCTTTGCGGTTCTCGGTTTCGGCCCGCAACGGGCGAAACACCGATCCTTCGGGGAAACCTGCGCCATGCGCCATCATCCCAAGGATTGTGTCAATCTGCGCTTCCAGCGGCGCGCCCAACGACACTGGAATATCGCCGCTCTTTGCCTTGGAGGACACCACGGAGACAATCCGTGCGCCATTGTTGTCAAAGGCGAAAACGGGCGATCCAGAGCTCCCGAAATCGACGGAACAAGACATGACGAGAACGGTTTTCTGGGCCGACATCACCTGACAGGTGTCCTGCATGGAAGGTGCTTCAGATCGGTTGTGCGCATACGAGACAACGCCGACACTCTCCCCGACCGCAGGCCGTGCACCCGTCACAAAAGGTATGATTGTTGTGTTGCGGATTGGATGCTGCAACTCGATCAGCGCAACATCGTTGTAAACCCGGTCCGGGCTTGGCTCTGCGGTGAAGTCGTATTCCGGATGCGCGACAGAGCGTCGAACCCGTCGATACGCTGCAGCGCGCCCATTACGCCATCCCGCAAGGAACTGGATATCTTCGGGTGCCAGCAATTCGCCGTCGTCGTTGTAGAGGCAGTGCGCTGCAGTCAGAACAAGATCCGGAGTAACGAGCGAGCCGGTGCAAAACGCACTGCCCGCCAGTTCAAGGCGGCCAACTGCTTCCCACGCACGGCCATCTTGGCGGCTCTCCATCGAGAACAACCCAGTACCCTGCGCACCAGCAATGGCCGGTAGCATAAAAAACAATGCCCCCCAGAGCATATGGCGCACAAGTCACCTCCGTTTGACCCATCGAAATACGGGCCAAATTGGGCAAAACTATGTCACCGCCTAAGTTTTACGCTTTGTGCAGCGCTGCCGGTTTCGGCCCGCCCGTCGCCCAATCCAGCAATTCCACCGTATGAACGATCGGAACCGCTGTTCCCGACCCGATTTGCATCATACACCCGATGTTTCCTGCTGCGATGATGTCGGGCTGCTTGGCTTCCAAAGTCTTGACCTTGCGCGCTTTCAACTGCTTGGAAATCTCCGGCTGCATCAAGTTGTAAGTGCCCGCCGACCCGCAACACAAATGGCTGTCCGCTGGTTCCACAACCTCGAACCCAGCCGCCTTGAGCAGCGTCTTGGGATGTGTCTTGATCTGCTGCCCGTGCTGGAGACTGCACGCCGCGTGATAGGCCACCTTTAACCCACCATGATGCGTCCGCGCCTCTGCCACGCTGGCCTCATCGATCAGGTCGATGAGCACCTCGCTCACATCCTTGGCGATCGCTGAAATCCGTGTTGCATCCTCCGCCAAAGGATCATCGCGGAACATATGCCCGTAGTCCTTTACGGTGGTACCACAGCCACTGGTGTTGATGACAATCGCATCAAGCCCTGCGCCATCCATCTCGCGCGCCCAGGCCTTAATATTGGCCGCTGCCGATCCATGGCTCGCGTCTACCTTGCCCATGTGATGTGTAAGCGCTCCACAGCAGCCCGCGCCCTGCGCCACGACAACCTCGCAGCCCAACCGTGTCAGCAACCTGATCGTCGCATCGTTGATATCGGTGTTAAGCGCCTTTTGCGCACAGCCGGTCATCAGCGCCACCCGCTTGCGGCGCGGCGCGACCGGCGCAAAGCTCTGCGGATCGTCATTGCGGCTGACGGCAGGAATGGTCTTCGGCGCCATCTCCAACATCGCCTTCACCCGCGCATCCGGGATCAATGGCGCAAAGGGCTTGCCAATCTTGGCCAGCAACAGCGCCACCCGGAACCGTGTCGGATAAGGCAGGATATTCGCCAGCGTCCAACGCAGCGCCTTTTCATGCCAGGGTCGGTCGTAATGTTCCTCGATATAGGCCCGCGCGTGATCAACCAGATGCATGTAATGCACCCCCGAAGGGCATGTGGTCATGCAGGCCAGACAGGACAGGCAGCGGTCGATATGTTTGACCGTTTTCTCATCCGGTTTGCGTTCGTTCTCGAGCATGTCCTTGATCAGGTAGATCCGCCCGCGAGGGCTGTCCAACTCGTCGCCCAACACCTGATATGTCGGACAGGTCGCGGTACAGAACCCGCAATGCACACAGGTCCGCAACACCTCGTTCGAGCGTTTGAAATCAGGATCGTGAAGCTGGTCTTCGGTGAACGTCGTCTGCATCGCTTACCCCATCAATCCCGTGTTCAGGATACCTTTTGGATCAAACCGGGCCCGCAACCCGCGCGACAAAGCCGCTACAGGTGCCGGCTCTGGCTGAAACTTGGCCTGTCCCGCGCCGCGTACCAAGGTCGCATGACCGTCGAACGCGCCCAACCGTGCCCGCAAATCCGTCCCCTCAGGCACACGCGCCCAGATAAGCCCACCGCCCCAATCATATAAATGCGCTGCCGCCTTCATCTTTGCACCAAGCCCAGCCGCGTCCGACGGTGTGCACGACACCCGCCAGACATCGCCCTCGGTGCTCTGAAAGGTGTCCACATCCCGCACCCAGGCCCAGCCCTTGGCAACCGCCTCTGGGTCACGTTCCACCCGCACGGACATGCCGCCAAATAGACCCGCGATCTGATCCGCTCGATAGGCCACAGACCCGGCAAATCCTTCGATCCGCAGCATTGTCACTGGTTGCCCGTTCAGACCGACGGGGATATGCGCTGCCCCCGACACCTCAAACGGTGACCCCAATGCCTTGGCCATCGCCTGTACCGCGTCCACATCGCTCAACCCGTCGATCAAAACGCAGGCGGCGGTCTCGGGCTTCGGCAACACCTTCAGGCTCACTTCGGTCAACACGCCCAGCGTGCCCCACGACCCGCTCATCAGCTTGACCAGATCATAGCCGGTGACGTTCTTCATCACCCGCCCGCCATTCTTGACCAATGTCCCGGTGCCGTCGACATACCGCACACCCAGCATGAAATCCCGGCAGGCCCCAACAGACACCCGTCGAGGCCCGCTGACATTGGCCGACACCACACCGCCAATCGTTGGCGCGCCAGAGGTGCCCAACAGTCCGCGATGATCCATCGGCTCAAATGCCAATCTTTGCCCCTCCGCATCCAGCGCGGCTTCGATTTCGGCTAAGGGTGTGCCTGCCCGCGCCACCAGCGTCAGCGATCCCGGCTCATAAAGCGTGATGCCCGATAGCCCACCGGTCTCAAGCACTGCTCCATCAAGATGAACGCCCCGCGTTCCCCCGCCTCGTACGCAGATCGGCCCGCTGGCCGATGCGATCATGTCGGCCAGGTCGGCCTCTGTCTCAGGTCTCATGATCTTCTTCTTTTCTAAAAAATGCCGGGGGAATCGCGCAAAGCGCGATGGGGGCAGCGCCCCCAAGATGATCACTCTGCCGCAAGCGCCATGCTGCGGCGGCTCTCAGATACAGCCAACGGGAACACCTTTGCCGGGTTCAACAGCCATGAAGGATCGAACACGTCCTTCACCGCCATCTGCGCCTCCAGATCTTCTGGGGCAAACTGATCCACCATCAGGTCGCGCTTTTCGATGCCCACACCGTGCTCCCCGGTCAGGCAGCCACCCACCTCGACACAAAGCCGCAGGATATCGGCGCCAAACGCTTCGCACAGCTCCAGATCGCCTTCTTTGTTCGCATCGAACAGGATCAGCGGGTGCATATTGCCATCACCTGCGTGGAACACGTTGGCCACATCCAGCCCGTATTCCTTGGACATCTCACCAATCCGGCGCAGCACGTAGGGCAGTTCCGACACCGGGATCGTGCCATCGAGGCACATGTAATCGTTGATCTGCCCCATCGCGCCGAAGGCCGATTTGCGCCCCAGCCAGATGCGTCCGGCCTCGTCGGCATCCTTGGCTTCGCGCAGCTCTACCGGGTTGTGCTTGCGGGCAATCTCCAGAATCAGAGCCAACTGTTCGTCAATCTCGGCCGGGCTGCCTTCGACCTCGACGATCAGAAGTGCTTCACACATCGGATAGCCCGCCTTGGCAAAGGCCTCGGTGGCTTCGATGCAAGGACGGTCCATGAACTCGATCGCCACGGGCAGAACACCAGCCTTGATGATGTCGGCCACACACGCGCCGGCAACTTCGTTTGCATCAAAACCCATCAGTACGGGCCGCGCGCCTTCGGGCTTGGGCAAGATGCGTAGCGTGGCCTCGGTGACGACGCCCAACTGACCTTCGGAGCCGCAGATCAGACCCAAAAGATCATACCCACCCGCATCCAGATGTTTGCCACCGATCTCCATCACGGTGCCATCCATCTGTACCATCGTGACGCCCATCAGATTGTTGGTCGTCACGCCGTATTTCAGGCAATGCGCGCCGCCAGAATTCATCGCGATATTGCCCGCAATGGCGCAGGCCAACTGGCTCGACGGGTCGGGCGCATAAAAGAACCCATCCGCCTCGACAGCACCGGTCACACTCAGATTGGTGCGTCCTGTCTGCACACGGATGAAACGATTGTCGTAATCGGTCTCCAGCACATCATTCATGCGTGCGACACCCAGCAAAACGCAATCCGCCGTCGGCAAGGCACCACCTGCCAACGATGTGCCTGATCCGCGCGGAACAACGGGAACGCCCATCTCGTGGCATACCTTGAGAACGGCTGAGACCTCTTCGGTCGTCGACGGCAGAACCACGGCAAGAGGCGGGCACTTATATGCCGTCAGGGCATCGCACTCATAGGCACGGGTTTCCATCTCGTCCGAGATCACCGCATCGCCCGGAATCGCATCGTGCAGGCGAGCAACGATCTGCGCTTTGCGGGACAATACACGCGCGTCGGGTTGGGGCATTTGCATGGCGTTTCCTCCAAATTGGTAAAAAGATATAACCAATATGTCAGATAACACCAGAAAAAATTTCGCATCACGCGGCATCTGTTCCTCTTGCCTTTGCAGCCAAGCCCGGTCACCAAGCTGCTATGGACTGGATCAAGATCATTCATATTCTTTGCGTCATGGGTTGGATGACCTCGATTTTTGCCGTCCCCCGTGCCCTGATCTATTGGAAGCGCGAATATGACCGGATCGGCGAATTCGGGCCATTGGGTGACCTCACCATCCGCCTCTATCGGTTTTCTGCAGGGTTGGGTGTGATTGCCCTGATCACCGGCATTTGGCTTGGGTCGCTTTGGCAGTTTCCCGCATGGGTCTGGCTCAAACTGACCCTCGTCCTGTTGCTGGCGCTGCACTATGCGTGGACCGGTCGGCTGGTGCTGCGTGCGAAACGCGGCGTGTTTACCGAATCCGACCGTTACCTGCGCGTCTTCAACGAAGTCAGTGTGTTCGGCGCCATCGCGATCCTTTGGGTTGTCGTCGTCAAGCCGTTCTGACCGATGGACTGGCTCGATCGCCTCTATCTGTTCACGGTCTTGGATGCAGTTGGCCTGGGTCTGCTGATCGGCGGTTGGGTTCTTTGCAGTCTGGTGGTCGAGAACGCGCCCAAGTCGCATCCATCTACATCACAGATCATGGCCGAGTTCCGTCGCGAATGGATGCGCCAATTCGTGCAGCGCGATCCGCGTATTTTCGACAGTCAGATCATCGCGAGCCTCCGGCAAGGTACGGCGTTTTTCGCATCGGCGAGCATGATCGCCATCGGCGGTGGATTTGCCCTTCTTGGCAATGCCGAACGCCTTCGGGGCGTGGCGCAGGATTTGACCTTGGAAAGCGATCCGATCTTTCTCCTCGAAGTCAAACTGCTGGTCTTGTTGCTGTTCGCAGCGAATGCCTTTTTGAAGTTCGTCTGGTCACACCGATTGTTCGGTTACTGCTCGGTCATCATGTCGGCGGTTCCTAATGACCCCAAAGATCCCAAGGCTTTGCCTATGGCCTTGCAAGCCGGTGAAGTGAACATCACGGCGGCGCGCGGGTACAATCGTGGTCTGCGGTCTGTGTATTTCGGCATTGCGTCCACGGCGTGGTTGCTGGGGGCAGGGCCGTTGATTCTGGCAACATTGGTGACCCTTTTGGTGATTTTGCGGCGGGAGTTTGCGTCTCAGTCGCGGCATGTGCTGCTACACGGCGCGCCGGACGCGAAATCGTGACCGCTGGGTGAGGAAGGGTCTGTTAGTCTGCCATTATGCTGAATCGTATCCTCATCTGCCTTGTTTGTTTCGCAACGTCTGCTTTCGCCGATCCGCCCCAAATCGTCAGGGTCGAGGTGAGTGGCGGGCGCGTTTCTGTGACCCTCGCACATGCAGATACGGGGTGGGATCACTATGCTGATGGCTGGCGTATCGAATCCGAGGACGGCACGGTCATTGGAACGCGGGAATTGCTGCATCCGCATGTTGAAGAGCAGCCGTTTACGCGGAGTCTGACCGTCAACGATCTGCCCAATGGTCCACTGTTTATTCGTGCAAAGTGTTCGGTCGACGGTTGGTCCGACGCGCGCGTGCCGCTGCCGCGCTAAGATTCTTCGTACGAAGAATCTTAGTCCCTGCCCCATAAAAAACTGTGAACGGGAAAGGGAACAAAACCTGACCCAATGTTTCGCACGCGAAACAATAGGGCCGGGGTGGACCTATTTACGTTTCGTCAACCACATCTGAATGCAGATGCCGCTCACCCCGCGCTTCGGCCAAACGGATCTGTTTCTGCCGTTCACGGAACCGGGCTTTGTCGTCGTCTGATGTCTCGTTGATACACAGATGGCAGGACACACCCTGCTCGTATTCGGGACGGTTTTTATCATCTGGTAAAATTGGGTGGCGGCAGGCGTGGCAGAGCAGATGTGGCCCTTCCTTGAGCCCATGCCCGACCGACACGCGAGCGTCGAATACAAAGCATTCCCCCTGCCAGGTGCTTTCCTCGGCTGGCACGTCTTCGAGATATTTCAGGATACCGCCCTTGAGGTGATAGACGTCTTCTACCCCCTGACTGATCAAGTAATTCGTCGACTTTTCGCAGCGGATACCCCCGGTGCAAAACATTGCAATCCGCTTGTTGTGAAAGCGGTCCTTGTTCTGCTCCCACCACTCGGGGAAGTCCCGAAAGCTGTCGGTCTTCGGGTCAACAGCGCCCTCAAACGTGCCGATGGCAACTTCATAGTCGTTCCGGGTGTCGATCACGGCCACGTCCGGGCTTTGGATCAATTCGTTCCATTCGTCCGGTTGCACATAATGGCCCACCTTGGCGCGCGGATCGACGTCGGGCACACCCATCGTGACGATCTCTTTTTTCAGCCGCACCTTCATACGGTGAAAGGGGCGGTCTTGGGCTGTCGACAGCTTCCATTCCAGATCGGCGCAGCCGGGCAAGGCGCGCAGATGCGTTAACAAAGCGTTAATGCCAGCCTCGCGTCCCGCGACCGTGCCATTGATGCCTTCGCGCGCCAAAAGCAATGTGCCCGTGATCGCGTTGTCGCGGCAGACCTCCAACAGCGGTTCCCGTAGGGCAGCTGGGTCATTGAACCGGGTGAAGTGGTAGAGTGCGCAAACCGTAAACATGGGCGCGGAATTACGCTTCGTTTCTCGATCGCGCAAGGATCCTGAATGCCGCAACCCTTGACCCTTTGTGCTTGGGTTCTTACCCAAGACGCACCCAAAAGGAGGCTTGCCCCATGTCCGCACTGATCGTCATCGATGTGCAAAACGATTTCTGCCCGGGAGGTGCGCTTGCCGTCCCCGAAGGTGATCAGATCGTTTCGGGGATCAATGCGCAGATGGAAGCCGCCGAAGCGGTGGTGCTGACGCAGGATTGGCACCCGGCGGATCATTCGAGTTTCGCCTCACAACACGATGGGCAGGAGCCGTACGGTTTGATCGACATGCCGTACGGACCACAGGTGCTTTGGCCGGATCATTGCGTGATCGGGTCGACCGGTGGGGCCTTCCACTCAGACCTCATGACCGACCGCGCCAATTTGGTCATCCGCAAGGGGTATCGTCGCGCCATCGACAGCTATTCGGCGTTTTTCGAAAATGACCAAACAACACCTACCGGGCTTGAGGGGTATCTGCGTACGCGTGGGATCACGGCGCTGACGCTGGTTGGCCTCGCCACCGATTTTTGCGTCGCCTATTCGGCCATTGATGCCGCCAAGTTGGGGTTTGACGTGACGGTGCGGATGGACCTCTGCCGCGCCATCGATCTGAACGGATCGCTTGCGGCCGCCAAAAAGGACATGGCGCAGGCCGGTGTGACGTTGGCATGAGCAAATCCCCAACGTTGGCCGATCGCCTGTACAAAGCCCGCACGCCAAGCACTCCAGAGGTGAGCGACCGCGCCAAGAGGGGTTTGATTGCTTATCTGCAGGCGCAGCCCGATACGGCGCGTGCCACAAAAGATTTGTCCGATGGGACGGCGGCCACTGGGATTGGCCGGGTCGCTTTGTCGGGGCTCTCGCCGCAGGGTTTGGCCTGTGCAGACGGGTGCGCGTTCTGTTGCATCCTATCCGGCGCGGATGGTGGCACCATCACTGAGGCCGAAGCCGTAGGGCTACATACGGCGCTGGCACCGTTGGCGGGGCAACCTGATGGGCGCGCGTGGCATCCCAAGGCGTGTCCGTCGCTGGATCCTGAAACTCGCAGTTGCCGCGCATATGAGGCACGACCGATGATCTGCCGGTCCTATGTTTCGACCGATGTCGAGGCGTGCAAATCGGTGTCCGACGGGCAGGCGGTTCCGGGGCCAGGCACTTTGGGGCCGTACCACACTTACCTTGCAGCCATTGGTCTAAGCCGTGCGACGCTCAAGGGTGTCAAACGGGTGTCGACCTATGCGTTGGCCGAGGTTGCGGCAGCGGCGATCGAGGGGGGCTCGTTGGATGACGCCTTGGCGCGGGCGCGGCACAAACCGGCGGAGCTGGAGGCCGAACTTAAGCGCAGCAAACGGGATATGTCGCGCGTCTGACCGGGGGGTGTTCCCGAATGCGCACTGTTAGGGACGGACGCGCATCAGCGCGCGGTTTCCCTCTTTGAGCAAGTCGCAGAGTTTCGTACTCTTGTGAAAATACTCTCGTAAGAGGTTCCGAGCATGTTCGAACGCATCCTTGCCTTGTTTGATAAGTCTACACAGACAACTCAGCTGCCGCCCGCGGACGCCAAATACGCGTTGGGTGCGTTGATGGTGCGCACCGCGATGGCAGACAGAGCGTACCTGTTTCAGGAGGTCGAAGAGATCGACCGTGTGTTGGCCCGGATGTATGGTCTGAAACCGCTTGAGGCGGCCAAGATGCGGGCGCAATGCGAACGGTTGGAGCACGAATTGCCCAAGACCGAAGACCTTGCGGCGATCCTGACCGAGAACATCAGTACCGAAAAGCGCGAAGCCGCGGTCGCCGCTCTTTGGGATGTGGTTTATGCCGATGGTAACCGACACGCCAAGGAAGACCTGCTTGTCGGTGAGATTGCTGGGCTTTTGGGCGTGGACGAGGCGACCTGTGAGCGCATACGCGATGAAGAGGTCGCGAACTGGGACAAATACCACTGACACTGGACAAGTTCGAGTTGGGTTGGTCTAAGCGAGGCGCCCGCGCTTTCGGAGACCCCTATGGTTGATATCGCCACCCGCGTCTGGAACCACAAATGGAAGATCGACCCGATTGTGCGGTCGCTCATCGACACGGATTTCTACAAGCTGCTGATGTGTCAGTCGGTGTTCCGCAGCAAGCGTGACACGCAGGTGACGTTCAGTCTGATCAACCGGTCGTCGCATGTGCCTTTGGCCAAGCTGATCGATGAAGGTGAGCTGCGCGAGCAGTTGGACCATATCCGGTCGCTGTCTTTGCGTCGCAATGAAAGCACTTGGCTGCGCGGGAACACGTTTTACGGCAAGCGCCAGATGTTCCGCTCGGACTTCATGGAGTGGTTCGAGCAGTTGCGACTGCCGCCCTATCATCTGGAGCGCGTGGGCGATCAGTACGAGCTGACCTTTGAGGGCGCGTGGCCCGAAGTCATGCTTTGGGAGATCCCGGCGTTGGCTGTGCTGATGGAATTGCGCGGCCGTGCGGTGCTGAACGACATGGGGCGTTTTGAATTGCAGGTGCTGTATGCGCGCGCGATGACCAAGTTGTGGGAAAAGATCGAAAAGCTGCGGGGCGATCCCGCTTTGCGCATCGCGGATTTCGGCACGCGGCGGCGGCATTCTTTCCTGTGGCAGGATTGGTGCGTGCAGGCGATGTTCGAAGGACTGGGCGACAGTTTTGTCGGCACGTCGAACTGCCTGATCGCCAAGAACCGCGACCTTGAGGCGATTGGCACCAACGCGCATGAGCTGCCGATGGTCTATGCGGCTTTGGCCGAGGATGACGCGGCGCTGGCGAAAGCGCCTTATGACGTTCTGGCGGATTGGCACGAGGAACATGAAGGCAATCTGCGGATGATCTTGCCGGACACCTACGGCACCAAAGGTTTTCTGAAGAATGCGCCGGATTGGTTGGCGGGATGGACGGGCATCCGGATCGACTCGGGCGACCCTGCGACCGGGGCTGAGACTGCGATCCGCTGGTGGAAAGACCGGGGTGAAGACCCGACCAAGAAACTGGTGATCTTTTCGGATGGGCTGGACGTGGACAAGATCCTTGAATTGCAGCGCCAGTTCGTTGGGCGCGTCCGGGTGTCTTTTGGTTGGGGCACGCTGCTGACCAATGATTTTCGGGGGCTGACGCCGGATGACAGGTTGGCGCCGTTCAGCCTTGTCTGCAAGGCGGTCAAGGCGAATGGCGCTCCGACGGTCAAGCTGTCGGACAATCCCAACAAAGCGATGGGGCCGCAGGACGAGATTGCCCGGTACAAGCGTGTATTCGATGTTGGTTTGCAGGAGCGGCTGGACGTGGTGGTCTGAACCGGAAAATTTTACGGCGCACCAATGCGGCACTTACATCAAAAAACCCTGCGCCGATCGGTCCGGTGCAGGGTTCTTTTTCGATTGGTTTCGCTGTCTGACACGAGAGCGGATCAGCCCTTTTTCAAGGCATCCCGGATTTCGAGCAGAACATCCAGCTCGCTCGGGCCGGTCGGTGCTTCAGGTGCCACGTCTTCCGGCTTTTCGGCAGCGGATTTGACGCGGTTCACCATCTTGACCAGCATGAACACGACGAATGCGATGATCAAAAAGTTGATAACGGCCATGATGAAATTGCCGATCGCGAACACGGCTGCGCCGGATTCCTGTGCTGCTGCGAGCGATGCGTGTTCGCTGCCATCCAGCGTGTAGAACCAGCCGGAGAAGTCAATGCCGCCGGTGAACAGCGCGATGATTGGATTGATGAGATCGCCGACAAGCGACGTGACAATGGCGGTAAACGCGGCGCCGATGATGATGCCGACCGCCATGTCCATGACATTGCCTTTGGCGATGAAGTCTTTGAATTCTTGAATCATTACTCTTATTCCCTCGTGTTGGCTTGCCTTGGCCTCAAAAAGCCGCGGCTATGGATTTGATACCATTGCCACGGTCATTGTCACGCTTACGGAAACAACACACGGGGAAAATGAGGGAGCTTGCCGCAAAAATGCAGCATCGTAGAGTCACCTTTAATGGCCCTATCAGGTAGGGAGAGATCCGGTCAGCACGTAGCGCAGGATCTGCGCGACTTCTTGCGGAGTGCGGGTCATCGCAAGGGCTGCGGCATCTACCTCTTTTAGCGCATGGTCATGTTCGGGTTGCTGCAAGATGATCAGCGACTTGCCCAAGGCAGCGGCGTAACCTGCGTCGAAGGCGGCGTTCCACTGCTTGTATTTCTCGCCGAACCGGACGACGACGACATCGGCATCTGCGATACCTTTGCGGGTGCGGATCGCGTTGACCATCGCGCCTTTGTGGTCGTGCCAATATTTGTTGTCTTCGGCGCCGAGGATCGCCACGCCGCAGTCATCGCTGGCGGCGTGATCGGTGACGGGGCTGTCGAAGGTCACATCAAGACCGTCGGAGGCTTCGATGATCTGTTCACGCCAATCGGTGTGAATTTCGCCGGACAGGTAGACACGCAAGGTCATGGGATACTCCTATTAGTTTGAGAAAGGGGTAGCGCAGATCTGCGGAAAGGCCAATCAATCGGCCCGGCGCGCTATGACCGTGCGGCGTGGGTCTTTGCCCGGAGCCATCTCTGTTTGGACAATAGTGAACCCGGCTTTCGTGATCGCAGCGTCAAGGTCAGACGTCGAAAGTTTGGCAAAATAAGGTGCTTTGCCAATGGCTTGTGCGACGGGAAGTGCCAATTGAATAAACCACCAGATCATGTTGCGGCGTTCCGGCATACAGAAGGTTTTGGAGACAAACAAACCATCGGGTTTGGTGCGTTTGGCAATCTCTGCAAGCGCGCCGTCAAGGTCTTCGAGCAGGTGCAACAGGTTCAGCGCCAGCACAGCATCGAACGGGCCGTCTGGCGCATCCGCCGCGTCAGATTGGAGGAAGTCGACATTGGTCGTGCCGACGGCTTGCGCCTTTTCCCGACCCTTGTCCAACATCGCGTCTGATACGTCGGTGGCAATGATGTGCTGGACGCCGGGGGCAAGGGCGAGGGCGGTGGTGCCGGTGCCGCAGCCCAACTCGAGAACGGTGTCATCCGGCGACAAGAGCTGGCGCATCCTGTCCAGCGTGGCCTCATAGGCGTCTTGGTTGCGGATCGGCGAGGCCGCGTATTTGTCCGCGATCCGATCCCAGAACTTCGCAGACTTATACATTGTGGCCTCGCCTTTGTTTTTATATCGCCCTAGCCGCGCAACACGCCGCCGGTGGCTTTTTCAATTTTTTCGATGATCTTTTTGCCGACCGCTTCGATGTCCGCTTCTTTGAGCGTTTTATCTGTTGGTTGAAGCCGCACAGTGATGGCGAGGGATTTCTTGCCTTCCCCCAACGACCCGCCGATGAATTCATCAAACAGACGTACGTCCGAGATCAACGCTTTGTCCGCGCCGGCTGCGGCGTTCATCAGGTCGAGCGCAGCAACCTGTGCATCGACGACAAAGGCAAAGTCGCGTTCGACCGCTTGCAGATCATTCAACACCAAGGCAGGGCGTGTGGCCCCTGTCTTGCGTGGCATTGGGATTTCCTGTGGCCAGAGGGTGAAGCCGACGACCGGGCCTTTGACATCCATCGCCTTGAGTACTTTGGGGTGCAGTTCGCCAAAGACTCCAAGTACCTTTTTCGGGCCAAGGCAGATCATGCCGTGACGTCCCGGGTGCCACCAATCGCTGGCGCCGCGCAGGATTTGGGTTTTGGCCGGAGCCCCCATCGACGCAAGGATCGTCTCGGCATCGGCTTTGGCGTCAAACACGTCTACCGGGCGGGCGGTGCCGTGTACGTCTTTGGGGCCGGTTTTGCCGATTAGAACTCCGGACAGCATCAGGTGTTGTTCTTCGGGTTCACCGCCGTGGAAGGCATGGCCCAGTTCGAACAGGGCAAGGTCCATGAACCCGCGCGCCTGATTGCGAGCCGCAGCCTGCAAGAGACCGGGCAGCAGGGCAGGGCGCATGTGGCTCATGTCTGTGCTGATCGGGTTGGCGAGCATGGTCGCGTCATCACCGCCGCCGAACAAGGTCGCTGCCGCCTTGTCGATGAAGCTGTAGGTGACGCATTCGTTGTAGCCCAGCGCCGCCGTGGTCCGACGGGCGGCGCGTTCACGGCGCTGCATCGGGGACAGGATCGGCTTGGGTACACCGGGGTTGGTGCGCCGCATTGGTTTGCCTTCCAGCTTGGTCAGGGACGCAATCCGCGCGACCTCTTCCACCAAATCGGCTTCGCCCATGACGTCAGGGCGCCAGGACGGGACATGGGCCATGTTCCCTTCGAGCCGGAAGCCAAGTGCTGTCAGTGTCTGCCGCTGCGTGGCCTCTGGGATTTCCATACCCACGAGCGAGATCACCCGAGCAGGGTTGAGCTTGTAGGCGCGTGAGGTGTCGGGAATGGCTCCGGCAATGATCATGTCCGAGGCTTCACCGCCTGCATGATCGACAATCATGCTTACGGCCAGTTCCAGACCTTCCGGGGTGAAGGCGGGATCGACACCGCGTTCAAAGCGGTAGCGGGCGTCGGAATTGATTTTCAGCGCGCGGCCTGTGTAGGCGATCTGGATCGGATCCCAATAAGCGCTTTCTACGAAAACATCGGTGGTCTCGTCGGTGCAGCCTGTTTCTTCGCCACCCATGATACCCGCAAGGCTTTCTGGGCCGTTGGTGTCAGAGATCACCATCTGGCCTTGCTGGAGGGTGTAGGTTTTGCCGTCGAGGGCCAGAAGTTCTTCACCGCCTGTTGCGCGGTGGACGCGCAGGTCGCCTGATACCTTGGCCATGTCAAACACGTGCAGCGGGCGATTGCGGTCGTATGTGAAGAAGTTGGTCACATCGACAAGGAAGTTGATCGGGCGCAGGCCGATGGCACGAAGGGCGTCTTGTAGCCATTGCGGGCTGGGGCCGTTTTTGACGCCGCGAATGATGCGACCACAGAAAAGCGGGCAGCCATCCAGCGTGTCTTCGTCGATAACCACCTTGGTGTCTGCGGTGAAGCTGGCGGGCACGGGATCGACTGGTTTGGTCTTGAGCTTACCAAGCCCGCGGGCCGCCAAATCGCGGGCGATGCCCTGCACACCCAGCGCGTCGGGGCGGTTGGGCGTGATGGCGATTTCGATCACCGTGTCCACTTTGGCCGGGTCGTTTTGCGCCAGCCAGTCGATGAATTTCTGGCCCACCTCGCCCGAAGGCAGTTCGATGATACCGTCGTGTTCTTCGCTGAGTTCAAGTTCTCGCTCGGATGCCATCATGCCGTGGCTTTCGACGCCGCGGATGTTGCCGACGCTGAGGGTGACATCGATGCCCGGCACATAGTCACCCGGTTTCGCCAGAACTACGGTGATCCCTGCGCGTGCATTTGGCGCGCCGCAGACGATTTGCTTGTCGCCTTCGTCGGTTTCAACCGTACAGACGCGCAGCCGGTCCGCATCGGGGTGCTGTTCGGCGTGTTTCACCTTGGCCAGGGTAAAGGTCTTGAGCTTGTCCGCCGGGTTTTCGACGCCTTCGACCTCAAGGCCCAGATCGGTCAGGGCATAGGTGATCTCGTCCACGGTCGCGGTGGTGTCGAGGTGCTTTTTCAGCCAGGAGAGGGTGAATTTCATCGTTTCGTCTTCCTGTAAGGTCAGCTCAATCCGCCATGCAGCGTGGGTACGTCCAGCGCGGCAAAGCCGTAGTGGCGCAGCCAGCGCAGGTCGGAGTCAAAGAAGGCGCGTAGGTCGGGGATGCCGTATTTCAGCATCGCGATGCGGTCGATGCCCATGCCGAAGGCAAAGCCCTGCCATTCATTCGGGTCGACGCCTGCGCTTTGCAGAACCTTCGGGTGCACCATGCCAGAGCCAAGAATTTCAAGCCAGTCGTCGCCTTCGCCCACCTTGAGCGTGCCACCCTCCCATGAACAGCGAATGTCGACTTCGGCAGACGGTTCGGTGAAGGGGAAATGCGAGGCACGGAAGCGAAGCTCGACGTCGTCGACCTCGAAATAGGCCTTTACGAATTCTTCCAACACCCATTTCAAGTTCGCCATCGAGATGTCCTTGTCGATGGCAAGGCCCTCGACCTGGTGGAACATTGGCGTGTGGGTCTGGTCGTAATCGGCGCGGTAGACGCGTCCGGGCGCGATGATGCGGATGGGCGCGCCGGTTTTTTCCATCGACCGGATTTGTACCGGCGAGGTGTGGGTGCGCAGCACGTGCGGCGGGCGGTCGTCGCCGTCGGCGCGGTGCATGTAGAACGTGTCCATCTCGGCGCGCGCGGGGTGGTGGCCGGGGATGTTCAGAGCGTCGAAGTTGTACCAGTCGGTGTCGATCTGCGGTCCTTCGGCTACCGAGAAGCCCATATCGGCAAAGATCGCGGTGACCTCTTCAGTAACCTGGCTGATCGGATGGATGGTGCCTTGGCGGCGGCCCCGACCGGGTAGCGTCACGTCGAGCCATTCGCCGCGCAGGCGTTCATCAAGTGCGGCATCTTCAAGCGCCGCTTTCTTGGCGGACAGGGCCGAGTTGATCTCATCCTTGAGCGCGTTCAGTGCGGGACCGGCTGTCTGGCGTTCTTCTGGGCTCATTTTGCCCAGTTCACGCATCTTGAGGCTGATCTCGCCTTTTTTACCGACTGCCTGCACGCGCAGGTCTTCAAGCGCTGCTTCGTCGCTCGCGGCTGCTATCAGCCCAATATACTTGTCGCGCAGATCGTCCATGTCACCCTCCGGCTCGTGTCGTGCTTTCCCTAGCCGCGACCGTGCAGGGACGCAAGGCGACCGGAATGCCCGGTGGGATTCTTTCAAGCTGAGTCGCGAAAGTAACAGGCGAAAAGAAATTCTATGCTTCAGCGCATGGTTGCCACATAGATGTTAACCCATACACCAAATTAAGCAGTATCGAAAGATATTACTGCCAATATGTTGAGCGAAACAACGCTCACGATGCTGCTTAATTCTGGGGGAAGAGCATGTCGTTACGAATTTTGAAAGAGCATTTGCCGTGGATTGCGCCAACGACGGCGATCGTCCTTGCGGCTACTGGGGTCATCAGCTTTGGCCCGCGCGATACGGCACCAGTTGATGTTTCGTCCGACTTTGAAGTGTCACGCGCCATGTCGCAGAATCCAGTCGCTTTAGGTGAACAGGGTATCGGTCTTGTTCCGAACACATCGGGCAGCATCGCAGCGCTGCAAGCGGTTGTGCAGCAAGCGCCGCAGGTGCCCGAGGTGACGCTGGCGCCGGTACCCGTGGAACCGGCGGTTGTGACACCGGCACAGCCACAGGTCGCGCCGCAACAGGCGTCTATCGAACCAGAGTCCTCGGTCAGCCCGACAAGCGATCCGGGAGCGTTCTTTGCGGCAGCGCAGGCCAATCTTGCGCAGGACAAGTCCTGTGTCGAAGACTTGCGGGTGCTGGCGGGTGAAGCGCGTGTCTATTTTCCAAGTGGCGGTTTGACCGCCGATGAGGCTGGAATGGCGCAGGCCCGCCTGATTGGGTTGGTGGCGCAAGACTGTCCACATGTCGAAATCGTTGTCGAAGGGCACTCTGACCCGTCGGGGGATCCGGGCGCAAACCTGCGGCTCAGCCAGCAGAGGGCGGACGCGGTGCTAAAACGGATCGCTGCCTCTGGTATTGATGTTGTGCGGTTCCGTTCAGTTGGCCTTGGCAGTCAGGAGCCGTCGCGCATCACCGGTACGCAATCGACCGCGTATTATGACCGACGTGTCGAGTTCGAAATTCGTGAAGTGTCGCAACGTGCCGGTGTGACCGGGTTCTCGCGTCCTTTGGGGACTGCGTCGTCCACCTGTGCCGCTCAGTTGCAAGCGGCTGTGGCGCAGACCAAGCTGTTCTATTCGCCACGTTCGATCACTGCGCCGTCTGATGGGATGCCCGCTGTCGCGGACCTCGCTGCCAAGGCAAGCGCTTGTCCAGAGGCCCGGCTGCGTGTCGTGGGACAGTTCTCTGATGATCCGGGGTCGGGTGAAACTCCTGCTACGGCACGCCTTCGGGCAGTCGCTTTGATGAGTTCGCTTGTGGCGGCTGGTTTCGATCCAGCGCAGATCATCATTGCTGCGCACTCTGCCCCGCAGGTTCTTGCTGGGCAGCCGGGTCTTAGCGAACACCGGGTCGATTTCGACGTTATCCTCGAAAACTAGGATTTGTTTCTTTTGAGCAGCAAAACGGGCGGTCCATTGGGCCGCCCGTTTCCTTTTATTTGGTCAGTGGACGTCAGGCTTGGCGGTGTGTCGAGCCGCGAAAACAGGGTCGGGCACGTCATTCCGCACCAGATGAGCTGCACACAAATCGCCTTAGTCCGGCAACAGCCTGCTTCGAAGCTTCGGCTTGCTTGCAGCTAGGATTTCAACGTGCGCGCTGTCTGACGGTCAAGCTAAGAACGGGCTGTCGAGGACGCCAACGACTTGCAATAGAAAGGTGCCATCGACCGGATCAATCGCATCGCGGTAGTAATCGCCAATCGCATCAACCGAAGCATTGATGCTCGCGCTTGTGCCATCGTACAAGTCCATCACAGCTTGCGCCTGTGCGACATCGGACATCCCTCGGTGGACAGCAAACAGCGCCCCAATGTCGATCTTGTTTTCAAGATAGTTGCGGTCAGCCAATTGCTGGGTGACGAAGTCTGGGCCGAGTTGGATTTTCAACGCAGCCTTTGCGCCCTCGAGTACTTGCAGGATCAGTTCGTCGCGCGACACAGCACCTGTATCCAGCGCATCTGTCCAGAATGTCAGGCCTGATTGATCTGGCAACCGCCCGAGTACGTTTTCGTAAACCGTTGCGGCAAACGCTTCGTTTGTCGTGCCTTCTGGGTAGGTGGCACGTGTTTCGTTTTGATCTGCAAAAAGAACGGCCATTTCCTCTAGGGATGTGCCGTTGGCAAAAGCGGTGCCCCAAAAGTTCAGCCCGATGGAGTCGGGCGCGCGATTGAAATAGGCGATGTACAGTTCAATGATGGATTCCGCGTCAGGTTCGCTCAATTGCGCAAGGCCGCTGAAGCTTTGCCAATCAAACGGCCCCTCAAAAAACGGAATCTCAGTCGCGAAGTCGATGAATTCGACATTCTCGAGCGTGATGGCCCCAAGACCAAACGCCCTGTGATCTGAAACTGTGACATCGTCCTGACCGATCACCACAGTGTAATCGGATTGGTCGCCGCTGAAAGTGACCGTGTCCGTATCACCGAATGCATCGATCCGCTTGAGGCCGAATGCAGCACGAAGCGAGTCCGCGCCCGCCGTACCGAAGAGCAGATCATCCAGCGCGTCTGAAGGCGGTTCAGGTGTTACCTCTTCTACGACAGGCTCGGGAACCGACGCTTTCGGGTTGCTGATCAAGGAATTGCTGGTGCCAAGCAGATCTGTATAGGCGAACTGCACTGTGATCTGCGTATCAATGTCGGTCTCGGTCACTTCGTACGTCTGTGCCGTGGCGCCATCGATCGGTGTCCCGTCACGAAGCCATTGGTAGGTGATCGTTTGCGTATTAATCCCATTGGCATCTGTAACTGCGTTTGGGCGCGCTGTCAGCGTCTCGCCAACAAGCGCATCACCCAAGACGATCAACGGATTGGTGGGGCCCGTGTCGTCGGAGATCGGAGTGCCGGCTGGTGGTACGGCTTGCTCTGGGTCGTTTGTCAGGATTTCGAGGGTGCCGCCAAAGTCAACGTATGTGTAGCGGACACTCAGTTGGCCACCGACATCGGTTTCGGAGACGTCGTAGTTATTGCCTGTTGCACCTTCGATGATCTCGCCATTGCGAAGCCATTGGAACGTGACTGTGGTGTAATCAATGCCGTCCGCGTCTCCGACACCGTTTGGGCGTGCGATCAGCGTTTCTCCGACATAGGCTTGGCCCAGAATAGTAACCGGGCCTTTTGGTGTGTTGTTTAGCGCAGTGGTCGTCGACATGACTCGTATTTTTACCCATCGTCCAGGCTTGGAACCTAGCGGTCCCTACATTCCCAAGACGTCCGAAATGGCGCGCAACACGCACACGCATTGCTTTCGCGCGGTGTGCTTGTAACGGTGATCCGATACACATTACGGGGACTGCTCGCTGCCCGTTATTGTTTAACGCATTTGTCAGACATCTTTTTCGGCGCTCCGCCTATCACGTCCAGCTGCTACTGCAACCAGCCTTCCACCGCATTCGGCAGCAATCGGCCGATATGTTGTTGCCGCACATCAGGTCCCGAACTTACCTGTTGCCAAGGCCCGAAATCATCATGTTCACCGACGGTAATAGAGTGTCTTGGACTCTGTCTGTGCGGCGCGATAGATAGCCACTGAAACGCCATCGAGGTCAGTGTTGCGGATTGCACATGACAAAGGATCGACGAGGAGAGACCATGACGCAGAACCATCCAGTTTACGGACGTATTGACGGTCCGATCGTGATGATCGGGTTCGGGTCTATCGGCAAAGGTACATGGCCGCTGATCGAACGGCATTTCGAATACGATGCGGACAAGTTCACCGTAATCGAACCGGATGCTCGTCAGGCGAATTTCCTGCGTCAACACAAGATCAACCATCTTCAGATCGCGCTGACCCCTGACAATTACCGCGAGGTTCTGGGGGAGGTGTTTTCAGAGGGCAAAGGGTTCTGTGTAAACCTGTCGGTTGATACCTCCTCGCTAGACCTGATGAAGTTCTGCCGAGAGTTGGGCGTTCTCTATATCGACACAGTGGTTGAACCGTGGGCGGGGTACTACTTTGACACAACTGACAACGCCGCGCGAACGAACTACGCGTTGCGGCAGAAGGTGCGGGATGAAAAGGCGGCCAATCCGGGTGGAACAACTGCCGTAAGCTGTTGTGGTGCGAACCCTGGGATGGTGTCGTGGTTTGTCAAAGAGGCACTGCTAACGCTGGCCAAGGACACCGGGCGTGACGTTCCTGTGCCGCAGGACCGTGCAGGTTGGGCTGGGCTGATGCAATCGCTTGGCGTCAAGGGTGTGCACATCGCTGAGCGGGACACTCAGGCTCGCCGCACGCCACGTCCGCGCGACGTATTTGTCAACACATGGTCGGTGGAAGGGTTCATCGCCGAAGGGTTTCAACCCGCGGAATTGGGCTGGGGCACACACGAAACCTGGTTTCCCGAGAACGGACACTCTTACGACGTTGGCTGTCAGGCCGGCATCTGGCTTGAACGTCCAGGAGCGATCACACGGGTGCATACATGGTGCCTGACGCCCGGTCCGCAGTTCGGCTTCCTTGTGACCCACAATGAGGCGATTTCGATCTCGGATTATTACACTGTCGGTGAGGCAGGCGCGCCCGAATATCGCCCGACCTGTCACTATGCCTATCATCCGAGTGATGACGCGGTCCTGTCGCTGCACGAAATGTTTGGGTCCGGCAAGCAACAGAAGGTGCATCATATCCTCACCGAGGATGAAATCGTTGAGGGCATCGACGAATTGGGAGTGCTGCTATACGGGCACGAAAAGAATGCGCTGTGGTACGGCTCTCGTCTTTCGAACGAGGAAACCCGCGATCTTGCCCCCTATCAGAACGCAACTGGCTTGCAGGTGACAAGCGCGGTGCTGGCAGGAATGGTCTGGGCGGTAGAAAACCCGGAGGCCGGGATTGTCGAAACTGACGAGATGGATCATGCGCGGTGCCTTGAGGTGCAACGCCCCTATCTTGGCCCGGTCGAGGCACATTACACCGATTGGACCCCCCTGCAGGATCGGTGGGAGCATTTCCCCGAAGACATCGACGAAAGCGATCCCTGGTTGTTTAGAAACGTCTTGGCGAGTTGAACAAAAAGGCGGATTTTCCGCCTTTTACGCTTTCCGATTGTAAAAAACGCTGCGGTTTGGTCGTTCTTTAAATCACCCCTAGGGTGCATTTTTGCTATACACACCACCATTGCGACGTTACCCATTGGCATGGGTGTAGGTGAATTCTGTAACAATCGGATCACAACATGACGTCAAATATCACGGAACTTGAGGTTCTGGATAACTTCAGAGCAAACCTGAAGAGTATCATGCAATCGCAGAATCTGAGCGAAACCGAACTTTCTGTTCGAGCGGGGTTTGATCAAGAGCACGCCATTGCCGACATCTTGCGCGGTGGGGCATTGCCAAACATGGCAGCACCTGTTCGGTTGGCAGATGCTTTGGGTGTTCCGGTGGATGTGCTCTTGCGGGATCGCAATGACCATCTCAAACATGAATTCGAAGCCGTACCTGTTCAGGAGGTCGACCGTCAGGCGGCGCTTCTATTGTCAGCGGTTTTCAAAGCGACCGAACGTTCTCTTGATCGTATGGGCGATCGGCCAACGCTGGATTCCATCATATCCTGGTGGAAAGAAACCGATGGTGATCTCAATCGAGGTGACCAGATTGCACCCCATTTCGATCTCGTGAGCGCGGCCGAGGCGCTGACCGCGATTCCACGCATTCACCATGTTGGTGCGCTTGGTCTGTCCGCGACGACCCTTGGTTCTGCCGATAACTCTCGGCTGGAGAACTTTCTCGAAACACTCAGTACCTCCGATCTGGCCGAACTGAACGGACAGATCAGGTCTGTGGCCCATTCCGGTGTTGGGATGATCACACCGCTCAAACGGATCGTGCCGTTCCCTGAGACGAACGAAACCGTCGAGGTCAGCTTCGTTCGCCTCATGCTGCCCGTCAGGGATACAACTGGGACTCTGTTCGTCCTGAACTATTCCACTCTTTTGAGCGAATCGACGCCCAGAAGACAGGACGGATGATGGTTGAAGTACCGCACCATGTCGTTCAGTTCGTTTGATTGAATCGCCACAAGGTATTCGCCCGTCGCCCTACCTTTGGGCAGAACGCCCCAGACATGTGCGCCCGGATATTGCCGGGTGAAGCCATACTCCGTCGCGTAGCCCAATCGCGCATCATCCGCGCGAACAAAGGCATAGAGCCAATCGGGATGCCATCTGAGCTGACAGTAGGCAAAAAGCAGGTGCGTATAGAGTGACAGGAGGTGGCGTGACCCTCGCACTCTCTCAGCGATGAAGAACTCGCCCATATAGATCACATGCCCGGCGATCTCATCACAGGGGCGCGGGGCATCAGTGACAACTCTCAGATGGCCTTGGCCCTTGTAGAGCCGTCCATAGCTCCGTGCCCAGAAACTGGACAGGGTTTCAGACATCAGCATGTCATGCCGAGCAGCGACGCCACCAATATCCTGCCCATCCTTGCGAAGGATCAGCCATCCGGCATGATCCTTGGACAGGTCGTTATGTTCGGACGAGATCATCGGCGTGATAGAATTCTTGCCGATTGCTCGCATCCGGTCTTCGCACTCGCGGAATTCGGAAGACTCTTCAACAGTAATGCCTCTCTCTTCGAGGGTTTGCAGGCATGTGCTGAAGAATGTCATCACGTCTAGAATTGCAGATTTAGCCACGTGCTTTCTCCATAATGGGTTGTTGAACAACACTGTCAGACCACCGCATTCGTGAACGCGCGCCAACCCCTAAGGTTGTTTTTCGGGTCGAGAGACACTTTATAATGGCGTTTATTGAATATGTCGCAGCGGGATCACTGGTTTGTGGCGCCGCGTGGGCAAGCGGATTCCCGCGTGCCCGGCGGTTGGCTTTCCTCGATCACGAAGCCGTGGGCGCGTTGTTTGATCCGACCCAGCGGCCTACTTTTTTTGGTACGCTGCAGTTTAGGGCGTATTCTGACAGCGCCACACTGTTCTTGTTCACGCAGGAGGCAAAATATGACGATCTCAAGAATGACCCGTCGCACACTGGCAACGACTGGTGCCGCTGCGCTTCTAAGTGCAAGCACCGGGTTACTTTCCCCGGCACGTGCTGCCGGACTGTCGCCAACACTGTCGATGCGCGGGGGGGCGAACAACTACCGACCGGGCGCGCCAATTGTGGAGCGGATCGGTGGAGGCGGGTTCTGGATGACCGGAACCGTTCGGCGCGCTGGCGACGGAACACCATTGCCGGGTCAGCGCATCCAGATTTGGGCCCACACCACCGAAGGGCACGAACGAGACTGGCACAGTCATGGTGCGACACTGACCGATGCAAACGGGGAGTTCCGGCTCGAAATGCCGCAGATCGTTCCCGCTTTCGGTCAACCGCATGGCCATCTGGCGTATGATGGTGACGACTTCGAGACGGTGTTTCTGCGTCCGATCATGGCAAGCGCAAAGGACACACGTCTTAGCGCAGATTTCGTTTTGCAGCCGGCCTGATCGTCGGGTCGTTTGTATGCGCCTTCTTTGGGTAGCCGCAATTTGGACAATCGTCATTGCAACGGCAGCCATTCCAAGCGCCTTGACCTTGAACAGTCCGCTGCTGCAATGGCGTGATCCTGTTTATATCGTCGCGGGCTTTGCTGGCGTCATCGGAATGGTTTTGGTGTTTTTGCAGCCACTGCTGGTTGGTGGGCGTCTTCCGGGTTTGGCTGGTGCGCGTGGTCGTGTTGTACATCGTAGTGTCGGGGTTGCACTTGTGCTGGCTGTCGTCGTCCACATCGCAGGGCTTTGGATTACCAGCCCTCCGGATGTCGTGGACGCGCTGTTGTTTGTGTCACCGACACCATTTTCTGCATGGGGCGTGATCGCAATGTGGGCGATCTTTGCCGCTGCGGGTCTTGGCGTATTGCGCCGGAGGATGGGCGCACATCTTCGGCTGTGGCGTGTCCTTCACGAGCTATGGCTGAATCTGGTGTTTGGGCGGTTTGAAAGCTGGCGGTGCATCTGGTTGGTTTGATGTCGCCAAACAAA
>CANNCS010000056.1 GCA_947503115.1 uncultured Marivita sp.
GTCGGAGCGTCTCATCCGCCAATCATGCCACGACGCAGCAGCGTTGGGAATCCTATGTCAGGCGGGGAACACTAGACAGTATTCTCGACGAGGCGACGGGCCATGTGGATCGGCTTGTCCTGTCGCATGAGAACCTTTTTTCCGTGCCCAAGATCGCGTTTCAGGGTGGGGTGGTTTATCGCAAGGCTGAGCAGCGGCTGCGTACTTTGCGCGATATCTTCGCGCGGGATTCGGTCGAGATTTTTATCGGATTGCGAAACCCGGCAACCTTTTTGCCTGCGCTGCTCAAGGCGACGCCGCACAACGATATGACACAGTTGTTGAACGGTCTGGACCCTGCGCAAATCCGTTGGTCGGATTTGATCGCGCGGATCACGGCGGCTGTTCCCGGTGTGCCGGTGACCGTATGGTGTGACGAGGACAGTCCATTGATCTGGGGCGAGTTGATCCGGGAATTTGCCGGTGTGGAGCCAATCCATCCGATTATTGGTGTTTATTCGCGGATGGCAGACATCACCTCGCAAGAGGGTATGACCCGCTTTCGTGCTTACCTCGCTGACAAGCCCGACCTGAACGAGGTTCAGATACGTCGCATAATGGTGGCGTTCCTAGACAAGTATGCAGACGAGGCGAAGGTCGAACACGAGTTCGATTTACCGGGGTGGGACGTGGACCTCGTGCAAGACCTGACCGAACAGTACGAAGAAGATCTGTTCGATCTCAGCCGTATGCCGGGCGTGACGCTGATCGCTCCTTAATCGGGGCTGGCGCGGCGATCAGCCTGTGCGCTGTTTGTAATACGTGTCCTTGTGCACAATTAAACCATCTTGGTAGGTCAGGATGTCAACGCTCAGGAATTGTTCGACTTTCCCGTCTTTGTGTTTGGCCGTTCGGCGGTATTCGCAATAGGCCTTGTTGCCGGAAATGGCGCAATCCAGCGTTTCCCAGTGCACGTTTTCCACTTTGCTGAACAGACCTGCAAAGACACCGCGAATGGTCTCTGCGCCTTCAAACCGGACGCCGTGTTCCTCGGGGCCAACGGCGTGATCGAATGTCGCGTCGTCTGCAAAGTGTTTCATTACGGCGTCAATGTCATTGGCGTTGAACGCGTCGCCGACGGAATCGACAAGGGCGCGGGTCAGTGTGGTCATGTGTTTGGTCCTTTTCCCTGTAGCATGGCGCAGGTGCGTTGGAAGAACGGGCTGGTCGGGTCGACGAGCACATTCAATTCATCAAAATGGTCTACGTCCGGCACGACATAGAGACCGATGGCGCGTTCGGTGGAGCCGTATTTGTCAGCGTACATGTGGGCTTGGCGATGGAACTCATCGGTTTCCGCTCCGCCGACCACAACCAGTTGCGGTGCGTCGGTCACTGGTGGATGCTGGGTCATCGGGCTTTCGGCCGTGGCCTCTTTCGGGTCCATTCGAATGCCTGCGTTCAAGGCCTCGGTCAGGCGGACTGGTTCAAGATAACTAAGCGGTGAAACTGGGATGCCTGCCTTGATCAGGTCGGCGGGCAAATCGTCGCCAAAGGTTGGCCAGTTGGTTGCCATCATCATCTGCGTTATGTGGCCCCCAGCAGAGTGGCCCATGACAGTAATCTGGTCACGGCCAATGCCCAGATCATCCGCATTGCGCCAGATATAGGCCATCGCCTCGCGGGCCTCTTCCGAGATGCGGGTGATTGTGACGGCGGGACACAGATCGTAGCCGACCACCACAACATTGAACCCGACCGCGACAAACGGCGGCGCGATGAAGCTGTAGATCGATTTGTCGCCGCGCTGCCAGTATCCGCCGTGGAAATAGACCAGCGTCGGCACCGAGGCATCGCCGCAGCGGAAGACATCAAGCTTTTGCTTCTCGCCGTCGCCATAGCGGATATCGAGCAGGCAATTGCTGGTGTCGCGGGCGGTTTGGCTGTCATCGGTCCAGCCGGGAATAACGGTAACTTCATAGTCAGGCCGTCCTGCGCGCAAGTTGTATTGCGCGTCGAAGTCTTCGGGCGCGAAGCGGGTGTGATAGGTAAGCGGATCGCTCATGGCATGGCCTCCGGCTGGGGCGCGGCAAAAAAGCTGCCACGGCAGTAAACAAGGGGCGGAACGGGTGTGTGCGCATAGTGTTGCACCCGGCCCAACAGGATTTCATGATCACCCGCATCGACACGGCTGTGAACAATGCAATCCAGATGGGCCGCCGCACCGGGCAATAGCGGCGCTGTGCGACCTGCAGTCCAATCCGTATCGGTGAAACGGTTTTCGACATTGCTGGCAAAGTGCAGTGCCAGATCCTGTTGCGCGGCCGACAGGATGTTGACGGCAAAGTGGCCAGACATGGATAGGGTCGGAAACACCCGCCCAGATTTGGCAACGCAGACCGAAATCACAGGCGGATCAAGGGATACGGACGTAAAGGAATTCGCTGTGAGACCCCAAGGATGATGGTCCGTATCGTAGGCGGTGATGATGGTGACGCCCGTGGGAAATGACCCTAGCGCACGTCGGTAGTCGCGTGTGTCCATCATAACACCCCTTCGCTGGCGCAGGCTTTTTCAAGCGCAGCCCATTCATCGGGATTGGTGCCGAAATGGCGCATCACATGATCTTTGTAGGCCGGGCGTTCAGCCAGCCGCTGATACCACGCTTCGACATTCGGCAGTGGCGGGCGGTCGACCTCAACAGTGAAGTACCGGTAGGCAACGCAACCAAGCGGGATGTCTCCCATGGTGAATGCGTCACCGCTGACATACGGGCGGTCTGCCAAATGCGCATCAAGGATCGTCAACGCTTCGTGTGCCTCGTCCCGCAGCTTGGCAATCTTGGTCGCGTCGCGCTCTTCAGGCTGGGTGCGGACTGTGGCGAAAAACAGGTAGATCACCGGCATGAAGGCCCGGCTGGCGGACCATTCCATCCATTGATCGGCAATCGCGCGGGTCTGGATGTCGGCGGGGCTTAGCGTGCCCGCACCGTAGCGGTCGCACAGGTAGCGTACGATGGACAGGCTTTCCCAAAGCGCAAACTCTCCATCGCGGATCGCCGGGATCATACGGTTTGGGTTGATCTGCGCATAAGCGTCGGTATTGAGCTTGCCGAAACTCCCGCCTGCAAGTTGCAACGTGTAATCCAACCCCAACTCGTTGGCGGTCCAGATCACGGGAATGACATTCGACGAATACGGGCGTCCCCAGATTTCAAGCATGCGCCAGTACCCGTTTCTCGGTGATCGATTGGGTGCCGAACCTGGGCACCACATGTTCAAACAGCCTGTCCCAACTCGCGAGGATTTTTTCATACGGCACGCCGGTGTATTGCTGCATCAGCATCAGGTGATCCAATCCGATGGTCTCTTGCTTTTCAGCGAACCGCTCGGCCACGTAGGCAGCGTCGCCCACGACGATGATCCCGCGCTTGTTGAGGAAATCAAACCAGTCCGCCGCTTCGTCTTCGGGCATCATTTCCTCGCCGATGTCGAGATATCCATGCTTCGTCCATTCGCCTTTGGGTCGTGAACCACCAAGGAATTCGTAATAAGCGTTGATCGGTCCCCGGATCGTATTGATCGCCTCTTCCATGCTTTCGCCGACATAAAAGGCGGTGCAGACGCCCACACCTTCGCCTAGCTTCACGTCGCGCCCTTCGCGTTGGGACAAGGCTTCGCGGTAGGGTTCCCAGCAGGCGCGCGTCGCCTTGGGGCCAGCAGACATGGAAATCACACCCCAGCCCTTTTCGCCCGCCAGTTTGAACGTGGGCGGCGCATTTGACATCAGCCACACCGGCGGATGTGGATTAGAGTAAGGACGCGGGTGGACGTACATCGCTTTGTATTCGCCATCTTCGGCATGATAGCGCGGATCGAGAGGGTCGAAGAAACGGTTGGTTTCCTTCCAGCCGGGCACCGGAAACTGATAGAATTCACCGTGATGAGTGAAGGCTTCGTTGGTCCATGCTTTGAGGATGATCTCAAGGCTTTCCTGATAAAGCCGCATTACCTTTGCATTGTCGCGGCGGTCAGCGTCTTTGTTGAACTGGATCGTGGAACGTTCGTTGATGCCTTTGGCGACACCAAAATCGAACCGCCCGCCCGACATAGTGTCAAGCATCGCCGCGTCTTCGGCCACGCGCAGTGGGTGCCAGTCCGGCAAAATGATAGGCGCCGTGCCGACCCGCAGATTTTTGCAATGTGCGGCAACGTAGGTGCCCATCTGGATCGGGTTGGGTGGCGCATTCATATAGCCGTTATGGGCAAAATGGTGTTCGGTGAACCACGCGGTCGTAAAGCCAGCCTGCTCGGCCAGTGTGCATTGTTCTAGGATCATCTCGAGCGTTCGGGACCAGGGAATCGTCTCACCAGGGCTGAAATTGGCAATCAAATCAAAGCGCATAGCGTCCTCCCGAGATGTTGTGAGTGGTAGAATTTTCCTCACTTTTTCAACTAAGTTGAATTTCACTCGAAAAATCAACAGAAATCTTTTATTTGATATGTATGAATGACGATCTTCCAGAAACCGACACTCAACGCCTTGGCAGTGAAATACGCGAGGTGCGCAAAGCCCGAGGGCTGACGCTCAAGGAACTTGCGAGCGTGGTGTCCTGTTCGACAGCCTACCTCAGCCGGATCGAACTGGGGTCGGCCAATGTCTCGGTCGAGCTCTTGCAGGAAATCAGTGCGGCTCTGGCGGTTGATCCTGACTGGTTTTTCCCCGAACAGTCGGGGGAGGGGCCGCTTGAGCGCAAGCACGTGGTGCGTGCTGAAAACCGTCGCGCGCTATCGGGCCTGTACACGCGGTCTGCGGAAGAGCTTGGCTTTGAGGATGAATTGCTGTCCAGCACGCTGTCTGGTCAATGCTACCTTATCCTGTCGCGGTTTCGTCCCGGAGCGGGCACGCCGCCCGAACCGTTGGAAGGCTACGCGTTTGAAGGCGAACAACACGCCATCGTTTTGACGGGAGAGGTGGAATTGCGCCTTGGCGACGAGATGATCGTATTGCGAGAGGGAGACAGCTTTTCCTACCCGTCGATGATCGCGCACAGGTTTCGCAACCGCACAGATCAAGAAGCAACAATGATCTGGGCAATGTCGCCCATACGGATCACTTGGTAGTCGGCCAATCGACTAATATCACGCCACAAGCACACTGCACTGAAAGTGGTGTTGCAGGTCACATTTGTGTTGAAGCCCAAAGTGGACGCACCATAGCGGTGTAGCCATCCCATTTCACGCGGTTCGGCTGGCGGTGCCGGGATGGTCCTTACACGGATAATACCCAAGCAATGGCGCAAAAATTTGCGCTTACCGAAGTTGCAATCGCCAAGGTCAAAGACAAGGCGATTGCGTCGGAAATCTTGATCGAAAGACCCTCTTGAGAACCTGTTCGAAACATTGGTTCTTCAAACGCCGCGATCCGGCTTAGCTCATTCCCAATGCTTCTTTGTACATGTCGAGCACGGCTTCTTCTTCGGCGATGTCATCGGGCTCACGTTTGCGCAGTGCGATCACCTTACGCATCACCTTGGTGTCGTAGCCACGCCCTTTGGCTTCGGCCATGACCTCTTTCTGCTGTTCCGCGATGTCTTTCTTTTCCGCGTCCAGCCGTTCAATCCGTTCGATGAACTGGCGCAGTTCATCTGCGGTGACGCGGTAATTGGCTTCGAGTGCGCTATCGTCCATGGCCGGCTCCTGTTCGGTTTGTTCGGTTCGTAGCGATGCCAGCGCGGGCCTTCAAGGGCTTGTCAGCGGACGGGGGATGAATTACCGCCGCTGGGACAAAGACCATCGCGGGAGCAAATCATGGACATACTGATCTGGTCGGGCGCGGCGCTGTCCTTTGCGGGCTTGTGCGGGCTGGTCTATTGCATCCTGCGCGTCAACAAAGCGCGCAAGGCGGGGCTTAACGACGAAGAGCTGCGGGATGAGGTCAAAAAGGTGATGCCGATCAACCTTGGATCGCTGTTCGTGTCGGTTCTGGGCCTGATGCTGGTGATCGCGGGCATCTTCTTGGGGTGATCTTGGGTCCTAGGTGCCGGAGTCACGCAGCGGTTCACCTTGCTTGGTGTGAGATCCGGTGATGTAGGGCTTCAAGCCGAAGTGAATAGGCGGTCTAGCACACGGTTCGTGGTTTCTTCCAATGCTAAAGCGCCTTCGAATACAACAGATCGGCTTGGTCTGACCGCTAAGCTACTTCTCTTGGGCGCTGCAATTGCGGCCCGGAATACTTGGATCATCTTATTGGCGTGCCCGATGCGCCAAAAATGTAAATCCGGCCTTTGATCAAAGCCCGAAACGCAAAATCTTTCCTCTTTTACAACGTTTTCAGTTCAAGACGCACGAACCAAGGGCATTCATGATGTGTGGATGTGCTAGTGGTCGTCGAAGCTACGCCCATATTTGATCAGTTCGGCAAAGATTGGCTCTGGCGTCCAGAGGTCTCGATCCGGGTGATCCAATGCCTCCATCGCACGGGAAGTTCTGAGCAATCCCTGCGCTCCGACCGCGTGCATTAAACCGCCGCGCCAGTTCGGCACCAGGTGGGTAAAGACCGACAGCGCGTCAATCTCGGCCGCACGCGGCACAATGCTTTCGCGCAAAGCTTTGGCCCCGGCATTGGCCATAGCGCCGATCACCAGTCTGGCGATGTGATCAGCGGTCATGTTGGACTGTGGCGCGCGACGTCCATTGATCTTGTGCTGCACTTCAGCGTCCCGCGAGGGGCTGTCAGAACCATGATGGTAAAACCCACGCCCGGTGGCGCGCCCTTGGCGGCCGAGTTGTAGCAAAAGCCCTGACCAGTTCTGTGCGCCCTCGGTGCGGGGATGGCGGGCGACCACGTCAAGGCCGGTGCGGTCGGCCAGATCATAGGGCGGATGGACCATGCCCCAATCGCGCAAAGCGGCGTCAATGGTGAAGGGGGATTGCCCCAGATCAACCAGCGCGTCCGCCGCCCGCCAAAGTGTTTGCAACAGCCGATCATGCAGCCCTGTGCCAGCCGTGGTTTGGACCACAGCCAACCTCTTCAGGCGCCGTGCCAGCCCTAGGCCAAGGCGGCGCTCGTCGTCGGTCGCATCGGGGCCGAGGATCACTTCGACCAGACGCCCGGTCGGGGTAGGCGAGGCAAACTGCAACGCGAGCCGAGCATCTACGCCCGGAAGGCAATGTGCGATCACGGTGCCGGGTGGGACGGGTGCGCCACGCTGCCCGCGTGTTGCCCGCAGAACAATCTGCGTCCCTACCAGAAGGTCGGACTCGTCGCCGTGGTGCAAGTTCTGCAAACAGCGCTGCATATGATCGTTCGACACGCGTCCTGCCTGAACCGCCTGTTGCAACGCGCCGCGCACGTGTCCGACCGCATCGCGTTGCTGGGCCGGGTCTTTGATGAACCAATTGACACGAATTCCGGCTTCAATCGCGGCTTGGGCAATCTGGGCCGCAATCGCGCTGCCGCCCAAAACGCCTATGGTGGATATCTCGGGCAGATCATTGCGTCGGACCTGTGCCGCGACTCGTTGCTCGGCGTGAAACAGATGTGACAGGGCTTTGGATTGCTCGGTGTCGGCGCAATCCTCGGCTGCGGCGTCTTCAAAAGCAAGGCCGGTGTCGATGGGCAGGAGCATTGCAGCTTCGACGGCGGCAAGGATCTTCTTTGGGGCCAGTTCAGGCGAAGATGCGATGTCGTCCCGTACACCAGCGAGCGCAGATTGATATGCGCCTGCGTCAGCAAACCCGGCCCGTAGCTCAGCGGTGGGTCTTGGAGCGGTGCCCTTGGCGCGCAAGTTGCGGCTGAAGCGTTCGATCGCAGCGTCTGGCGTGTCGTCGAACAGCATGTCCGCCAGCGGTGCGACCGGGCCACCTGCAACTGGCACCAAAGCGCCACCGATCAATAGGTCAAGCGTCGCCTCGGCCCCCAGAAGGCGGGGCAGGCGCTGGGTAGCTCCTGCGCTTGGCACAAGTCCAAGTCGCGCATTTGGAAAGCCGATGCGAGTCTGTTTGTGGATGAGCCGGAAGTGCGAGGCCAAGGCCAACTCCACACCTCCGCCGACGACAGCGCCCGTAAGAACGGTGATCACCGGTTTTGCGGACAGCTCGATCTGACGGCAAACGCCAGACAGAAGATTGTCACGATCATCGCCGCTACCCTGAGGTGCGGTGATGCCAGAGGGAAATATCGGACCCGACGCGCGCAGGACGATGATCTCGACACCGTCGTCCTCGCTTAGCCGATCGATCGCTTGGGTGATGGCGTTCAACATCGCAACCGTCAGCCGTGCGGACGGCCCGGCGGTCAGCGCAATCTGCGCAACCCCGTCAGTGACGGTGATCTCGGTTTCAGTGCCCATCTGCTGCTCCGATGGCCTCGGGTCGGCATATTTGCCTGTGCTTTGCCCAGCATTAGAGGCCAAACGGGGTGATCTGGCAAGAATCCTACGCTATTTGCCGCGCTGGTGCATCATTCGCGCGACATCCAACATCCGGGCAGAGAAGCCCCATTCATTGTCGTACCAACCGAAGATGCGGATCTGATCGCCCGTTTCCATGGTTTCATTCGGCGCAATCACAAGAGACTCTGTCCGTGCGCGCAGGTCGACCGACACACAAGCGTCTTCAACCAGACCGATCACCGGGTTCGCCTTGGCCAGTTCGCGCAGCGCGTTGGCCGGGTCTATTGGTGGATTGGCCAGACGCACGACAAGATCTACTGCCGACACGCTGATTGCGGGCACGCGTACTGCCGCGCCTGTAACCTTCCCGGCCAAATCGGGCAGAACTCGGTCGATCAGCTTGGCCGCACTTGTGGTGGTGGGCACCATGCTCACAGCGCCTGCACGGTTGCGGGCAAGGTCGGGACCCCGCGGCGCGTCCACCATCGGCTGGCTGCCAGTATAGCAATGAATCGTGGTCATATGGCCTTGGATCAGTCCAAAGCGCGTGTCGAGATCGCGCAGCAATGGGGCCAGCGCATTGGTGGTGCAGGATGCGTTCGACACGATGTGATGATCGTCGATCTGGTCGTCATTCGCGCCTTTGACAATCGTGATGTCGGCAATGTCTGATGGACCAGAAATCAGAACTGCATGCGCGCCTGCTGTCAAAGCGGCTTCGGCTGTCGCGCGGTCATTGGTGACTCCGGTGCAGTCAAGCAGCAGGTCCACATCCGCCAAAGGTAGGTCCGCCATCTTGACCCCGGTCAGCAGTGGGATCGACCGCCCCCCGGCCTGCAAGGCGCCATCTTCCAAGGTCACACCTCCGGGCAGGGGACCGAACACGCTGTCATACTTGAAAAGATATGCGCAGGTGTCTGGCTGCGCGAGGTCATTGACTGCCACGACCTCAATATCTTTGTGGGCCGGGTTGGTCAGGATCTGCCGCAGGATAACCCGGCCAATCCGGCCAAAGCCGTGGATGACGATGCGCATGTAACTGTCCCTTATCCGTTGCCGCAGAACCTGTGCGTTAACGCTTGCATTTCAACTCTGATTTTTTCACATTGTAAAAATGTTTTTTGTATCGAGACAATTCAAAGCGCGGAGGCTGGCATGAACGTAGAAACAGGGCCGGAACGGCGCGCGCGAGGGCGGCCTCGTGCGTGGAGCGATACGACCGAGCAAAACAAGATCAAATCGCTGGATCGCGCGCTTGTCATCCTCGAACGGTTGAGCGAGCGCGGCGGTGCGACGCTGACCGATCTATCCGAAGACCTAGATCAATCTCCGGCAACGGTCTACCGGGTGCTATCGACCTTCGAGGGGCGCAACATGGTCGATTTCGATCCTGTCGCGCAGACATGGCATATCGGGGCAGGGGCGTTTCACATCGGTTCGCGCTTTCTGCGCCGCACCTCGCTGGTAGAACGGGCCCGTCCCTTTCTGCGTGAGTTGATGCAGAAGACAGAAGAAACCGCCAATCTAGGTGTGTCGCGCGATGGGCTGGTGCTTTTCCTAAGTCAGGTCGAAACTCACCACAACATCCGCGCGTTCTTTCCGCCGGGCACCATGTCGCCGATGCATTCCTCTGGGATCGGCAAGGCGCTGCTGGCACAGATGGATGACAAAGAGGTCGCCGCGATCATCAGTAAACACAAACTAACTGCGTTCACTGAACATACACTGGTCACACCAGATGCGCTGGCCGCCGATTTGACAGCGACCAAAGCCCGGGGCTATGCATTTGATGCAGAAGAGAAAAACGACGGGATGCGCTGTATCGCAGCACCCGTGTTTGATATGCATGGTGAACCGATCGCAGGCGTTTCTATTTCGGGCCCGTCTGCCCGAATACCTGATGAGCGGATCGACAGCCTTGGCGCGTCCGTTAAGGAAACGGCGGCCAAGCTGACCGCCGCCTTGGGTGGCGTGTCGGGTTAAGCGACGTTCTTGAGATTGATTTTGGGTGTCACGCCAAGTGCGTGGCACACGTCGCGCGTCAGCTCTGGGCGGTTGAGCGTGTAGAAATGCAGCGTATCAACCCCACCGTCGATCAGGTCAGAGCACAGCTCTGTACAGATCGCGGTCGCCAGAAGATCTTCGCGCCCATCACGTTCCGCCTTTTCGAACGCATCCACGACCCACGACGGGATGTGCGTGCCGCAGCGCTGGGCAAAGCGTGCAGCGCCTTTCCAGTTTTCGATTGGCAGGATGCCCGGTGTCACCGGTTTGTCGATCCCGGCCTTTTCGCAGGCATCACGGAAGCGGAAGAAGGTGTCGGCCTCGAAGAAGAACTGAGTCAGGGCTTCGGACGCGCCAGCATCAAACTTGCGCTTGAGATAGGTCACATCAGCCTGTGCGTCTTTGGCTTCTGGGTGCGTGTCGGGATATGCGCCCACGCGAATGTTGAAATCGCCCGCTTCACGCAGACCAGCGATTAGATCAACACTGGATTCGAACCCGTCGGGATGGGGAACAAACCCGTCTGCGCCCTTGGGCGGATCGCCGCGCAGAGCCACGATGTCGGTTACGCCAGCTGCTGCAAAATCCTGCGCAATGGCAAGGGTCTCGGACCGTGTGGCGTTCACGCAAGTTAGGTGCGCGGCCACGGGCAGGCCCGAGGACTTGTGAAGCGTGGCCACCGCCTCGCGGGTCAGGTCGCGCGTCGTGCCGCCTGCGCCATAGGTTACAGATACAAAACGTGGCTGGAGCGGAGCCAGCACCTGTACGGTGTCCCAAAGACGGAACGAGGCTTCCAGCGACTGGGGCGGAAAGAATTCGAATGAAACGGTCGGGGTTGTCATCGACGTGATCCTTGATGGCGTTGAGCCTCTTGTCGCACGTGCAGCATTGTGAGACAAACTCATAAATCTAATCTTCAACATGAGATCGGTTGATAATGCATATTGAGTTCCGGCATCTCCGCACGATCAAGGCGATCCATGAATATGGCGGTGTCGCCAAAGCTGCGGACCAGTTGAACATCACGCAATCGGCGCTCAGCCACCAGATCAAGGCGCTTGAGGATCAGGCTGGAGTGGAGCTGTTCGTGCGCCGCTCCAAGCCGATGAAACTGTCTGCCGCGGGGATGCGGCTGTTGCGGCTGGCCAACCAGGTCTTGCCGCAAGTCGAGGCGCTCGCTGCGGAATTCGAAGGTCTGCGGGGCGGCTCAACTGGCCGAATGCATATCGCCATCGAATGCCACGCTTGCTTTGAATGGCTGTTTCCGGTGCTGGAAGCGTTCCGCAAAAGCTGGCCGGATGTAGATGTCGACATCCGCCCGGGTCTCGCCTTCGATGCGCTGCCCGCCTTGCAAAAGGAAGAGGTCGACCTGGTTGTGTCCTCTGATCCAGAGGATATCCCCGGCGTCACTTTTACAGAACTCTTTGATTACAATGCTGTATTCGTCGCGTCAGCCGCGCACCCACTGGCCGAAAAAGCCTATGTCGAAGCCGAAGATTTTCGGGGGCAGACACTGATCACCTACCCGGTGGAACGAACGCGTCTGGATGTGTTCAGTCAGTTGTTGCTTCCAGCAAAAGTGGAACCCGCGGCCGTCCGTCAGGTTGAACTGACGGCCGTGATACTTCTGTTGGTCGCGTCCAACAGGGGCGTGTCGGTGCTGCCTGATTGGGTGGTGCGCGAAGTCAAATACAGCTCGGACTACGTCACCCGACCTTTGACCGAAAGCGGTGTGACGCGCAGGCTGTATGCGGCCACCCGAACAGTGGACACCGACAAACCCTTTGTCGCTGAATTGATCCGCCTCGCTCGGCAAGAAGCACAGCGGTTGCAGTCCGCCTAAGGATTAGAGGGCAGAGAGATCTGACGCCATTTTGCGGCCGTCCCGCCCTTCGGTCATCTCAAAGCTGACCTTCTGGTTGTCGCTTAGACTGTCCATCCCGGATTGCTGCACTGCGGAAATGTGAACAAACACATCATTTCCGCCATCTTCCGGGGAAATAAAACCGTAGCCTTTGGTGGCGTTAAACCATTTCACGGTACCGTTTGGCATGATCCCGTGTCTCCTTCTGTCGTCACGTTAGACCTCTAAGGGCCGCTTCAGTTGCGACCGGGTTCACATTCTGCGACACCCCGTCACATAAGTTGAAATTGACCGAAACGACTCAAAGGCAAGAGCTGCGCACATTTTTCCGCAAAGGGTGCAAGGTCGTCTTGGGCAAGACGCAGGAGCGAGAAATGATCATTTACGGGCTTAAAAATTGCGACACCTGCCGTAAAGCATTGAAGGCATTGCCAAATGCAGAATTGGTAGATGTTTCAGTGAATTCGGTACCCGACGGCATTCTGGACCGCGCCATGAGTCGGTTTGGTGAAAAAATCCTCAATACGAAGTCGACAACATGGCGCGGACTAGACGCAGCAGAGCGGGAAACCGATCCCAAAGCTCTTTTGGTCGCGCATCCAAAACTGATGAAGCGCCCGCTGATCGTGGACGGTGATGTCCTGTATCTGAGTTGGGACAAGGGCACCCAGGCGGCGCTTTTGGGTTAACTGCGAACCTGCATCTGGTGCAGCGCGGCGTAAGTGCCAGACTGCGCCAGCAAATCGTCATGCGTGCCCTGTTCAATGACCCGGCCTTGATCCATGACCACGATCTTATGGGCGTCGCGGATTGTAGACAGCCGGTGCGCGATCACCAATGTCGTACGCCCTTTGGACAGTTCGTCCAGCGCGTCCTGCACCTTGGCTTCGGACCCGGTATCAAGTGCGGATGTCGCTTCGTCCAGCAGTAGGATGGGGCGGTTGCGGAGAAGAGCGCGGGCAATTGCCACCCGTTGCCGCTGGCCACCAGACAGCGCGGAGCCGCGTGGGCCAACTGGTGTGTTCAGCCCGTCTGATAGCTGCGGCAGGAAGTCGGACACATGCGCGGCATCCAATGCGCGTTTCAAGTCGGCCTCGGCCACATTGGCTTGGCCCAACAACACGTTTTCGAGAACCGTGTCATCAAACAGCAGCGCCTCTTGTGACACAACGGAAAACAGTCCGCGCAACTCCTCCAGTGCCATTTCCGAGACAGGCAAGCCGCCTATGGTCGCATGTCCATGTGATGGATCAACAAGTCTGGTTAAAATATTGAAAATTGTAGATTTTCCGGCACCAGAAGGGCCGACAAGTGCGGTGGTCTGTCCGGCTGCTGCAGTAAAGCTGCATCCGTTCAAAACACTTGTGTCACCGTATGTTAGCGACACATCCTCAAATGCAATGGCCGGAACACCCGTGGGCGTTGGCCTTGGTGTTGCAGGACTGCGCAAGGTTGGTTCGGTGTCGAGGATCTGCCGGATGCGTTCGATCCCGGCTGCCGCGACCTGCCAGACCCCAGCCACATTGCCCAACCGCCGCAAGGGTTCGAAAGCCAAACCAATTGCGGTGAAGAAAGCCATGAAGTCTCCGACGGTTTTCTCGCCCGACAGGATCTCGTTGCCGCCATAGAACAGCACCCCCATAAAACCGAGACCCGCCATTATGTCGATCAACCCGGGGATCGTGGCTTGCCCAAGTGCGCTGCGGGTTTCGACCTTCACCCGTTGCTCCGTCAAGGTGCGATATCGCTCGGACTGGTAGCGTTCAAGCGCGTTGAGCTTTACCGGAATGATGCCGTGGAAAGCTTCGTTCAGGCGGACAGACAGGCTTGCGGCCACGTCGCGCGCCAAGCGTGCCTTTTTACGCACGTAGCGCTGCAACACCATTGACGGGGCGATCAGCACGGGAACCCCCAAAAGCGCCACCAGCGTCCAACGCCAATCCACTGAAATTGCGACGGCGAACAGGGATATGAGGGCGATCACATCGCGCCCTGCGCCAGTGATGATGGTGCGCCAGACCTTGCTGATTGCGTCCACATCACCTTCGACCCGCTGCATCAGGTAACCGGGGGAATGGGTCTGGTGATAGGCCGTATCCAACACCATCAGATGCGCCAAAAGGTCTTGCCGGATATCGGCCACTGACAGCTGCGAGATCTGCGTCAACAGCACCTTCTGCACAATGCTTGCCAGCGCGCGAACCACGAAGATCGCCAGAAACAACAGTCCGACCCAAATGATCGCGTCCGCTTCTCCGCCGACAAAGACGCGGTCGAACATCGGCTTCATCATGTAGGACAGAGCGCCGAACATACCGCCTTCCAGCGCCATGAAAACCATCGCGACAATCAACAGTCGCCAATGTTTGGCAAGATAGCCGCGCCAGACCCATAGTAGCAGGCCGCGCGGGTTGACCGCGGCTTCGGTCACGTCACCAGAGCCGCAGGCAAAGTCAACTTGTCGGCAGGGGTCTTGCCGTCAAACCCCGCCTGAATGGCAGTGGCGTCGTATTCGGTGCGAATCCAGTCCTCGAACCCGATAGGTTGGCGGGCGTTCCGCGCGGCGTAGACATCAATGATGTAGTCCTGAACACCGGTCGCTGTGAAATCGAGGTGTATATACTTGATCGACAATTGCTTGCGCGCCACTTCAACGGGTTGGTTGTCGAATACCATGAGATAAAGCACCGAGACAAACCCGGCGCGGTCCGCACCGGACTTGCAGTGAAACACAAACGGCTTCTCTGCCATCCGCAACGTGTCGATCACATGGACGATCTTCTTGCGGCTGACCGCATTGCGCGCTTGCAGCTTGGCGTTCAAAAGGCGCAGGCCCAACGCTTCGCAGGTTTCCTTTTCGAACAGATAATGGGCGTATTTGTCCTCGCCGCGCAGATTGACGACCGTCTTTATGCCCATCGCCTTATACTTCTCGAACCGCGCATGGGTCGGCTGGTTTGATCGGTACACGCCTGGCGCGATCTCATAGAAATTCGTCCAGAAAGTGCGCAGGAAGGCGTGATCGAACACGTGGTAATGAAATGTAGACCACCGGCGCGCGCGCGGATCGGTGATGTCTTTGCCGAATGAGCGACGCAGCTTGCGCTCTGCGTCTTCGATCTTTGTCCAAAGTCGTCCCAGCATTCGGTCCCTTTCGCGTCAGGCGCGGATGTAGAGATTGCGACGTCCGCTGGCAAGCACCGCGCGTTATTGACGGCGCGGCTGGGCGGAGTAGGGTGCGCGCAATCCTGCCTTTCGGCAGGTCACTCCCATCCCGTCGAGGTTGCTCATGTCGCTTGCCAATGGTCGCACATATCTTGCCATTCCCGGTCCCTCTGTCGTTCCGGATGCCGTTCTAAGGGCCATGCACCGCGCGTCGCCGAATATCTACGAAGGTGAACTGCCCGACATGATGCCGGACCTCGTGCGCGATCTGAAACGCGTGGCCCGCACCGATGGCCATGTGGCGATCTATATCAGCAACGGGCATGGCGCGTGGGAAGCGGCATTGGCGAACACGGTTGGCATTGGAGAAAAGGTTCTGGTGCTGGCGACCGGGTTCTTTGCGATGGCATGGAGCCATATCGCCGAGGCCCGCGGGATCGAGGTCGACGTGCTGGATTTCGGCAATGGCGGCACGTTCGATTTGGCTCGGGTTGAGGCCGCGCTGAAGGCAGATGATACCCACGCCTACAAGGCGGTGATGGCGGTGCATGTCGACACGTCCAGCTCCAACCGTAACGAATTTGCGCCGCTGCGTGCGATCCTTGACGAACTGGGGCATCCGGCATTGCTGATTGCCGACTGCATCGCAGCTATGGGCTGTGATCGCTTCGAAATGGACGCCTGGGGCGTTGATGTCGCGCTTACAGGATCACAAAAGGGATTGATGTGCCCGCCGGGGCTGGGCTTTGTGTTCTTCAATGACAAGGCCGCCGAGGGGCGTCGGCGCCTCAAGCACGTGAGTGCCTATTGGGATTGGACAGCGCGATCCGCGCCCGAAGCATTCTACCAGTATTTCAGCGGCACCGCGCCGACACATCACCTGTACGGTCTGCGTGTTGCACTCGACATGATCCATTCCGAAGGGCTGGAGGCTATCTGGGCCCGACATGCAACGCTCGCCCGTGCGATCTGGGCGGCGGTCGAACATTGGGGACAAGACGGCCCATTGCGGCTCAACATTTCTGATCCGACGCTCCGAAGCCATGCTGTCACCGCGATGGCCATTGGCAAACCGCATGGTACGCAATTGCGACGCTGGTGTTCGGAACAGGCAGGCGTCACGTTGGGGATTGGGCTGGGTATGGCAACCGAAGACGACCCGATGAGTGACGGTTACTTCCGATTTGGCCATATGGGCCACGTCAACGCGCATATGATCCTTGGTCTTCTGGGATCGGTGGAGGCCGGACTGGGGGCGCTTGGCATCCCGCACCGCGCGGGTGGGGTCACAGAGGCGGCAAAAGTGATTTCAGGCGTCTGATTTCCGCGACCACTGGATCGCGCGGCTGGCCTTGTAAACCGCCAGTCGGGTGATGCCGTGGTTCAAGACCCATCCGGTCAAGATCACCGCGGCCAGCCCGAAATGGGCCCAAATTACGCCGAAAATCCAGAAAAGATTGACGAAAATCAATATGAGATTGGCGGTCGTATAATCTTCGACCCGCTTTGGATGGCGTTGATCCATCTGCATCTCCACACGCGTTTCTTGCACAATACTGCGTCAGAGTAGCGCATATTGACCGTCCGTCAGCGGCAAATTGGATCAAACTGTCAAATTTTTCGTGAAGATCGCAGGTCGCGCCTATCCACGCGCCGTTTCGAGCGCTTTTGGCAAAGCCGCTTCAAAAATATCGAGATCGGCAGGGCGTCCCGCACTGATCCGAATCGCGCGATCACCGGGTGACACAAACGGCATCCGCACGAACACCCCCTGTTCGATCAGTGCCGTCAGAACTGCCTTGGCAAACGCACCGTCCTGCCCGCAATCCACGGTGACAAAATTCGTGGCCGAGGGCAGGGGGACCAAACCATTGGCCTTGGCAATCGCGGCAATCCGGTCCCGCGCATCGGCAACAAGTGCGATGACCTCATCAAGCCAGGCGGTGTCTTCGTAAGCGGCCAACGCGCCTGCTTGCGAAATGCGAGACATGCCGAAATGGTTGCGGACTTTGTCGAAGCTCTTGATCAACTCGGGTGCGCCGATGCCATATCCAACTCGCGCGCCGGCCATGCCGAACGCTTTGGAGAAAGTGCGCATACGGATCACCCGTGGATCGTCGGCGGCGATGGTCGGTGCGGTGCCCTCCGGGGCGAATTCGATATAAGCCTCGTCCAGAAGCAACAATGTGCCGTCGGGCAGGGCGTCCAGCGCCTTTTCGATCTTGGCTCCGCTGTGCCAGCTGCCCATCGGGTTGTCGGGGTTCGACAGATAAACGATCTTCGCCTCGACCTCGACCGCCTTGGCCATCAGCGCGTCGATGTCTTCATGATCGTCGCGGAATGGCACTTTGTGCAAAGTGCCGCCAAACCCCACAACGTGGTAGTTGAACGTAGGGTAGGCCCCGTCCGACGTGACCACCGGATCGCCAGGCGCGATCAGCAGGCGCACAAGATATCCCAGCAGTCCATCGATGCCCTCGCCAATGATGATGTTGTCGGGGCGCACACCCATATGGGCCGAGATGGCACGGATGAGATCGTAATTCGTCGCATCCGCGTATTGCCAGCACTGGCCAGCAGCGTCCTGCATGGCGGCAACGGCAAAGGGTGACGGGCCAAAGACGCTCTCATTGGCACCAAGTCGCGCGGCGAACGGCGCACCGCGCAGACGTTCCTGCACTTCGGGGCCGACGAACGGCACAGAGGAGGGCAGATTAGCGATCAGGTCGGGATATCTGGGTCCGGTCATGCCTCTGTCTATGCCAAGTGCGCGGTGTCAGAACAAGCGTTGTTGAACACAGCGGTGCAGAAACAACGGGACAGCACCTCGAAAAAGCTGTCTGCGTGTCCAGCGGAAAAAAGACGCTGTCTGGCGCACTTGCGCCCGATTTTTCGTCGAAAAATCGGGGCCCGGCGGGATCTTGTTGGGAAAAGGTAAAGACATCGTTCGCAGAGCCGACAATTTCGGAAGATGTTGCCGAAAGTCGGATACATCTTGCTGTGTCGGGTCAGCACCTCTGACCCAATGTTTCGCGCGCGAAACAATAGTTCCAGACCGGACCTAACCCGCGCGCCTTGACCCGCCGCGGTCAAGCGGCCACTTATCGACCAGAGCAGCAAGAGACCGACATGGCCCAGACACCTCCCCCCTTTGCCCCGTTCGAATGGATGATCGCGTGGCGTTACCTGCGCGCCCGCCGCGCCGAAGGTGGGGTGAGCGTGATGACATGGATTAGCCTGATCGGCATTACGCTGGCCGTTTTTGCGCTGATTGCGACCTTGGCGGTGCGCTCGGGGTTTCGGGCCGAATTCGTCGATACGATCCTTGGCTCGAACGCGCATGTGACAGTCTACTATACGCAGCAGACCGATGAGTTCGGCCGATCGAGCCGCACGATCGAGGATTACAAAACACTGGCGCAATCCATTGCCACGGTCCCCGGCATCACCCGAGCAGCACCTCTGGTCAAAGGCCAGGTGATGGCCACGGCCAACAGCCGCAATGCCGGGGTCGAGGTGTTCGGCATTTCGCCAGACGACCTTGCCACAATCCCGCGTATCGCCGATCCGGAAACCGCGCGCGGCGATCTTTTGCGCTTTGCCGAAGGCATCGCCATCGGCTCGGGAGTGGCGCGTGAATTGGGCGTTTCGTTGGGCGACAAGATCAAGCTGATCTCACCCGATGGGGTGCGCACCGCCTTCGGAACCAGCCCGCGAGTCAAGGCCTATGAGGTGATCTATGTCTTCACCGCTGGTCGCTACGACATTGACCGAACGCGGGTCTACATGCCCTTCGGCGAGGCTCAGCTTTACTTCAACCGCGAAGGTGCCGCGGACGAGATCGAGGTGATGGTGGCCGACCCCGACCGGGTCGAAGACATGACGCTGCCGATCGTGCAGGCCGCTGGACAAAGGGCGCTGGTCTGGACATGGCAAGACGCCAGCGGTGGGTTCCTGCGGGCGTTGGAAATCGAGGACAACGTGATGTTCATCATCCTATCGATCCTCGTTCTGATCGCGGCGATGAACATCGTGTCGGGTCTGATCATGCTGGTTAAGAACAAGGGCCGCGACATCGGGATCCTGCGCACCATGGGTCTGACCGAAGGCGCAGTGCTGCGGGTGTTTTTCATCTGCGGGGCGTTCACTGGTATCCTTGGAACGGTGGCAGGCGTGATCCTGGGCTGTTTCTTTGCGCTCTACATCGATCCGATCTTTTCCTTCGTGAACTACGTGGCAGGCGGTGGCGTCTGGGATCCGGCGGTGCGCGGGATCTACGAATTGCCTGCGCAGTTGCGCCTATCGGATGTTCTCAGCGCGGTGGCGCTGTCGCTGGGACTCAGCTTCATTGTGACTATTTTCCCCGCCCGTCGCGCGGCGCGGATGAACCCGGTTGAGGCACTGCGTTATGAGTGATGTTGCGTTGCGATTGACCGGAGTCACCAAGACCTACAACGCAGGCAGCCCCGCGGCTGTCGAAGTGTTGCGCGGCGTAGACGTGTCGCTGACCAAAGGCGAGGTTGTGGCGCTGGTGGCGCCGTCGGGTGCGGGGAAGTCGACCTTGTTGCACATCGCCGGTTTGCTGGACACACCAGATGGCGGCACGGTTGAGATTGCCGGGGCGGATGTGACTGGAGCACCGGATCGCAGACGTACAGTGATGCGGCGCGACGAGGTGGGGTTTGTGTACCAGTTCCACCACCTGCTGCCTGAATTCAGCGCGCAGGAAAACATCGTCCTACCACAGCTTGCTGCAGGTGTGCCGCGGGACGAGGCGGACGCGCGGGCGCGCGCGTTGCTTGATATTGTCGGAATTGCCGCACGGGCCAATCACCGTCCGGCTGCGTTGTCAGGGGGCGAACAACAACGCGTCGCGTTCTGTCGTGCGCTTGCCAACAAGCCGTCTGTTCTCTTGGCGGACGAACCCACGGGCAATCTTGATCCTGCAACCTCGGATACTGTCTTTGCAGCCTTGATGACTCTTGTTCGCGAGACCGGGCTATCCGCGTTGATCGCCACGCATAATATGGAACTGGCGGGGCGCATGGATCGGCAGGTGCGTCTGGAGCAGGGCACGGTAACGGCTGCTTGACCTTAGGAAGTTTGCTGTCAATGTGCCTCGACTTCAGAGGAGGACAGTATGGCTGAGATAGAGATTTCGCAGATCTTTGAGGTGACCAAGACTGCCTTGCTCGCCCACGGTGCCTCTGAGGAGGTGGCGCACACTATGGCCCATGCTGTGTCTTGGTCCGAAGCACGCGGCAACCGGATTTGCGGGCTCTATTATCTGGAAAGCTATTGCCAACAGCTTGTGACAGGGCGGGTCAAAGGTGATGTGACGCCGAACGTTTCGCAACCACGCAGCGGAACGATCGAAGTGGATGCTGAATATGGTTTTGCACAGCCCGCATTCGCGGCTGCTTTGGACACGGTCACCGCAGCCGCGCGCGAAATTGGCATTGCTTGCCTTTTTATCCGCCACGCTCACACCTGCACCGCACTGGGATGGTTCACTGAAGCGCTTGCCAAGGCTGGTATGATCGGGATGGGGTACACCAATGCGTCGCCCATCGTGGCGCCGCCGGGCGGCAAGACGCGTGTGATCGGAACCAATCCGATGTCCTTTGCTGTCCCGGACGGGAAGGGCGGGGTGGCGATGATGTTCGATCAATCCACCACGAGCGTGGCTTTGGGGCGCATCACAATGGCAAAGGCTGCCGGAGACTCCATCCCCGAAGGTTGGGCGGTGGATGCGGACGGCAACCCGACGACCGACCCCGAAGCGGCGCTGGGCGGATCGCTTTGCAGCACAGGCGGTTACAAAGGGTGGGGGCTTGGCCTGATGGTTGAGATCATGGCCGCTGGCTTGGCTGGTGGGACACCCAGCCGAGAGGTCAAACCGCTGAAAGCGCCCGCAGGCGCGCCGCATGATCTGGCGCATTGTTTCGTGGTGATTGACCCCGGAGTACGCCCTGATTTCGGCGCCATGGTGTCGGGGTTAGCAGTGGCGGTGGCGCAGGATGACGGTGCCCGTGTTCCGGGGCGTAGCAAGGTTTTATTAACCAAAGTTAATGTGCCTGATGCTCTGTGGGAGGCCAGCTGCGCGCTCACCAAGCGGTGACTTCTGTCTCACGGGATCGTTTGATGCGGGTGAGCGCAGGAGACTGCTAGAACGGGGCAACAAAGAAAGGGTGTCCCAATGTTCCGTTACCTTGCCGCTGCTGCTGTCTGCCTTGCCGCGCTGCCTGCGCTTGCCGCGCCTGTCTCGTTCGACGGGTCGTGGAAGACGCAGAAGTTCTCGCTCTTCTCGTCCAACACTTACGGTTTCAATGGTGGTTCCGTCAGCGTGGCCTCGAATGGATCGGTTTCGTTGGCGTATCGCCCGCTGCCGGAAAACTATTGGGGGGCGTCATCCGCCAAGTGGTCGTGGAGTGTGCAGGAAGGTGTGCCCGCCACCGATTTGAGGAACAAGGGTGGAGACGACCGCAATCTTGCGCTGTACTTCGTGTTCCTGCCCGATGCTGAAGCGCAGGCGCTGAAAGGGGCCAGCGTGCGCAAGTTGCTTACCAATGATGCGGCGCGGGTGTTGGTCTATGTCTCGGGTGGGGCGCATGATCGAGGTGCGGTTCTGAACAGCCCGTATCTGGGCGACCGAGGCAAGACGATCGTGTTGCGTGGGTCTGGCACAGGCAGTGCGTCAGAGAGCGTCGATCTGGCACGCGACTATTCCAGAGCGTTTGGCGCGGGGGATGCGTCGTTGGTTGGATTGGCATTGTCCGGTGACAGCGATGACACCGACACCCGTATCCGCGCGTCAGTCAGTGGTTTGAACGTCAACTGAGCGGCGCGTTGCAAGGGTGGTGAGACGGCTATCCGCTTCGTCGCGGATTACGCCGTCGTTCAAGCCCGGTGAGTGATCCAGACACCAAGCGCCATAACTGCGATCCCCGTCGTGCGGGTGAGGCTTAGTGGGCTGACCCGCGCGCCGAAGAGACCGAAATGGTCGATCAGGGCGGCTGAAATGAGCTGCCCCAACAACACGAAGAACACGGCGTTTCCGACACCGAAATGCGGTGCAATGTAAGTGATGGACAGCACATAGAACGCCACGAAAAGGCCGCCCAGAAGAAGATGTCGGGGGGCCAGTGGCACGTTTGCCAAAGCCCGTGGGCCCGTGATCAGCGTTGCGGCCGTCGTCGCCAGCAGAGCGACACAGAAGAGCACCATCGCCGCTGCAGCAGGTGATCCGATGCGCAGGCCAAGCGCCGCGTTAAGAGCGGCAAGAAGCGGGATGCCGATGCCGGCTGCCAGCATTGTCAGGGCGTAAATCGGCATAGGTTGGCTCCGTTTCTTGCGATTCTCGGGCAGAGTGCGCCGGGTTCGGCCGATTGTCACCCACCCATGGTGCTCTGGTTCATTTCGGATGGTTGCGCGGACGCTTAAAGAGAGGCACTCTGCGCGTAATCGAGCAAGGAGGCCGAAATGCGCCCAACTCTTATCAGCCTGACATTTGGTGCCTGTGCCGCTGGTTTGATCGCGGCCTGCACCCCAGAAGAAATGCCCGAAGCCAGCGACGGCCGGGGCTTGTTTATTGCAAACTGTGCAGTATGCCACGGGGCCGACGCAAAAGGCGATGGTCCCATGGCGCGCGCGATGGAAAGTGCGCCATCCGATCTGACCCTGATTGCGTTGCGGAATGGCGGCACGTTTCCTGCGGTAAAGGTACTGTCCACCATCGACGGATATACCAAATCGTCGATTTCTGGGCCGAATATGCCCGAGTTCGGGGCGTTGTTGGACGGGGATTTGGTCCCGCTGGATACGGGTGATGGCGTGTTGACGCCGACTCCACGCAAGCTGGTCGCACTGTTGGAGTATATCGAGAGCGTTCAGGCGACGCGGTAAACCTTGGTCGCATAAGGCAAAGCCCCGCCGAACAGCGGGGCTTTGACGGATCAATTGCGGGCGGAACGCGGTCCTGCGATTAGCCAGATGATGAAGCCCAAGAGCGGTAGTATCAGGACCAGCAGGCACCAGATCACCTTTGATCCGGTAGAGTTCTTGGAGCCGATAATCGACACAAAGGCCCAGACGTTGAGAACGAGGAGGATGAACCCTCCGACGCCGGTGATTTCAACACTCATATCGAACTCCTTTGCGCGACTTAATCCGCGCGGATTTTGTTTTCACCCCAGTGTACCTCGCGGCCGTACCACTGTTCAATCGGGTGGCTAGGGTAGTGGTCGCGGGTCTTTTGGTCCGTCAGGCCAATTCGCGGCGCATCGCACCGGTCTGGTTGCGGTCAGACCGGTAGGCACGGGCGGCAGACACAAGTGCACGAAAGATGGCGCGTTGTCGGTGTGCGTAGAACAGATGTTCGGGGTGCCATTGCACGCCAAGTGCGAAGGGGTCGCGCACGCGTTCGATGGCTTGAACCATGCCGCCGGTATCGCGTGCCGATATCCTGAGTCCTTGGCCCAGCCGGTCGACTGCTTGCGTGTGCAGGGCGTTGACCTTCATCGGGCGTTCGCCGCTGATCAGGGACAGGTGGGTGTTCGCTTCGACGCAGACCTCGCGCTTGGGCAGGATCGTCTTGATCTTGCGTTCGGGGCCGTAGGTCGTCCAAGCGTCCTGATCCAGTGTGCCGCCCAGTGCGACATTCAACATTTGAGAGCCTCGGCATATGCCGAGTACCGGGATGTTCCGTTCAAGCGCTGCCTGTGCAAGGCAACGTTCCAGATCATCCCTTTGGGGGTCGAGCTGTGCCGAGATACCCAGCCTGCCGCCATAGAGATCAGGGCCAATGTCGTCGCCACCGCCGATAATCAAACCGTCGATGTTTTCAAGATCGGCGATACGTCCGACGCCCCATCGGGCGCCGCGCCCGCCGGTGATCCAGAGGTTGAGGTTGATGAGCGGATAGACCCGCCAACCCGTTCGGGCCGAAGTTGTGACGGCGATCAAAGGTCGGCTCATACATCGGCCTTTGCGTCATGGTCGCGAAGCAGGGTGTCGATTGTTTGAACCCAAACGGATTTGCGTTCGAACCAAGCGGCGTCATGGGTTTTCCATGCGTCTTTCAGTGCAGCTAACAGCGTGTCATTGGCCGCCACCTGTTCGACCTGTCGCCAGAGTTGCCATGGCTGGCGCAAGGACCAGTCGGTCTCATCGATACGACTGTCGGGCAAACGGAAATGAAAGGTTGGGCGTGCCGACGTTTTGTCGTGGATATCGAACAGATCGGCAAACAGGTCTGGTTCAGCGTGTTTGAATAGGGGCAACTGATCAAGGCTGAGGTTGCGGCTTTCGATATGGTTGGCAGCCATCCTCATCAGGTCGGCAAGCATGTCAAATTCGGTATGGGCCAGATCAGAAATCAGGCCCTTGGGCCACGCGCCGATGAAGGGCATCACCCGCCGGGTTGTGTCCACTTTCTCTTTGTCACGCAGCCAAGGTTCGAGCATCGCATAGGCCGTGATCGTGTCGAGAGTGAAGCGATGATCGGGGGCGACGACTTCGGGATTTACGTGAACGCCAAATCCCAAAAGCACGCCGCTGCGTGATCCCATTGCTCCTATGCGCCGCAGACCGGTGCCTATGGTGTTGAAGTCCTCAAGCTGCGCACGGCTGAGGGGCGGTGTGACCACTTCGACGGGGATCAAACCGCGCATGGCGTCCAGACCTTCATTGAGGAAGGGCAGATCGTGGCGTTTGCGCAGGGTGATGTCCAATTCGACTTCGATGTCGCCAAAGCGGGTGTCGCAGACTGTGACGCTGTGATCTCCGCCATCCTTGACGGTTCCGCCAAATTTCTTGGCGATCAGGTTGCCGGTTTCCAGTTCCGTTGGTCCGGCAAATTCGATCTCGATACCGCACAGCCGATCCAAACCATCAACAGTGGTTTCAAACGGCAGAGCAGGGAATGTGGGTTTTGTCTGGGTCATATCACGCCTGTGCCGGTGTCAAATCGGTATCAAGTTCGGAGGGCGGGGATGGCTGATGAGCTGAAAACGCTGTCACCCACACCAAAAGCGGGAGCGAAACGATTCCGCCGATCGGACCCCAAAGCCAGAGCCCGAATAAGATAGCGAGGAAAACGACAAGTGGGTTGAGTTGCAGGCGTTGTCCAACAAGGGTCGGTGTTACGAATTGCGCTTCTGTCATGTTCAACAGAAAATACGCCAGGGCCGGCAAAAGCGAATACGCGCCGTTGAATTCAGTGAACCCGGCCACCCCAAGCGCGACCAGCAGCATGACGGGGCCGAGATACAGCACGAAGTTCAATATGAACGCGGCCGCACCCCACAGGATCGGGTTCGGAATGCCGATGATCGTCATGGTCGCAAACACCCCCACACCCAGCCCTGCGTTGATGGCTGTGACGGTCAGGAAGTAGTGCGACACCGCTTTGTCGGCCTGGCGCAGAGCAGCGGCCTGACTTTTTATGGACGCGTAGATTTCGTTTTGGGTCAGCGTGAAAAAGAAGAAGGTGCCTGTAAAGGTAAGAAGTTGCGCGGCAAAGTTGGGTGCAACAGAGACCGCGTCGAGCAAACTGGGCATTGCCTCTTCGACCGCTTCGCCGTCTTCCGCCAAGCTTTGTTCAAGTTCGAATTGCACGGATTCCAGACCCCGAATGGCGCGGCTGGCGTCGATCACCCACCACCGAATTTCGTCTTCGATCCGAGGTACCTGGCCGATCAGGTCCATCACGATCGGGCCAAGGCCCGCGATCAACAGCATGGTCAATGCCCCGACAAAGACCAAGCTTATGCTGGCGCTGACGGCGCGAGGGATTCCCAGACGCGCCAGCAGTCGCATGCCGGGTGCGGCGACAATAGCCACTATCAAGCCAAGGGTGACCGGGGCGAGCAGACCCTTGGCCAATCTCATTGCCGTCACCACCGCCACCAATGCGACAAGCGCGATGCAAACGGTTTGCAACCGAGCGCGAGTCTCGGGGTGCGCGATCATCCGGCGAATTCGCTGCGGGCCTCACGGAGGCCCGCTTCAACGGCGGTTTTGCCTTGGCGTTCGAGCTTTGCAACTTCGTCGCGCAGCACCGCTTCGGCATCCCGCATCATCTTGTCTCGGGTCGCGCCCATCAGATCGGCTTCTGCCTGTGTTGAGGGCAAAAGAGCACCGATCAATGCGCCGATACCGGCGGCGACTGCGCCCGTAAGGAATGGTTGGCTTTGATGCGCCGCGCTTGCCTGTTCGGCGCTGCGCCGGGCTTGCCTGTCAAGCTTTTCTTGTGCGTCGATCACCTTGAGCCGCGCCTCTGTCACCCGCGCACGCGCCTCTGGCGAAAGCTTGTCGAGCCCCTTGTCCAGCGTCTTTCGGAGGGCGGACGCCGATTGTGGTGTGGTGAACCGTTCGGACTGGACCCGTATGCGGGCTTTCATCTGCTGATCGGCGCGAGCGATGCGGGCGTCATGTCCGGCCATCTCGTCATGCGACGTCAGGTGCGGTGCGCTTTTGCGGCCACTGCCAAGCGCAATGACTGCAGCGCCGATGCCGACAAGCGCAAGGCCGGAGGGCGCGCGTTTCGCGCCGTCAAAGAGCGTCTTGGCGATGGTTTGCCCCAAGTCGGCGGTTTGCCCAACGGCCCGTTTGGCGGCCACTTCGGGATTGATGGACGCCGCCAAAGCGCCGATCTGATCCGTCAGATGCGCGCGGTGTGTTTCGGCATTCCGTTCAAGTTGATCTGCATTAGGCACGGGCCATCTCCTTTACGGCGTCGATGTCGGATTTGACTTGGTTGAGGGTGCGTCTGGGGGCCAGCGCGGCAGTGGAAAGGCGCGATTTGCCAATCAGTACAAAGGCAAGCGCAAGGGCCAGACACGCAATTGCGACGATCAAGGCGGCCCAGTGATAGGCCTATGACATTCACACATCTTGGTTTCAGTTATTGAGCTGATCTGATTCCCTTTTTGAAAAGGGAGACGATGATGCA
>CANNCS010000057.1 GCA_947503115.1 uncultured Marivita sp.
CCTACCGGACGTCATCACGTCAATCGGAACCAGAGATTGGGCGAAAGTGGGTCAATGATCGCAGCCCTTGGTATCATTCAACATCGGCATCGCTATCGCGGCCGGCGCGTTGGTGGCGCAGGCCTTGGGCGCGGGTGATGAGGAATTGGCGCGACAACGGGCATCGAACGCGCTTGTGGCCGGTGTGGCCTTTGCAGCGGTTTTTGCCGTGCTGGTCTGGCAGAACCTTGGTGTGCTGGTCGGATTGCTGGGCGCGACGGGTGAGACGGCAGAGCTTGCCGTTCACTACTTGCAAATCATCGTTCCGTCGCTGCCCGTCCTTCTGATCGGTATGGCGGGTGGCGCGATCTTGCGCGCGCATGGCGATGCTCGCCGTGCGATGACCGCCACAGTGATGGGCGGTTTGGTCAACGCAGTTGTCGCGCCGATCCTGATCTTTACCTTCGGACTAGAGCTGACCGGAGCGGCCTTGGGTTCTGTGTTGGCGCGCGTCACCATTGCGGGCTTGGCCCTTGTGCCAATCTTTCAGCATCATGGCGGACTGAGTCTGCCGCGCCTGAATGGGTTCTTCAAAGACCTGACACCGATCTTTGCCATTTCCCTGCCCGCGATCCTGACCCAGCTCGCAACCCCGGTTGGACAGGCCTGGGTCACGCGCTCCATGGCCGAGTACGGCGAAGACGCGGTCGCCGGGATGGCGATCATCGGCCGTCTGACGCCAATTGCTTTTGGCACCATCTTTGCGCTGTCAGGTGCGGTTGGTCCGATCATTGGTCAGAACTACGGCGCGCGGGATTTCACCCGCGTTCGTCGCGCACTTTATGATCCGCTGTTGTTCACAGGGATCGTCGTGGCGGTTGCAACGGTGATCCTGTTTTTCCTGCGGGGTCACATCGCGGCGTTGTTCAATGCCGATGGCGTGTCGCTGTCGCTTATCTTTCTGTTCTGTGGACCGCTGGCCTTGGCGTTCTTCTTTAATGGCATGTTGTTTGTGTCGAACGCCTGTTTCAACAATCTGGGGCGACCGTTCTATTCGACATGGCTCAATTGGGGACGTCACACGTTGGGAACCATTCCACTGGTCTGGTTGGGGTCGATCCTGTTCGGTGCACCCGGCGTATTGATCGGGCAAGCCACCGGAGGCGTTTTGTTCGGCGTGCTGTCGGTTGTCCTTGTACGCCGCACGATTGACGCGGTCGAGGCGCAAGGCGCGGCCCCCTCAGGTCCACGCCTGTTCCAGCGGCAAGCACGCCAAATCGCGTTATTTTTTGGTCGGCGCTAGGTCGCGGACCGGCGCGCCAGGACTGGGACCAGCAGCAGAGGCACGGCAAAGAGAATGCCACCGATCGTCAGGAATGACACCGCCAGCCCGAACCCTTCCGACAGAAACCCCATCAACGGTGGGCCGACGAAGAACCCGGCATATCCCACCACTGAAATCCGCGAGATCGCGTGGCTGCGATACCGGTTCGGGACCATCCGTCCGATCCATGCGTAGGCCATCGGTGCAATCACCGACACGCCCAACCCTAGGATAGAGAACCCTACATACGCCACACCCAGCGACGGCGCGGTGGCCGCGATGCAGGCACCGATCCCCGCGGTTACCGCCGCCCAGCGGATCACCATCCGTTCCGACACCCGGTTGGCCACCACCTGCCCTGCCAGACGCCCCACCGCCATTGTCAGTCCCAGCAATGCTGGGCCTAAAGCACCTTGCGCAGCACCAGCGCCCAGATTGCGTTCCAGATGCAGGGCTGACCAGCCTTCGGTGGCCTGTTCAGACATGAAGGCGATCAGGATGATCATCCCCCCGGGCAAGAGCAGTGTCCATGGGAGCGGCGCCACCTCAACTCCGTCGGCTTCGTGTTCGGCGTCAGCAACCGGGGCGGTCCAGGCTTGGATCATCAGGACACCGATCAACACACCACTTCCGGTGAGAACGGCCGCTGGTCCGAACCCGGCTTCACGGGCAAGGCCGGTGGCCAGCGCGCAGATCGCGTAGGCCACGGAAAACACCGCATGGTTTAGGTTCATCAGGCTGCGCCCCACCTGCGCTTCAAGCGCGCTGACGCGGGCGTTCATCGCTACATCAAGCGTGCCCGAGGTCATCGTGACCCCCAACATCGCAAGCGTGAACATCACCCCATTGGTCGTGTGCCCGGGCAACAGCGTTGCCACCGCCAAAAGCGCGGTTAGCACGCCCAGCGCCCGCGCGCCCAACCCGCGTTCAGCCAGGGGTGCCAGCCACATCGCCATAACCGCACCGATCGAGGTGATAAGCAGTGCCAGCCCGAACTGCCCGTCCGACAGCCCCACCTGTGGCTTGATCACCGGCACAAGCGCGGCGAAGCTGCCCCAGAACGCACCGACGGCAGCGAATCCGGCGGCGGGGCCGCGACTGATAAAGAGATCACGTAAAAGGTTCATGTCGCGTTCCGTGCCATGCCGCATCGCAACGGTCCAGCCCACAAACGGCATGGAATGGGCGGAATCTGCGAACTGGGCTCTTGCCCTGCGTGGGAATCCGGTCTATCGCGCGGGCTTCACGCGGGGTGACAGCCTTGGAGGCACCCTGCCCTTACAATTTGGAGATATATCATGGCTGGAGAGATTCCTGATCTCGAAGCTCTGGAACGGACGGGGACAGGCAAGGGCGCCGCTCGTCAAGCACGCCGCGATGGCATGGTTCCGGGCATTGTTTTTGGCGGCGACAAAGAACCGCTGGCAATTAACCTTCCGTTCAACAAGCTGTTGCAGCGCCTTAAGAAGGGCCGCTTTAAGTCGACACTGTTCAACCTCAAGGTTGAAGGCCACGAAGACGTGCGCGTGATTTGCCGCGACGTTCAGCGCGATGTCGTAAAAGACCTGCCGACCCATGTCGATTTCATGCGTCTGCGCCGCACCACGAAAATCAACCTGTTCATTCCGGTTGAATTCGTCAACGAAGGTGCAGCACCCGGTCTCAAGAAGGGTGGCGTTCTGACCGCCGTTCGTCCTGAAGTCGAACTGGTCGTGACAGCCGGTGACATCCCCGAGAAGCTGACCGTCGATCTGACCGGTCTGAACATCGGTGACACCGTGACGATCACAGACATCACACTGCCGACAGGCAGCAAGCCGACTATCGACCGTGATTTCGTCGTCGCAAACATTTCGGCTCCGTCGGGCCTGCGCTCGGCAGACAACGATGATAATGCAGAAGCTGATGAAGTTCCGGCAACCGAGCAGTCCGACGACTGATCGAGCCAGACCTTCAAGGTTTGTACGGCCTCGCCCAAGGGTGAGGCCGTTTTTGTTTAAACGCCTTCACGATCAAGCACCGAGTGCGGATCAGCGACCGATGAACTTTGCACGCCGCTCCAGCAAGGCATCGCAAAGATAGTCGACGAGCAAGCGCGCCCGTCGTACTCTGCGCAGATCGCCGTGCAACAGAACCCAAGTGGACCGACGCTGATCAAGCGATGTGCCGGGCACGCGCTGCAATTCGGGGAACACCGCCGCAACCCACGCGGCAAGGAACGTCATTCCAGCCCCGGCACGCGCAAGGTGCAGATGCATCTGCGGGTCGTGGACACTGTGGCGCACGCGTGCCGCAGAAAACGGTGATGCCGCGATCATGGATTGAAGCTCTGGCACATCGCCATATCCAATCCATGTTAAGCCCGCCCCTTTCGGACCCGCCTTGGGCAGCGCCGTGTCGATATAGTTGCGGGCGGCAAATACGCCGAGTGAAAGTGGGAATAGCTTCCGACCCACCGCGTCTTCATCAACTTCGAGAACATGGCGGATCGATACGTCTGTCTCGTCCTTTTCGATCGAGTCGATGGAATAGGACAGTTTAAGTTCAATTTCGATCTCTGGATAAAGAGATGCAAACTCTGCCAGAACCGGAGCAAGCATATAATGCGCGGTCATTGGGTCGACGGACAGGCGTATCAGGCCCGAGGCCTCGCGATCCAATCCTTTGACCGAGTTGAATCCCTTGAGAAGCGCAGCTTCGGCTTCGAGCGCTTGCGGCAGAAGTCGACGCCCAGACGCATTCAGGCTGAGCCCGCCTGCGGCGCGGCGAAACAGCGTTGTGCCAAGCTGGGCTTCCAGCCCTTCAATCTGCCGTCGAACGGTGGCGTGCGTGCCGCCGATCTCGGCCGCTCCAGCGCGGAGGGAACCTGTTCTGGCAACAGCAAGAAACGCAGGGAGTGATTTCCAGTCCATTTCACCGGATCGCTTTTGAACCAATACGGTTCATCTTAGGTAATCCTTGGATCAAAATAAATCCGCTATCTCATTCTCCAGCAAAAGGAGATCATTATGCAAACGACATTCAGCGCTTGGAACATAAACAAATACGGTGGCCCCGAGGTTCTTGCCCCGGTCACCCGAGACATGCCGACACCGGGAGACGCAGAGATCCTTATACGCATCCGAGCGTCGGCGGTCAGTCGTGCAGACGGGATGATGCGGTCTGGAACACCGCGCTTTGCACGTCTGTTTCTGGGTTGGTCCCGCCCCCGTGCTGGTCTGGCTGGCACATGTTTCTCGGGCGAGGTCGTGGCCGTTGGCTGCAACGTAACTGCATTCAAAGTCGGAGATGCGGTTTTTGGCGAAGCAGGTTTGCGGTTCGGCGCAAATGCGACCCATATTTGTCTGGACGCCGACAGTAGTATCGTCCGGAAACCGGACACGCTAAGTTTCGAAGAAGCTGCGGTGATGTTTGATGGCGCCATGACTTCATGGCACTTTCTGACCCGTGTGGCGAAAGTCAAACCGGGCGAAAAGGTTCTGATCCTTGGTGGTTCAGGAAGCCTTGGCACAGCGGCAATCCAATTCGCATTGGCCCTTGGTGCGGACGTCACAGCAACCAGCAGTGCGCGCAACGGGGAACTGTTGGAAAGCCTAGGCGCACACCGCGTTGTGGACTACGCAATCGAGGACGTATTGCCAGAGGGCGCCGACTATGACGTGATCTTTGACACACTTGGGGTCGCAACGTTCTCTGCGGCGAAAAAAGCGCTTGCCCAGAATGGTCGCTATGTCTGTCCCGTTCTAGGGTTGGCCCTGCTTCGGGACATCCTGCTTAGTCGGTTGGGCAAAGGCAAGCGCGCGTTCTTTGCGGCCGCCGGCATGGAACCGCCCGAAAGCCATCGCGAGCAGCTAGCCGAGATCCTTCACCTCGTCGAAGAGAACCGCTTTGCGCCAGTAATGGACCGTTCATATCCGTTTGAGGATCTGATCGAAGCACATCTCTATGTCGAAACCGGACGCAAACGCGGAAATGTGGTTGTGGTTTGAAAACTGAGGGGGTCGAAAGACTACCTGCGATTGGTGCCTTCGACCCCCTGCGGCGCGTGTAACGCCCTTTATGGTGAAACATGTCGTCAACACGGGTCTGACGCCTTATGCTGTAGACAGTGCCATATTGATCGCCGGGGATAGCCCGTGTTCTTGTATCTTAAGCTTGTATTAATCATTGCTTTTGCCTCACTCGCGTTGGCCCGTCCCGTCAGTGCCGAAACCCGCGTGGCGATCATCGACACCGCCTATGACACACGCCCCTATCTTGATCGGCTGCAAGAAAGGGGCGTGACCGTAATCGGTCGGTATTATGCCCGCTGTGATCAACCGGAATATGGACTGACGGAAAAGCGGCTGATCAACCAAGGGCGACCCAGCGACCCGAACAGCGAGACCGCGCAGATGTTCGCCAAGGGATTCGCGGTGCTGTCGGTCTACCAATACTACAGCAACACCCCGAACAAGTTTCGCGGCCAGAACCGCGATGGCACGGCGCTGCCCGATGCCAATTGCAACTGGACCGGGGTGGGCCGCAGCGTGGAAGAAGAAGCGGAGTTGGACGTACAGGCCGCGATCTTTCAGGCGCAGGCCTTGGGGCAACCGCGCGGAACGGCGATTTATTTCGGTGTAGATTTCAACTTCACCGAAAGCGACACCGAGACCATCGAAGGGATGACCCGTTATTTCCGGGTGATCAAATCCCGGATGGACGCGGCGGGTTTTCGCACCGGGGCGTATGGCAGCGGGCACGCGCATCAGATCCTGCGCAATGCGGGGTTGATCGAGTATTCGTGGATCTCGGCTTCGCGCGCGTTTTCCCGAACCAGCGCATTTCACCGTTCGGGCGACTGGCATCTGTTTCAGAACCAAGTCGACCGGGAATGGTTCGGCGGGCGCGGGTCGGTCTGCCAACGCGGGTTGCCGCTTGATACCAATGTGCAGAACATGTTTCAGCCCGCAGATGTGGGCCTTTGGCGGGCGGGCGAACGCTATTTCGTGGACGAGGGCCGCACCTTTGATATCTTCGCCACCCGTAGGTTCGCTTGCGATGGCGATGCGGTGGTGCGGCGCGATAAGGGGTCTTCATCGTCGGAGGTGGCACAAATGAGCGCGTGCAAGGCCGGTCAGGTCAAAAGGCTTTCGCCCAAGATCGACTTCGCCAATGCTGCACGCGTGGGCGAGGCCACGGACACCTTAATAGAGGTCGATGTGGACGATGACGGTGAATTCGACGGATGGACACACCATAGCAATCTGACGGCGCATTTCGGCTTCAAACCTGACTGGATTTTTGAAACGGCACGGCGCAATGCGACATCTTGTGAGTAAATCCGAGTGACTTGACAGCCGCTTGCACAGGCTGGCACAAACCGCTCAAGGGGCACGCGGATGCCTCGTGAGGCGACAGCCAAAGACCCGCATCCTTGCAACCTGTCTTACGGGAAGGATGGCGCTATGGCCTCACCGACTGAAATTACCACAACTCAACTTGCTCGCCTTATCGGCACACCGCTCGCTCCGGTGCTGATCGACGTGCGCATTGACGAAGACTACGACGCAGACCCGTATCTGATCCCCGGTGCCGTCCGGTATCGCTTTGACGACATGGACCGCTGCGCCACAGACTTGGGCTACCTTTCCGCAGTTGTTTATTGCCAAAAAGGTTTCAAGATCAGTCAGGGCGCGGCTGCTCTTTTGCGCACCCGGGGCATTACGGCAGAAACGCTTGAAGGCGGACATGTGGCCTGGCGCGCTGCTGGCTTGCCACTGGTCAACGCCGCGAAGTTGCCGAAACACCAAGCCACAGGTCATACCCTATGGGTCACGCGCCATCGTCCAAAGATCGACCGTATAGCCTGTCCTTGGTTGATCCGACGTTTTGTCGATCCGAAGGCACAATTCCTGTTCGTGGCACCAAGTCAGGTTTTGAATGTGGCCGACAAATTCTCGGCGACCCCATTTGATGTGGAAGACGTCTTTTGGAGTCATCGTGGTGACACATGCACCTTTGATACAATGATTTCAGAATTTGGGATCGGAAACGAGGCGTTGGACAGATTGGCAACCATAGTTCGTGGAGCAGACACGGATCGGCATGAAGTGGCCCCAGAATCTGCCGGATTGCTGGCCGCGTCACTTGGACTGTCGCGTATGTACCGCGATGATCTCGAGCAGATGGAGACGGGGTTTCTTCTTTACGACGCCTTCTATCGATGGGCGCGCGATGCGACGAACGAAACTCATGACTGGCCCAGCACGGGCAACTCGGCATGAGCGTATCCACACCTCAACTTTTCTTCGTCTTCCTCAAAATCGGCCTTTTGTCTTTCGGCGGTCCGGCTGCGCAGATTGCACTGATGCACCGGATGTTGGTGGATGAGCGCGATTGGCTGACCGAGAAACAGTTTCTGAATGCGCTCAGCTTTTGCATGCTCTTGCCCGGACCGGAAGCGATGCAGCTGGCCACCTATGCGGGCTGGCGACTGCACGGCGTTCTGGGCGGGCTGATTGCCGGATTGCTGTTCGTCCTGCCGGGGGCTGCGGTGATCTTTGCGCTGGCGCTGCTCTATGTGACGTACGGCGACCTGCCGCTGGTGGGCACGCTGTTTCTAGGCGTACAGGCCGTGGCGGTGGTGATCGTAGTCGAGGCGCTGCTTAAAGTATCGAAGAGGGCGCTGCACGGCACCACGCATTGGGTCTTAGCGGGCCTCGCCTTTGTCGCGATCTTTTTCTTTGCGGTGCCGTTTCCGGTCATCGTTCTGGCGGCTGGCATTTACGGCGCATTGGTGGTCACGCATGCTGACGCGACCCCGGCCCTGCCTGTGACCGTATCCGCAGGCAGAACCCTGATCACTATCCTGATCGGTCTAGCGGTTTGGGGTTTGCCCGTTCTGGCGGTGGACCTGTTGTTTGGCGGAACGATCCTGACAGAGATCGCGCTCTTCTTTTCGAAACTTGCGGTTGTCACTTTTGGCGGCGCTTACGCAGTGCTGGCCTACATGGCGCAGGACGTGGTCGTGCAGTTCGGCTGGCTGACCCCGACCGAGATGATGGACGGGTTGGGGTTGGCAGAGACCACACCCGGCCCACTGATCCTTGTTACGCAGTTTGTCGGCACTTTGGCCGCGTTCCGCGAAGGTGGGTATGCGCTGGCCATCGCGGGCGGGGTGATGACGCTTTGGGTGACCTTCGTGCCCTGTTTCCTGTGGATCTTTATTGGTGCGCCCTACATCGACTGGATTTCAGCTCAACCGCGTCTGAACGGAGCATTGCGTGCGATCACAGCGTCGGTGGTTGGGGTGATCCTGAATCTGTCGCTTTGGTTTGCGTTGCATGTGCTGTTCGGATCGGTGACCAAGACCCAGATCGGCGTGTTGCGGCTTTGGCTGCCGGATCTGGCGACACTCAACTGGCCCGCCATCGCACTGATCGCCCTTTCCGCGGTGCTGCTTTTGCGCGTACATCTGGCGATTGGCTGGGTCTTGGGCATTTCCGCAGCGACGGCTTTGGTGCTGGCGCAGATCTGACGTTTGGGCTTTTGCCCTTGGCTCTGGTTTCGCCTAGAGAGAGACAACCGCTTTGCACATGGAGGCACGGGCAGCAATGAGACTCTTTGTGGGACTGGGAAATCCAGGGTCCGGCTATGCCCGGAATCGGCACAATATCGGCTTCATGGCGATGGACCAGATCGCGTCGGATCACGGGTTTGGCCCCTGGAAATCCAAGTTTCAGGGCGAAGTGACCGAAGGGCGGCTAGGCAGCGACAAGGTGCTGCTGCTCAAGCCCGGTACGTTCATGAATCGCTCGGGCCAGTCGGTGCAGGCGGCGATGCAGTTCTACAAGCTGGAGCCATCGGACGTTGTCGTGTTCCATGACGAGCTTGATCTTGCCCCCGGCAAATGCCGCGTCAAACAAGGCGGCGGACATGCGGGACATAATGGCCTACGGTCGATCCACGGCCATATCGGGGAGGCTTACGGGCGCGTGCGTCTGGGCATCGGGCATCCCGGCCACAAGGACAAGGTCGCGGGTTATGTGCTGCACGATTTCCCGAAGGCGGACGAGACCTGGCTGGATGATCTGTTGCGTGGGATCTCGGACGGGGCGGCGCAACTTGCGGACGGCGACACAGGCAAGTTCATGAACGCGGTGGCGCTGCGCGTGGCCCCACCCCGGTCGTCCACATCGCCCGCTAAGGCACAAAAGGTAGATGTGCCAAAGCCCGCGCCGACACCACAATTCGACCCTGAGCCGGACAATCGCAACCCGTTGCAAAAGCTAGTGGATCGTTTTCGATGACTCTGTTCGACGCCTTGGCCCAGCAAGCTAAAGCTTGCGCTGCATTGGGGTCGCCGTTCATGGGGCGGATGTTGCCATTTCTGGCTGAGGTTTGGCCTGCGGGGTCGTCACTCGACGCGGCGGTGCAGGCTTTTGAGGGCGATATCGGTCCAAGCGGGCACTCCCTGCCCTTGCGGCTGGCCTCTGGCCTACACGCGTTGGTGTTGACGCAGCAGGATCCCGAACTGATCGCCGCGTATCCGCCAAACGACGTGTCCGACAATGTGCTGAAATCAGTTCTGGCATCTGCGTTGTCCCGACACGAAGCCTTTCTTATCCAGTGGATCACCTCGCCACCGCAAACCAATGAGGTGCGCCGTTCGGCGGTGTTGATTGCGGGGGCACATGCGTTGGTGCATCGCTCTGAGGTCACGCAGGTCCATTTGTCTGAATTGGGCGCCAGCGCCGGGCTGAACCTGATGCTTGAACAATACGCTTTGACCGCAGGCGACACCCGGTTGGGGCCAGAGAACGCCGCGCTGACGCTGGCGCCCGATTGGTCTGGCCCGGCACCGGTCATCGCGCCCTTTACCGTGACCGACCGCCGGGGTGTCGATCTTAACCCGCTTGATCCGCACACCCCCGAGCACGCGCTGCGCTTGCGCGCCTATCTTTGGGCCGATCAGGCGCATCGCGTGGCCTTGACCGATGCGGCAATCCAAGTGAACCGTGCACATGTGGACCAAAGCGATGCTGTCGACTGGCTAGAGGGACGGCTGGCCGACGCCCCGCAAGGGCGGATGCACCTGATCTATCACACGGTCGCGTGGCAATACTTCCCGCCGGAACGGCAAGCCACCGGCACAGCTCTGATCGAAGCGGCAGGCGCACAGGCTACATCCGAGACCCCCGTGGCTTGGTTGCGCATGGAGGCGGATGGCACAGCGCGGGGAGCGGCGGTGACGGCGCGTCTTTGGCCGGGAAACCATCACATCGACCTTGGTCGCGCAGATTTTCACGGGCGCTGGGTGGATTGGGCCGACGATCCCACCTAGGTTGGACTGACTGGCAATGCAGGAGGCCCAGATGGAACCAGACGACGCAATCAACGTGTTGGGCGGCCCACTTGAAGGGTGCTCTAACGAACCTCTGACCGGGTTCTTCCGCGATGGGCATTGCAACACCTGCGCAGCCGACAATGGTAGCCATACTGTCTGCGCAGTCATGACGGCAGAGTTTCTGGCCTTCTCAAAATATGTGGGCAATGACCTGAGTACGCCCGTGCCGCAGTTCCGCTTTCCGGGGTTAAAGCCCGGAGACCATTGGTGCCTGTGCGCATCGCGATTCCTTCAGGCACACGACGAGGGCTGCGCACCTAAGGTTAATCTGGCCGCGACCCACAAGCGTGCGTTGGACATTGTGCCGATGCGGGTGCTGGAACAACACGACATCGATACGTTCGAGACCTGACCCGGATCACGGCGCCTTTTCGATCACCTCTGGCGCAGGCGTCAAAGGACCATTGCCGATGTTGTCGCTCATCAACTCGTCGATGAAGAGGCTTAGCAATTGTGGACGTCCGGAAACCCCGGCTTTTCGATAGATCGCATTGGTCTGGGCCTTGACTGTGCCTTCCGAGGTGTTGCGCAGGGCCGCGATGTCGGCTGTGCTCAGTCCTTTGATCGAAAACATTGCCACATCTTTTTCCGCCGGGGTCAGTTCCCATTCAGAAAAGCGTTCGTGTAGCACTTCCATGAACGCGCCCGAAGCCAAGCGCAGGCTTTCTTCGGCGGCGCGTTGTTTGCGAATCGACCGCACCAAAAGCGTCGCGCTGACCACCACGCCGAGGATCAAACCGATCACCGCACCGATCTGGGCCAATTCATAATAGACCCACGCAATTGGCGATGACTTGATGCCAAGGATACTGCCAAGGATGTCCCACAACAGGAAAAGGCCGCTGCCAAGTTGCAGCGCCAAAAGCGGAAACAGGACAAACCAAACTTTCACTGGTTCTTCGGCGCTCTGGCCGTCATTGGATCAATCGTCGTCATCATCGTCGCCGTCGTCGTCACCATCATCATCGTCGCCGTCGTCGTCACCATCATCATCATCGTCGTCGTCGTCATCATCGTCGCTGTCATCATCATCGTCGTCGTCATCGCTGCTACCGCGTCCGCTGTTGTCATCGCGGTCATCGTTTTGGTTTGCATCGCGGTCGTCATCGTCGTCGTCCCGATCATCACCACTGGATCCGTTGCCGCCGTCACGATTATCGTCGTTGTCGTCTCGATCATCGTCGTCGGAACGGTCTACATAATCCCGCAAAATCGCACCTGTGGAGGGGTTAAGAATGATCTCACGACGCCCCCCCGGGCCAGTCGCAACAATCCGCGTACGCCCCAACAATGTGCGTGAAAGGCTGATCCTGCGGTAACCTTGGCGCTTGAGTTGATCGACCACCTGATCCTCGGCGGTCTGCGCGAGAACGGTTCCGGGCATTGCGACCCCGGCCATCAGACCTGCCAAAAGTTGTCTTCTTTTCATTCCCAACCTCCAAGAGGCTCCCGTCGGTGGGACGGAAGCCTCGGTTCTTCAGCTATCAGACGGATCAATCGTCGTCATCATCATCGTCGTCGTCACCATCATCTCCGTCGTCGTCATCCTGATCATCGTCGTCATCGTCATTGTCGTCATCGTCGCTGTCGTCATCGTCGTCACTATTCTGGGAATCATCGTCCTGACCGTGATCGTCATCATCGTCGTCGTCGTCGCGACCATCGCTCAGGTCGTCGTCATCATCGTCGTCATCATCGCGACCGCTGCTCAGGTCGTCGTCATCATCGTCGTCATCATCGCGACCGCTGCTCAGGTCGTCGTCGTCATCGTCGTCATCATCGCGACCGCCGCTCAGGTCGTCGTCATCATCGTCCGATCCCTCAGCATCGACAAAATCGCGGCTGCGGTTTTCGATTTCAACACCCGGGCTTGTGTCTTCACCGTCGCGAACGGTTTCGACTTCTTGACTGATGACGTCACCCGTCGCACGATCAAAGACTGTTTCGACCTTCTCCGTACCGCGGATCGCCTCGACCTTGGTCTGGCTCACTCCGTTCTCAACCTCAATTCGCGTGAAGCCCTGATCCTGCAGATCGCGGATGAGCTGGTCAGTGTTGTCACTACTCGTATTGACAAAAGCCGAAGCGGACGACGTCGAGGTAAATGTCGAGGTATTGCTTTCATCCGACACATCTACGAAGTCGCGATCACGGTTGCGGATCTCGACACCGGGTCGGGTGTCCTCTCCAGCGTGCACGCGCTCGACTTCCTGTTTGAGGATGCTCCCGGTGGCACGGTCGTAGACCACTTCAAGTTTCTGAGTACCACGGATCGCTTCGACCTTGATCTGTCCGATACCATTGTCGATCTCAATTCGCTCAAATCCCTGACTGGTGAGATCGTTGATAATTTGGTCAGTTGCAGATTGCGCGTATGTCATGGTTCCTGCGAAGGTCGCGATGACGGCGGAAATCAATGTCTTTTTCACGGGCTTGGTCCTCTAGCTTCAGATGGTCTGCGGTGTCGCAGCTGCCGTGACATTGACCGCATGGGGCGCGATGAACCATTTGTCCGAGGTTTAATTCGCGGCCCGTAAACCCATGCCACATGCCACTAAACCAAGGTTTATGCGGACCCTTGGGCGTTTTGTGACAAAGAAAAACCCCCCGTGCCTTGGGCACGAGGGGTTTGGAAGTCTGTCTAGACCGCAGGTTTATGCGGCGGACTGTCAGCCCATATCGAATCCAAGATGTTTGGCGACGGTAAAGATGTCTTTGTCGCCCCGTCCGCACATGTTCATGCAGATGATGTGGTCCTTGGGGAGTTCAGGTGCGATCTTCATCACATGCGCCAAGGCGTGGCTAGGTTCGAGCGCCGGAATGATCCCTTCAAGTTCACAGCAAAGCTGGAACGCCCCAAGTGCCTCTTTGTCGGTGATCGAAACGTACTGCGCGCGGCCGATGTCGTGCAGCCATGCGTGTTCCGGGCCGATGCCCGGATAGTCGAGACCAGCAGAGATGCTGAAGCCTTCAAGGATCTGCCCGTCTTCATCTTGCAATAGATAGGTGCGGTTGCCGTGCAGCACGCCGGGGCGTCCACCGGTGAGAGAGGCGCAATGCTCCATCTTCTCGTTCACGCCCTTGCCCCCGGCTTCGACGCCGATGATGTTGACCTCTTTGTCGTCAAGGAACGGATAGAACAGGCCCATCGCGTTAGAGCCACCACCGATAGCGGCGATGATGGTGTCGGGCAGACGGCCTTCGGCCTCGTGCATCTGTTCCTTGGCTTCCTTGCCGATGATCGCCTGAAAATCACGGACCATCGCCGGGTACGGGTGCGGACCCGCCACGGTGCCGATGCAGTAGAACGTGTCGCGCACATTTGTCACCCAGTCGCGCAGCGCGTCGTTCATCGCGTCTTTGAGCGTACCTCGCCCGGACGTCACCGGGATCACTTCGGCGCCCAGTAGTTTCATACGGAACACGTTAGGAGCCTGACGTTCGACGTCATGCGCGCCCATGTAGACGACGCATTTCAGACCGAACTTAGCGCAGACAGTGGCCGTGGCCACGCCGTGTTGGCCCGCGCCGGTTTCGGCGATGATGCGGGTTTTTCCCATACGACGAGCAAGGATGATTTGGCCCAGCACGTTGTTGATCTTATGCGCGCCGGTGTGGTTCAACTCGTCGCGCTTCATGTAGACTTTCGCGCCGCCCAGATGGTCAGACAGGCGTTCCGCATGATACAGCGGCGACGGACGGCCCACATAATGCTTCCAAAGGAAATCCATTTCGGCCCAGAAGCTGTCATCGGTCTTGGCGCGCTCATACTGCTCTTCCAACTCGAGGATGAGCGGCATCAGGGTTTCAGAGACAAACCGCCCGCCGAAAATACCGAACCGGCCCTTCTCGTCAGGACCAGTCATGAAGCTGTTGAATAGATCGTTCATCGCGCGCCTCTTTTGTCGAACGGGACACAGGTAGCGGGGTGGTGCGGGATGAGCAAGGGCAAGCGCCTTCGAAGGCGCTTTGAACCACGTTTCGAAACCCGGTTTTCAAGCCAATTCGAATTGGCTTGGGGCTTTCGATTTCGAAATCGCGTTTCTGACGGTTCACCAGACCACCCTTCTGCGCTTTTGCAAAGGACAGCATCTGGGTCAGCCAAGACTGGGGTGTCAAATGATCGAGTAAATGTGTCCTGCGTCTTTTCCGCCAAATCAGAGTAAACGGATCCTTAACGCGCGACAGACCTCTCTAGCGACGGGTAACGCGCTGCCAGCGTCGCGCCGCGCGCAACAAACGAGATCAGCAGCGCGATCCAAAGCCCATGGTTGCCAAAGTACGGCACAAGCGCAAATGCCGCACCGACATAAACCAGCGTCGACAGAGCCATCATGTTACGCATATCAGCGGTGCGGGTCGCACCGATGAAGATGCCGTCGAGCATGAAGGAGGCAAGCGCCAGAACCGGCGCGCACACCATCCATGGCAGATAAATAGCGGCCGCCGCCTGCACCTCGGTGTTCTTGGCCATGATCGCAACGATGTCGTTGCCGAACACCCAGAACCCGACCGCCAGCAGAACCGAGGCCGCAAGCCCCCAGAGACTCGCCACCCAGACCGAGCGGCGCAGCAGCGGCACCGCCCGCGCGCCCACGGCCTGCCCCACCAGCGCCTCAGCAGAAAAGGCAAATCCATCAAGCGCGTAGGAGGTAATGCTCAGAAATTGCAGCAAGACCTGATTGGCCGCAAGCGTCACATCGCCGAAATCAGCCGCAAGAAACAGGAAGGACAGAAAAATGACCTGAAGCAGCAGCGACCGGATCATGATGTCCGAATTGACCTGCGCCATGCGCCGCAGCTTGACCCGGTCAAACACCCGCGCCCAGTCGCGCCAGTCGGGCACTTTGAATGCAGCCCGGCAGAGGTAGAGCCCCATGGCCAATGCGCTCCAATCCGCGAGGAAGGTGGCAAAGGCCACGCCGTTCACCCCCCAGCCGAGTCCCAGCACGAACCACAAGTTCAGCAGCACGTTGATCCCGTTCATCCAGACTTGCAGCACGAGCACGGCACGGGTGCGTTCCTGAGCGATAAGCCAGCCGGTTATGCCGAACACGGAAATTGCGGCGGGGGCCGACCAGATGCGGATCTGCATATAGCCACGCGCCAGTGTCTCGACCTCGGGGCTGGCCGGGGACAGACGGAACGCAGCCCAGAGGATCGGTAGTTGCAACGCAATGATCAGCGCACCCCCGGCGAAGCCGATCATCAGCACCCGCGTCAGAAGAGCCGCCACCTCGGCACGGTTGCCCTGCCCCAACGCCTGTGCTGCCAATCCCGTGGTGCCCATGCGCAGGAAGCCGAAAATCCAGTAGATTGCCGACAGCACCACAGCGCCGATGCCCACCGCTCCGATCGGTGCGGCTTCGCCCATCTGGCCAACCACTCCCGTGTCCACCGCACCGAGGATAGGGATGGTGACATTTGACAGGACAATCGGCAGCGCGATCTTGAGAACGCGGCGGTTGTTGATGTCACGCGGCGCAAGACCCCTGTCAGTCACCGGATTGATCGGACGATTGGTCCGGTCGCGGCATCAAAAAATGGGCCGTCGCCTGTGCGAAAGGCCGGTCTTTGTTGTCTTGCCACGCTTCGGCCTGAACAGACGCGTAGCGCCGCCCGGCGCGTGTGATCGTGGCGCGGGCATAGGCATCGCGCGGCAGACCCGAGCGCAAGTAGTCAACGGTAAAGTCGATGGTCTTGGGCAGACGCGGCAGGTTGCCAGCGGCCAATGCTTCCACATCCAAAGTCCCGCTTTCGAAATCTTCCCAGATATACGCCCAGCTAAGGGAAATCACTGCGGTGACTTCAAGAAAAGCCGCTGTCACGCCGCCATGGATGGCTGGCAGGATCGGGTTGCCAATCAGTTTGTCTTCGAAGGACAACACGCCAGTCAGTTCGTCGCCGCGCCGATCAAAGCTGATGCCCATGAAATTAATGTAGGGCACACCGCCCACCAGCGCATTTAGCGCGGCATCGCGGCGTTGTTTGACGATCTGAACCGGTTCTGGTGCTTTGCGAGCCATGTCAGCGACCCTCCACGGTAAAGGCCCCGGTGGCGGTGGCCACAGGGCGGTCAGTGTCGTCATCGCAGGCTGTGGCGCGCACAAAGGCGACTGAACGCGTGATGTGATAAACCTCGGCCCGCGCGGTAATCGCCTGACCCGGAGTTGCAGCACGCATGTAGTCGATGCGCAGATCGATGGTCGCAGTGCCTGCAGGCGCATCCGGGTGGCTCATGACCGCAGCGCCGCCGCAGGTGTCCATCAACGCAGACACCGCCCCACCGTGAATAACACCCGTCTTGGGATCACCAATGAATCGTTCGTCATAGGGCATGGTGATTTCCGCCATGCCATCGCCCAGCGCGGTGATTTCCATGCCCAGCGCCTTGGAATGCGGAATGGTCTGGATGAATTGCCTTGCGATCTTGGCTTTGTCGACGGTCATAGTCTGTCCTTGGCTGTTCTGATCGGTGTACGCCGCTTCGCTCTGGGAAACCAGCCGTGTGATGACGCTGTTGCCCTACTCGCTGCGCGCTTTTATGGTCACCCGGGGAGAGGGATTTGGAATGACTGACCAGCGTCTGAGTTTCAAGGAGATGTGCGCCAAGTTCGATGTGACGCCGCGCACGCTCAGGTACTACGAATATATCGAACTCTTGCAACCGGACCGCGAGGGGCGGTCGCGCTGGTACGGCCCGAAAGAGGTCGCCCGCATGACGCTGATCCTGCGTGGCCGCAAGTTCGGGTTCCAGCTGGAAGACATACGTCAATGGCTGCTGATCTACGAAAAGGACGGTACCGAAGCGCAGAACCGCGCATGGATCGCCCTTGCAGATCGGCAACTGGGTGAATTGGCTGAACAGCGCACACAGCTTGATGATGCGATCGACGAATTGCAAAAACTGCGCGATGACACAGTTTCTAAGCTGAGCAATTGATACCGGTCCAAACCCGCACCCTTTGTCAACGCTGAACGAGTCGCAGGCAATGCCATGTTGGCTTTGGGTCAGGTATTCCTGACCTGCCACTGCCGTTGGACTCAAAGCGGTTTGAAAGAATATTTCGGCAAAGCGCAGATGACGTTGCCTGATCTTACGTCAACGAAAAAGTGACGTGGCGTCTGAGTTACGTCAACGTAAATTCCCATTGTAAGAATGCGCCAACCTTCGCATTTCGATGCCATGACTGGCACCGAAAAGGATGATGAAAATGACCGACGACCGTATCATGACCATAAGGGAAATGTGTGACTCCTACGACGTCACACCGCGCACCCTGCGGTTCTATGAGGCCAAGGAACTGCTGTTCCCGATCCGGGAAGGCCAGAAACGGCTCTTCACCAAGCGCGACCGCGCGCGACTCAAGCTGATCCTGCGCGGCAAGCGCTTTGGCTTCAGCCTCGAAGAAATCCGCCAGCTTCTGGACCTCTACCACATGGGTGACCAGCAGCAGACACAGTTGGCCCGGACCTACGAAATCGCTCAGCAGCGCCTGTCCGACATGGAAGAGCAGCGGGACGAGCTGAACCAGGCCATTGATGAGCTCAAGGAACAGATGCGTTGGGGCGAGAAAATGCTCGCGTCGATGGATCAAGCCAAAAAGGCGGCTGAGTAAGCCGCATCGCATTTAGGGAGACCGCCATGCCAAGCTATACCGCACCTCTGAAAGACATGCAGTTCATTCTGCACGACGTTCTGAACGCCTCGGAACAGGATATCCCCGGATACGAAGAGCTCGACCGAGACTTCACCGGAGCGGTGATCGAGGAAGCGGGCAAGCTGGCCTCTGAAGTTTTGATGCCGTTGAACGCGGTTGGAGACACCGAAGGCTGTGTGTTGGAAAACGGCGTTGTACGCACCCCGACTGGTTTCAAAGACGCGTTCCAGCAGATGAAAGATGGCGGCTGGACGGCGCTTGATTGTGACCCGGAATATGGCGGTCAGGGTCTTCCCTACCTGATGCACACCGCAGCACAGGAGCCGTTTGTGTCGTCAAATATGGCCTTCAACATGTACCAAGGCCTAACGCACGGTGCTTATTCGGCGATCTATTTCCATGGCTCGGACGCGCAAAAGCAGACCTATCTGCCGAAGATGACCACGTGCGAGTGGACCGGCACCATGAACCTGACCGAACCACATTGCGGTACCGATCTGGGTCTGATGCGCACCAAGGCGGTTCCTCAGGATGATGGCTCCTATAAGGTGACCGGTCAGAAGATCTTCATCTCGGCAGGCGATCACGACATGGCTGAGAACATCATCCACCTTGTTCTGGCGAAAATCCCCGGCGGCCCCGACGGCATCAAAGGTGTATCGCTGTTCATCGTGCCGAAGTTCATCGTGAACCAAGACGGCAGCCTTGGCGACCGCAACGGCGTGTCCGTTGGCAAGATCGAAGAAAAGATGGGCATCCATGGCAACTCAACCTGCGTCATGAACTATGACGAGGCGACAGGCTACCTGATCGGCGAGATGCACAAAGGCATGCGCGCCATGTTCACCATGATGAACGAAGCGCGTCTGGGTGTAGGCCTTCAGGGCTACGCACAGGCCGAAGTCGCCTATCAGAACGCCGTGGCCTACGCCAATGACCGGCTTCAGGGCCGCGACGTGACCGGTGTCAAAGCCCCCGAGAAATCGGCGGACCCGATCATCGTGCACCCCGACATCCGTCGCAACCTGATGGACCAGAAATCCTTTACCGAAGGCGCACGTGCTTTCACCTATTGGGGTGCCTACCTGATCGACCGGGCGCACAAGAATTCCGACAAGAATGCCGATGGTCTGATTTCCCTGCTGACCCCAATTATCAAGGGTTTCCAGACCGACAAGGGCTTCGAGATGGCGGTCAACGCCCAGCAGGTCTATGGCGGCCATGGCTATATCGAAGAATGGGGCATGTCCCAATTCGCCCGCGACGCCCGGATCGCCATGATTTACGAGGGCGCAAACGGCATTCAGGCGCTTGACCTCGTGGGCCGCAAGCTCGCGCAGGACGGCGGCAAGCATGTCATGGCGTTCTTCGACATGATCAAATCGTTTGCAGCCGAGACCAAAGATCAGGATGACGCGTTTGATCGCGACTTCCTCGAACCGCTCAAGGCGGCGTCGAAGGACCTTCAGGCAGCGGCGATGTATTTCATGCAGAACGGCATGAAGAACCCGAACAACGCGCTCGCTGGTTCCTATGACTTCATGCACATGTTCGGCCATGTCTGCCTTGGCTACATGTGGGCCCGGATGGGGCTTGCAGCCTCGAAAGCTTTGAAAGACGGTGCGTCCGACGTGGCGTTCTACGAGACAAAGCTGGCCACCGGGCGCTACTACATGGCACGACAACTGCCAGCCACCAAAATGCACCTTGCTCGGATTGAGACAGGTGCAGACACCGTGATGGCGCTGGAGGCGGCCAACTTTTAAAGTCCGGGAGGACAGATGCCAAAACGCTTTCGTCTGACCCGCCGCTTTCCGGCTGCCATGACAGAGGATGGCTATCGCCGCCTCAAGCGGTTTGCCGAAGAGGCGGGTCTGGACGAAGGTGAGGCGCTGTCCTTCCTGTTCGAAAATTTCGACAGCGTCACAGATGATGAAGCGTTGGGACATCGGCTCAGGCTGTTCACAGCCGAGCTTGACGAACGAAAACGATAACGCGCGATTTGGGGGGAGCCATGCGATCAAACTGGATGACCGACGAGCACGAGATGCTTGCCGAGATGACAGCCAAATTCATCGAAACCGAATGGCAGCCGCTTTACGACAAGTGGCGCAAGCAGGGGCAGATGGACCGGGAAACTTGGGCTCAGGCCGGTGAATTGGGACTGCTTTGCCCATCGGTCCCCGAGGAATACGGTGGTGTCGGCGGCGATTTCGGCCACGAAGCGGTGATCCTGATGGAAGCGGGCCGCGCCAATCTCGCAAGTTGGGGCCATGGCATCCATTCCGGCATCGTGGCGCATTACATCCTTTCCTATGGCACTGAAGAGCAAAAGAAGCGCTGGCTGCCCAAAATGGTCACCGGTGAACTGATCGGCGCCTTGGCAATGACAGAGCCTTCGGGCGGGTCGGACGTCCAAGGCATCAAGACCCGCGCGGTCAGGGACGGCAACGCATATCGGCTGTCTGGGCAAAAGACGTTCATCACCAACGGCCAACATGCCAACCTGATCATCGTGGCGGCCAAGACCGACCCCTCACTCGGGTCAAAAGGTACGTCTTTGATCGTCGTGGAAACCGACGGCGCAGAGGGCTTTCAACGCGGTCGCAATCTGGAAAAGGTTGGCTGCCACGCGGCTGACACGTCCGAACTGTTTTTCGACAATGTCGAGATCGTGCCGGAAAACCTGCTGGGCGGTGAGGAAGGTCAGGGCTTCTACCAGATGATGAAGCAGCTGCCGCAGGAACGGCTTATCATCGGCTGCGGCGCCGTCGGCGCCATGGAAGGCGCGGTTGACCGCACCATCTCCTATTGCAAGGAACGCGAGGCTTTCGGCGGACCTCTGACGCAATTCCAGAACACCCGATTCAAGCTGGCCGAATGCCAGACCAAGACCACCGTCGCCCGCGCCTTCCTCGACGCCTGCATGGTCGAGCATCTGCAGGGCAAGCTGTCGGTGGAAAAGGCGGCTATGGCGAAATACTGGCTGTCGGATACGCAAGGGGAAGTGCTGGACGACTGTGTGCAATTGCATGGCGGCTATGGCTACATGCAGGAATATGCCGTGGCCGAAATGTGGGCCGATGCCCGCGTACAGCGCATATACGGCGGCACCAACGAGATCATGAAAGAGCTGATTGCGAGGGCGCTCTGATGCGCCCGACCTTGTTGCATGTGGCACATGCAGGACGCCTCCGGCGGGAGTTTATCCTGCAAGATGAAGGCGTGCGATTTGCTCCACCCCGCCGGTTGGCCTCTTTACCACGCGGTGTCAGGCACGGTTGGCGGGGCTTCACCTTGCACATGGCGCAACTCTCCAGTCTGCCATGCAGAACCACTATCACGCGGTTAACCTTAACGATCTGTAAAGATGAAACCGCTCCCTGCTTCATCTTGCCAAATAAACTCCCGCCGGAGGCTCCTGGCCTTTCCGCTCACCCCTGACAGTCGAGGATCAGACCAGATGACCATTCAACTCTATTGCTTTGGCGAAAGCGGACATTCCTACAAGGCGGCTTTGGCGCTTGAACTGGCAGGCCTGAATTGGTCGCCGGTGAAGGTCGACTTCTTCGGCGGCGAAACCCGCACCCCAGAGTATCGTGCCGATGTGAACGAGATGGGCGAAGCGCCTGTGTTGGTGGATGGCGACGTCAGGCTCACTCAATCCGGTGTAATCCAGACTTATCTGTCGGACACCTATGGCAAGTTCGGCGGCAAGGACGCGATGGAAAAGCTGGAAATCCTGCGCTGGATCATTTGGGACAACCAGAAATTCAGCGGCACATCGGGACCGTTGCGGTTCCTGATGAACTTCCTGCCCGAAGACAAGCGCCCAGCCGAGGTGATCGCGTTCATGCAGGGGCGGATGAAAGCGGCCTACGCGGTGCTCGATGCGCATCTTGAGGGGCGCGACTGGATTGTGGGCGATGCTGTCACCAATGCGGACCTGACCTGTTGCGGCTACCTATTTTACCCCGAACCGTTTGGTTTTGACCGCGCGGAATGGCCGAATATCGACCGCTGGCTGTCCAACATTCAGGGACTGCCCGGCTGGAAACACCCATACGATTTGATGCCCGGATCCCCAGCGGATCGGGCCTGAGACGGAGAGCAGAATGACTGAAGTGTATATCTACGACGCCGTGCGTACACCGCGTGGCAAGGGCCGCAAAGACGGAAGCCTGCACGAGGTGACCTCGGTGCGCCTGAGCGCGCAGGTGCTGGACGCGGTGAAGGATCGCAACGGGCTTGAGGGCCATGCAGTCGAAGACGTGATTTGGGGCAACGTCACCCAAGTGGGCGAACAGGGCGGCTGTCTTGCGCGGACCGCTGTTCTGGCCTCGGGGCTTGATCAATCGATCCCGGGTCTGGCGATCAACCGCTTCTGCGCGTCGGGCATGGAAGCGGTGAACCTTGCCGCCAACCAGATCAAGGGCGGTGCAGGTGATGCCTATATCGCGGGCGGTGTCGAGATGATGGGACGCGTGGCGATGGGCAGCGATGGCGCGGCGATTGCCGTTGATCCTTCAATCGCGATGGAGACTTATTTTGTCCCGCAGGGTATCTCGGCCGATATCATCGCCACCGAATACGGGTTCTCCCGTGACGATGCCGATATGCTTGCCATGGAAAGCCAGCGCCGGGCCAAGGCGGCGTGGGATGACAAGCGGTTCGCCAAGTCGATCATCACAGTCAAAGACCAGAACGGTTTGTCGATCCTCGACCACGACGAATACATGCGTCCCGGCACCGACATGCAAAGCCTGGGAGGCCTGAACCCGGCATTCCAGCAAATGGGCGAAATGATGCCCGGTTTTGATGCCATCGCGTTGATGAAATACCCGCACCTGGAGCGGATCAACCACATTCACCATGCAGGCAATTCGTCCGGCATCGTTGATGGCGCCGCTGGCGTGCTGATCGGCAACAAGGAATTCGGCGAGAAATGGGGCCTCAAGCCACGCGCGCGGATCAAGGCGACGGCCAAGATCGGTACCGACCCGACCATCATGCTGACTGGCCCGGTACCGGTGACGGAAAAGATCCTCGCTGACAGTGGCATGTCCATCAGTGATATCGACTTGTTCGAGGTGAACGAAGCCTTCGCCTCAGTGGTACTGCGCTTCATGCAAGCCTTTGATGTCGATGCGGACAAAGTGAACGTCAATGGCGGTTCCATCGCGATGGGTCACCCGCTGGGCGCCACTGGCGCGATCATCATCGGCACTCTGCTGGATGAGTTGGAGCGCACCGGCAAGGGCACGGGACTTGCCACGCTCTGCATCGCATCGGGCATGGGGGCCGCGACCATTATCGAGCGGGTCTGAACCATGCCTCTGATTGCGTCAGACTTTCGGGACGGAGGCGAAACCGGGCATCCTATCCTCGGTAACGAGGTTGGGCCTTACCGGTTTCGGTTGCTCTCTGATCCGGGGGGGCTGACGCAGTTCGGCGCATTCATAGAGGAATTGCCTCCAGGGTCATCTTCGAGTGAACGTCACTGGCATGAGACCGAAGACGAGATGGTGTACATTCTGGAGGGACGGCCAACGCTGATTGAAGATGTCGAGACGGCGCTGTCTCCGGGCGACGCTGTTTGCTGGCCTGCGGGATCGGGGATCGGGCATAAATTGATCAATCGCACCGATGGTCCGGTTCGGTATCTTGTCATCGGAACTCGGCACGAAAAGGACGTTGTCCACTATTCCGATCACGACCTGATCACACAGATAGACGGGAAGGACCGACGTTACCTCCGACGCGATGGCACTGTCATTCCCCATAAGGTGGCGCCATGACGACAGACCTCGCAAGACAGATCTATCAAGATAACCTTGATGCGGTGTCGAAAGCGCTGATGGACGGGGATCTGCACGAAATGATGCGCCACATCGCGGTGCCCAACATGATGTCGACGCATGACACCGAGATCGTGATGTCCTCACCCGAGGAGCTGGATCTTGTGACATCGGATTTTCGTGAGCATTTGCGTGGTCGCGGAGTAGAGACCTACACGCGGACCTGTCTTGAGGCTGCGTTCGTTGCAGGGCGCGACGACATGATTGCCGGGCGTCACCAAACGGAAACCACGGGGCGCAACGGCGTTGTCGCGGTCGCCCCATACGTCAATCACATGGTGCTGATGCAGATCGACGATCAATGGAAAGGGATTTGGCTGCAGGCGATCCTCGCCAATTCCGAACTCGAAATTCTAAGCCCGGATATTGCCGCGGCGCAGGCCGAAGCCCGCCGCATGCTTGACATAACGCGCCGATGACACGGCGCACAGACAGACCCACGAAAGGGAAGACAAGATGACCGATTTTACGATGACCAAGGACGCCGATGGGATCGCGACGATCACGTGGGACGTGCCTGAGAAGTCGATGAATGTGCTGAGCTTCGAAGGTTTGCAGACGCTGAACGATCTGGTGGACGATGCGCTCGCGGACGAAGCTGTGAAGGGCATCATAATCACCTCGGGCAAGGCTGATTTTGCCGCCGGGATGGACCTGAACGTGCTCGCCACGCTCAAGGAAGCGGGCGCCGAGGCGGTGTTCGACGGGATCATGAAAATGCACGGCGTGCTGCGCAAGATCGAACGCGCGGGCATGGATGCCAAGACCAACAAAGGTGGCAAGCCCGTGGCGGCGGTGCTTCCGGGTACGGCTCTGGGCATCGGCCTTGAGATCCCGCTCGCCTGCCACCGCGTCTTTGCGGCGGACAACCCGAAGGCCAAGATCGGTCTGCCCGAGATTCTCGTGGGTATCTTCCCCGGTGCCGGCGGCACAACCCGTGTGGCGCGCAAGATGGGCGCGATGGCGGCGTCGCCGTTCCTGCTGGAAGGCAAGCTGTCTGATCCGGCCAAAGCCAAGGCCGCTGGTCTGATTGACGAAGTTTCCGCCGATCCGATGGCCGACGCGCGTGCCTGGGTGCTGAGCGCGGGCGATGCGGATATTCTCAAGCCGTGGGATGCCAAGGGCTACAAGATGCCCGGTGGCGCACCCTATCATCCGGCAGGATTCATGACCTTTGTCGGCGCGTCCGCGATGGTCAACGGCAAGACCAAGGGCGTCTACCCGGCGGCCAAGGCGCTGCTGTCGGCGGTCTACGAAGGTGCGATGGTGCCGTTTGACACCGCGCTCAAGATCGAGGCGCGCTGGTTCACCTCCGTGATCATGAACCCGTCCTCCTCGGCGATGATCCGGTCGCTCTTCATCAACAAGCAGGCGCTTGAGAAGGGTGCTGTCCGCCCGGCGGACGTGGCAGATCAGCGGGTCAAGAAGGTTGGCGTCCTGGGCGCGGGCATGATGGGCGCGGGCATTGCGCTGGTGTCGGCGCAGGCGGGCATCGAGGTTGTGCTGCTCGACCGCGATCAGGCGGCGGCGGACAAGGGCAAGGCCTATTCCGCCGACTACGCGGCCAAAGGCGTGTCCCGCAAGAAAATCACGCAGGACAAGGCCGATGCGATGCTGGCGCGGATCACCGCGACCACGGATTACAACGATCTGGCGGGCTGTGACCTGATTGTCGAAGCGGTGTTCGAAGACCCCAAGATCAAGGCGGAAGTGACGGCGCAGGTCGAAGCAGTGATCGGTGAGGACTGCATCTTTGCCACCAACACCTCGACCCTGCCGATCAGCGATCTGGCAAAGGCATCGAAGCGACCCGAGCAGTTTATCGGCATTCACTTCTTCTCGCCGGTCGAGAAGATGATGCTGGTCGAGATCATCAAGGGTCAGGCAACCGGCGACCGCGCGGTGGCCAAGGCGCTCGACTTCGTGCGTCAGATCCGCAAGACGCCGATCGTGGTCAACGACGCTCGCTTCTTCTACGCCAACCGCTGCATCATTCCGTATATCAACGAAGGTATCCGGATGGTGAAAGAAGGCGTGGCCCTCGCCCTGATCGAGAACGCCGCCAAGATGGTTGGTATGCCGCTGGGTCCGCTGCAGTTGGTCGATGAAACCTCGATTGATCTGGGCGCCAAGATCGCCCGCGCAACCCGTGCGGCGATGGGCGATGCCTATCCCGATGGTGCGGTGGACGAGGTGATCTTCTGGATGGAAGAGCAAGGCCGTCTGGGCCGCAAGGCAAAGGCCGGGTTCTACGACTATGACGACAAGGGCAAGCGCCAGGGTCTGTCGTCGGTCGTGGCAGCACAATACCCGCAGGCCGAGGATCAGCCCGATCTGATCGACGTGCAGCACCGTCTTCTCTTCGTGCAGTCGCTCGAAGCGGTGCGCGCGCTGGAGGATGGCGTGTTGATGGACATCCGCGAAGGCGACGTCGGCGCGATCTTGGGCTGGGGCTTTGCGCCGTGGTCCGGTGGCCCGCTGTCCTGGCTCGACATGCTGGGATCGGAATACGCCGCAGAGCGCTGCAATCAACTGGTCGAAGCCTTTGGCGACCGTTTCGCCTGCCCCAACCTGCTGCGCGAGATGGCGACAAGAAGCCAGAGCTTCTACGGGCGGTTTGCACCCGAAAAATCTGCGGCATAAGCCCGCCACCACGAAAGCGATTGAAACCGCCTGCGGGAAACCGTGGGCGGATTTCTTTCTTGCTTAGTCTGCCTTTATACCAAGGGCTGCGATCATTGACCCACTTTCGCCCAATCTCTGATTCCGATTGACGTGATGACGTCCGGTAGGGCG
>CANNCS010000058.1 GCA_947503115.1 uncultured Marivita sp.
GACCGTAAGGCAGAAGATCCTCAGACCCAATCCCGAGCTTCTCTCCTATCTCCATGATCGGGCGCTTCTCCGCCTCCTGCGCAATCTCAATATCAGACTTGTACGACATGAAAGGGCTCCCCTGTTCGGAACGTCATTTGCCCAACGCATACCGTTGGGCACCAGAGCCTTGGCACGGTGAAACCGACACTTCCCGGCGAAACTGCGGCGGGATCGGCACCGCAGCGTCGCCAATCGGAAACATCTCAGCGTTTGAGCGACGCGCGAGCTGTGTTCAGATGCGCCCAGACGGGTTGATCCGGTACATGCAGGCGCAAGCTGTCCCCCAAAGCCAGTGTCCCCGGTCGTTCGACCCAAGCCGTCACGCCCCGGCGATTCTGAGCGGCGGGTTTGAACGCCTTGCCTTTGCCCGGATGCATTGCTTCGATCTCGCGCGCGGGGAGATGACACGGGCGGTTTTCCATGTCGATAATCAGCGTCACGCCGTCAGGTCCCTGCAGGCGTGAGGACGGGGGCACGAGTGTGAAGTCAGGGATGCCCTCGATCACCAGCGACGCACCCAGCCAGATGGGGTCGATCGCCTCCAGTCCAATGTCGGTCGCAATGGCGGCAAGTTCTTCCGTCGACAGAACGGAAAGTTGCCGCACATTCGCGATTTCGGTACCTCGTGGGTATTGCGTTGTGACCCGGCTGCAAGACGGTCGAGTGCGCCCGGAATGCCGCTCTTCGGCTGGACCGTCAAAGCTCAGCTCCAAACGATCCGTTTGCGCGGACAGAATGCTTTCTCCCTGTGTGGGAACACGGCCAATCCAACGAACTTCCGCCATAAAGTCAGTGGGTTTCAATGCAGGCATGGGATCACCTTTGGGTTAATTAACCGCTAAAGACCCTGCCCGTTGCAGAAGAACAACCCGAAACTTGTTTCTGTGAAAAACAAAACCCCGGCGCTGTGAGAGCACCGGGGTTTCGACTGTTACAGATTTGGCTATCACACCGTCGGTTCTGGCTCCAGATCGCCATCGTCCTTGCGGACCTTCGACTTAGGCTTTGTCTTTGGAATCGCCGTAATACTTGGCGTTTCCGGCACACCGCCCGACGCATCATCATCACCGGAATGCGGCGACTCGCCCCGCATGACGCGTTTGATTTCGTCGCCGGTCAGCGTTTCGTATTCCAGAAGCCCCTGCGCCAGACGTTCCCATTCGTCGTGCCGCTCGGTCAGGATCGCGAAAGCGCGGTCATATGCGTCTTGGATGAAGCGTTTCACCTCTTCCTCGATCATTTCCTTGGTGTTGGCGGAAACTGAGAACCCGGCGGTGTTGCCGCTATAGCCCTCGGCAGCTTCGCGGTAGTCGATATTGCCGACTTTGTCAGACATGCCCCACTGCAGCACCATCGCACGCGCCAAGGCCGACGCTTGCTGGATGTCACCCGCAGGTCCATTCGACACGTTCTCGGGGCCGTACTTAATGATCTCAGCCGCCTTGCCCGCCATGGTCATGGCCAACTTTTCTTCGCACTCGGACTTATGCCAGTTCAGACGGTCGATTTCCGGCAATGACACCACCATGCCCAACGCACCACCGCGCGGGATGATCGTGGCCTTGTAGACAGGATCACACTGCGGCAGCGCCAAGCCCACGACGGCGTGGCCTGCCTCGTGATACGCGGTCTTTTCTTTCTGGTCGGGCGTCAGCACCATGGAGCGGCGCTCTGCCCCCATCATGACCTTGTCCTTGGCGTTTTCGAAATCCTCCATCGTCACGAAGCGGCGCCCGACACGTGCGGCCATCAGCGCGGCCTCGTTCACCAGGTTCGCCAAATCAGCGCCCGAAAAACCAGGCGTCCCACGTGCGATAATACGAAGGTCAACATCCGGACCGAGCGGTGTCTTGCGCGCATGCACGCCGAGGATTTTCTCGCGGCCCTTGATATCGGGGTTCGGCACCGTGACCTGGCGGTCAAAACGGCCCGGACGTAGAAGAGCCGGATCAAGCACGTCACGACGGTTGGTCGCAGCAACGATGATCACGCCTTCATTCGCCTCGAACCCGTCCATTTCAACAAGAAGCTGGTTCAACGTCTGCTCACGTTCGTCATTGCCACCGCCATAGCCGGCACCACGAGCGCGACCTACCGCATCGATTTCGTCGATGAACACAATGCAGGGCGCGTTTTTCTTTGCCTGTTCGAACATATCACGGACGCGGCTTGCGCCGACGCCGACGAACATCTCGACAAAGTCAGAACCAGAGATGGTGAAGAACGGTACACCTGCTTCACCCGCGATCGCACGTGCAAGCAACGTCTTACCAGTACCCGGAGGGCCGACAAGCAAAGCCCCTTTGGGAATCTTGCCACCCAACCGCGAGAAGCGCTGCGGATTACGCAGAAATTCAACAATTTCCTCAAGCTCTTCTTTGGCTTCGTCGATACCCGCGACATCGTCAAAGGTCACGCGGCCATGCTTTTCCGTCAGCAGTTTGGCTTTGGATTTGCCAAAGCCCATTGCGCCGCCTTTACCGCCGCCCTGCATCCGGTTCATGAAGTAGATCCAGACGCCGATCAACAGAAGGAAGGGAAGCAGGCTAAGCAGGAAGGACTGGAAACCCGATTGCTGCTGCTGTTCGGCCCGGATCGGAACGTCGTTGGCGATCAAAAGATCGGTGACGGTCGCATCTTCCGGCTTGATCGTGACATAGTCCTGACCGTCGGTGCTGCGGAACCGAACTTGCTCGCCATCCAGAGTGACCGAGCTGACAGTATCGCTTTCAACAGCGGAAACGAAATCAGAATAGCTGATCTCACGGCTCTGAAGCGTGTTTCCACCGCCAGAGAAAATGTTGAACAGCGCAAGGATCAGCAGGAATAGGACGACCCAAAAGGCGATATTTCGTGCATTGCCCAAGGAAAAATTCTCCTGAATTTGACAGGGGCAGAAAGGCCCGCGTCTCTTTGCCTATAACATAGACATGCATTGCCCGGGTTCAATGCGAAAGACAAAATGCCTCAATACCGGTGTCAGGCCGCCCAAGGACAAAGCGACAGGCCTCCAGATGGGGGCCAAAACCAATCGCAGGACACGCCAAAAGCGTTTGCCCTGACCACACCGAAGGCAGTGCCAAAGCCGCCCGAAACGGGATAGAAATCCTGGACCGATCAGCAATCTGTCGCCAGCCATCTTCGCCCAGTGCACGAAACTGAGCATCCTCAGGCAACACTCCATCAGGATCCAACAACCGCCATTGGCCATCCCACAAAGCGTCTGGCGATTTGGCGACATCTGTCACTGCCGCAAGTTCTCGAATAATGCGCAGATGGGTCTTTTCCACCAACACCTCTGCGCCGTGTAAAGTACCTCCGCCGCCAGAAAGAACCTGCCGTAAAAGAGCTTCGCTTGACGAAAGGCGCGGCCGATACTCCGCGCCAGACACATAGCGAAGCCCAGCTGTAAGCAGCCGTAGCCGCGTTTCTTCGTCCAAGGCAGCAAACCCATCACGTTCGATACGCACCTGTCCCAATGGCGCATCTGACGTAAGAGAGCGTACCGCGTCGATCAGCCGTGCCGTCAGCCCGTCACGCGCACGGGCCATGTGGCGCGCGGTATCGGCCAGCACCGTTGTCGTGATTCCTTCTTCGCCCATAAGTTTTAACAAATGACGAATGCGTACCCGGTCATAATCTCGGTTTTCGTTGCTGGGGTCGTCTACCCACCGCCCCTTGAGTACAGTTAGATAATGCCGAAGTTCTGCGCGTTCGAAATCCAGGCAGGGACGCACCACTTGATACCCTGATCCACCCTCGCCGCGTGGGGGAACCCGCCCTTGCATGTCGTCTGGCGCAAGATCAGACGTCGCCCCACCGTGCGGCACCACATCCCGAGCGGCACGCATCCCCGACAGGCCGTCCACGCCCGATCCCCGAGCAAGCCGCATCAGAACAGTTTCGGCCTGATCGTCGCGCGTATGTGCAATCAAGACGTGACGCAGCGACCCGCGCCATTGGTCGATCAAAGACAATCGTGCCCGTCGTGCCGCATCCTGAACATTGCCTGCGCCATCCCAATGCCACCGCATAGTAGCGTGCGGCCAGCCAAGTGCGGCGCATTCCTCGGCAACGAGATTGGCTTCGGCTGCGCTCTCTGCCCGGAGGCCGTGGTCGACAGTAACAACCCATAGGCGCACACCATATTCCCGCGTCCAGTTATGCGCCAGATACAGCATCGCCATACTGTCGCCGCCACCAGACACAGCCAGCCCAAGATCAGAGGGGAAGTCAGGCCCAAGAAGCTGGCCCATTGCTTCGGCGAACCGCTGCGCCAGCGGCGCGTCGGTCACTGGCAATTGAACCGAGTTTTGGCAGCATCCGCCTGCGCAATCGCGTCGCTGCTGCCGGGATATCGCCCAGAGACCTCGTTTAAGGTCACGCAGGCTTCGGCCACATTGCCAAGTTCGCCAAGAGCTGCCCCCAATCGCCATAGCGACTCGGGACCAGCGGCGTCGTTAGGATAGCCTGCATAGGCGTCTAGATAACGCCGGGCGGCATCCCGAATGTTGCCCAATCCTTGAAGCGCTTGCCCTTCTGCGACCAACGCTTGCGCCTCTAGCGGTCCGCCCGGATAGGTCTGGCGAAAGGCCGCAAACTGGTCTGCGGCGGATTGAAAGTCACCTTGGGCGAGCGCCTCCCCGGCCCGCCGAAAGTCTGTTTCTTCGCCAACAGCAAGTTCGGATCCACCCGACTGCGGCGCTGTCGTTGGCGCAGACGGGACAGCCGGGACATCCGATTCGCCACCAAGCGTCGGAATTTGACCCAAAGAACCGATGTCACACCCGGTTTCCAACTCGCAAAGCCGGAATTCCAGATCCCCCAAACGGCGCGCGCCGTCTTCGGCCACGCGCCCAACGCGGAAATCCAACTCTTCTGTCTTGGCCGTCAAACGTTGCAATTCGCTTTCGATGGCATTGATTCGATCCAATGCGCCGGGCGGCAGTGCCACAGACGTGCCACCGGTTGTGCTTAGCTCTCGTTTGAGCTTTTGGATTTCGACGAACAGCACCGACATATCCTGCCGGATGTCCCCAAGCGTTTCCTGCGTCTGCCCCGCAATCGGTGCAAACGTCAAAGCACAACTCAATACAATGGCACCCAATCGCATCGTGTTCTCCGTCAGCCCGTCAAACCGGCGGAGATGATCGTAACAGCACGCCGGTTCTTGGCATAACACGCCTCTTCCGAGCAAATTTCAATCGGGCGTTCCTTGCCATAGCTGACGAACCGCAAGCGGCTGGAAGGAATACCCTGCGCAATAAGATATTCCATCACAGCATTGGCGCGGCGCGCACCAAGAGCAAGGTTGTAGGCCCGCGTGCCTTGTTCGTCAGCGTGGCCTTCGATCACCGCGTTGTAATCGGAATTGGTCAGCAACCATTGCACCTGCCCGTCCAACGTTGATCGCGCTTCGGGTCCTAGCGTCGATTGGTCGACAGCGAACAGCACACGATCACCAACCGTTTGCTGGAAATACGCGGGCGAACTTGGATCGCTTGCACTGCCCGGCAAGATGCCTCCGGCATTGCCAGTGGCCGCGTTCAGATCGACCGCACCGTTGTCAAAACGATTTGCATTGGTACAGGCTGATACGGCCAGAACGGCCATCAGCATAGTGAGTTTGGCGGTAAGTCGCATGGGTGATCCTGCTCTTTTATGTTTGTTCTGAAACTACCACAGCCGTGTCGCTGCACATAGCCGTCTGCCGCGCGTCGAAGTTTTCGTGGAAAACTCCAAAACCCGGACGTTAATTCTGCTTGCCTGCGCCGCCGTCACTGGAGCGGCCCCCAGCTTGGGTCGGACGCACCTTCAGGTGTACGCACCCGCTTTAGATTTCGCCCCGAGATATCTACCGTGTAGAGCGATGACGATCCCTGCGCGCCTTGGGTTTCGCGTGCAAACATGATGACGCGCCCATTCGGTGCCCAAGTCGGTCCTTCATCCAGGAACGATGCCGTCAACAACCGCTCTTCCGAACCATCGGTGCGCATAACGCCGATATGAAAACGGCCCGCGTTCTGCTTGGTAAACGCAATCATGTCGCCGCGTGGCGACCATACCGGCGTCGAATAGCGACCCTGACCAAAACTGATCCGCCGCGCTTCGCCACCAGATGCAGACATGACGTATAGTTGCTGTGTACCTGACCGATCGCTCTCGAACACGATTTGACTGCCGTCCGGCGAATAGCTTGGTGCCGTTTCGATCGACGGCGCACTGGTCAACTGGCGAGTGCCACCGCTGGCGATATCCATCGCCCAGATATCCGTGTTTGACCCTTGCGTCAGCGAATAGACCACCGTCTGGCCGTTCGGCGCAAAGCGCGGCGCAAAGCTCATCACCCCGTCCTGCCCTTGCAGAATGCGGCTTTGCACTGTTCCCACCTCAAGCACATGTACCCGCGGCATACCGGTCTCATAGCTGGTATAAAGTACCCGCTGTCCGTCTTCCGAAAAGCGAGGCGCGAGGACAAGGGCGTTACCACCAGTCAGGTATTGAACGCTGGCGCCGTCGTAATCCATGACCGCCAACCGCTTGGAACGTTGATCCTTCGGACCGCTCTCGGACACGAACACGACGCGACTATCGAAATACCCGCTTTCGCCAGTGATCCGGCTGTAAACCTGATCCGCCACCTTGTGCGCCATGCGCCGCCACCCATCAGGCGTTCCCGCAAATTGCATGCCCTGGCCCAGTTCGGATCCGGCAAACACGTCCCAGACCCGAAATTTCACAACGATACGCCCACCTTCAGAACTCACCGCGCCAGTGACCAACGCTTGGGCGTTGATCGCCTTCCAATCCGCGAACTGCACCGGGCTACCGAAACTGGTGATCTGGCTGATATGCGCCTCGCGCGGGACTTCGCGGAACAATCCGGAACCGGTCAGGTCATCCGCGACGACCCGAGCAATCTGCTGCGCCAATTGTTGCGCTCCGGCGGTTTCGCCCACGAAATCAGGCACCGCATAGGGCAACGGTTCGACAACACCTTCGGTGATTTCGATCCTGAGTGGGCCGCTTTGGGCCAAAACCACACCCGGCGCGCTGACCGCCAATATCAATACAGCCAACAGTGACGCGACGATCTGTTTCATCGGATCCTCATACTCTCGGGGTTGAACGTCATCTCGACGGTTTTCCACTGATCAAACTTTTCCTGCGGCAGGGTATACCCATCACCCTGACACCGCAAAATCGCCCGGCGCGCCGCCTGAAACGCGGTATCTACCGCAGTCCCACTTCCGCCCTCGGATGACAGCAGTCTCAAACTTGAACTCACAACACGCCCGGAACGATCCATGTCGAACCCAATTGTTACCGTCACATTCGCGGCCTGGGATCCGACATCGACCACCCAGCAATCCTGAACCGCGATGCGAAACCCGTCGGTTTCACCCTGAGTGAGCGGTGGGCCACTATCCGTGCCAGCACTCGCCCCCGCCAAGGCTTCTTCCAAAGCCCCCGCAATCGCCGATGCCGTGGCGTCCAACGCAGCGGTATCCTCAGGCGAAGTTGGTGTTGCTTCTGCCGCCGGCGCGGGGGTTTGCTCTGTCGGTGCCTCTGTCGTTTGCCGCGCAGGCGCAGGGCGGCTCGGACGCACTTGCGGACGCACAGATGCCGTCGGCGCACGGGCGGGTTCCTCAGCCTCGGTAACGATCTCAGTGGCCGCCGCTTCCGGCGCTGTCGCCTGTTGCTCTTCGGTTTCCGTCACATCCGGTGTTTCGGACTGCTCTACGGTTTCCTGGACCTCGGGTGCGGCCTCAACATCCGGCTCGGGCGCGGGGACCGCTTCTGGTGCGACGCGCGGCGCCGGGCGCGGAATCGGGCGCAACGCCACTTCGGGTGCATCGACTTCGGGCACCGGTTCGGGGGCCGGCGGCTGCGGAAGAGTCTCGACCAACTCTGGCTCTGGCGTCGCGATCACTGGTTCCGGCGCTGGGTCGGGCTCGGAAATGTCCGGTTCGACAGGATCTGGCAGCGACGTTGGCAAAGTGTCTGCGGCAGGCGGTGTTGGTACAGGTTCTGTTACATCCGGCACCGGCAGTGCTGCGGGTTCCTCACCAAGCGTCGGTGCCGCTTGCGGCTGCATCATCGCGGCGAATTGCGCCTCGGAAATGACCGACACATCGGCCACCTGAACCTCGGGTGGATCACTGCGGAACATGCCGCCGAAGAGCGCCCAGAGGATCAGAATCCCATGGGCGCCTCCCGAGATATAATGGCCCGTATGCACTGCCCGCCTCAGCCATCCGACCCGTCAAGCGCCGGACCACCAATATCAGTCACCAGCCCGATCGAATTGAACCCACCAGCGTTCAGCGCCCCCATGATTTGGGCGACCACTTCATAGGTCACAGTCCCATCGGCACGCAGGAACACACGATCATCAGACCGCTCAGCCGCAATCGCCCGCAAGCGCGGAACCAGATCTTCGCGCGGCACTTCTGTGTTCTGGATCGACACGGCACCCTCAGCCGAGATCGTCACCGTCAACGGCTCTTCCGTCTCAGACGGGAGGGCCGACGCCGCCGTTTTCGGCAACTCGACCGGCACACCAACGGTCAGCAAAGGTGCCGCGACCATGAAGATAATCAAGAGCACCATCATCACGTCGACAAAAGGCGTGACGTTGATCTCTGACATCGGCATGGCGCGACTCTTGCGCCGTCTGCACCCGCCACCGCCACCTGATTTGACGACGCCACCTCCCATCGCTCAGCTGTCCAACTGGCGGCTGAGAATGGTCGAGAATTCATCCGCAAAGGATTCGTAACCTGCAAGAATACGGTCACTGTCTGCCGATAGCTTGTTGTAGAACACGACCGCCGGGATCGCAGCTAAAAGGCCAAGGCCCGTGGCCAACAAAGCCTCGGCGATCCCCGGAGCGACCACAACCAGCGACGTGTTCTGCTGCTGCGCGATTTCGACAAACGCGTGCATGATGCCCCAAACCGTGCCGAACAGACCGACAAACGGCGCGACCGATCCAACAGTCGCCAGCACAGCAAGGTTTTTCTGCAGATCCTCGGCTTCCTTTTGGATTGCCACATCCATTGAACGGTCGATGCGCGCATGTGCGCCCGCAATCAAGCCACCATCATCCCGGTGCGACCGCCGCCATTCCGTCATTCCGGCCGCAAACACTTTCTTCGCGCGGCCATCCGGCTCTGACCCGATCTGATCGAACAGCTCGTCCAAAGGCTCCCCCGACCAGAACGCCCGATCAAATTCCGCCGCTTCAGCCCGCGCCTTGCGATACGAGATGATTTTCTCAAAGATGATCGCCCACGCCCAGAAGGACGCGATCATCAACATCACCATCACCAGTTTGACTGTCAGTGTCGCGCGCGCAAAAAGGCCCCACATGGAGAAATCAATCTCCTGCGCCAGCGCAAGTGTTTCTGCTTCCATCTGCCTGCTCTTTAGCCGGTTGGCCCCAATTGATCGGGCTCTGATTACCTACACCATTACCGCAATTGCAGGGGAAACGCCAACACATTGGCGTCATAACGCGCCGTTTGCGGCTGGCTAGTGAATGCGACGGCGGATATTCGCCGGAAGCCGAGCCGGCGCGCCACCTTCACCAACACACACAACAGTCACCTCGGCCTGAAACAGCAGATCGTCGCCGCGAATGACCTCTTGCGACATGATCAACCGCACACCGGTGACGGCCTTGACCACGGTTCTCACAAGCAATTCATCGTCGAATTTCGCAGGCTTCAGGTAATCCGCCTCAACCCGCCGAACCACAAACACCACGCCGTCCTCTTCCCGCATGGCATTCTGATCAACTCCAAGCGATCTCACCCAATCCGACCGCGCCCGTTCGATATACCGCAGGTAATTGGCGTAGTAGACGATCCCACCCATGTCTGTGTCTTCATAGTATACGCGGATCGGCAATTCATGGACCATCAGTTCGCATCTCCGAGCGCGACCTGCATCCGCGCCGCCAGACGCAACGCATGGGCCGGATCATCAGCCATAGCTGGCATCACCGGATCATAAGCCGCCCGAATCAAAACAGCGATCTCGGGCCGCAATACCACGCGACCGTCCTCCAACTGCCCCAAAGGAGAGCGATCGGAAAAAGCCGCATCCGACCAGAGAACAATTGACTGCACAATCTGGCCTAATGCCAGTGTCTCGGCGGGCTGCGACGACATCGCGTCATCCATGCGCAGAAACACGAAACAGGCCTTGATCGCGCCGGACTCGTCAAACCGGAACACCCGATACTGGTTCGCCTCGGCCGCCGAAAGCTTGGCCACCAAAGGCGCCAACCCGTCGATCAGCCGATCCAGATCGGGCACGTCCAGCAACTCGACCCAATCGCGAAAAAAGAACATCATCACGTTGGTGCCCAGTTCGGGATCGGTCTCGGCCATGTGGTGCCCAGCCATCGCGCACACCGCCTCCAGCGCACCCTTCACAACCGTCAAGGTCGCCTCATCCACCCCGAACACAATAGGCGCAATAGGACGGCCCCAACGGGCGAACAGGTAACTCCCATCGGAACGGGTGAAAAAACGCTCAACCTCAGCTGCATCCATCATGAGGCATCACCCCCTGTTTCTTCTTTTTCCAAATATGCAAGTCCGACCTCTGGCACAGGGTGCCGCGCCGAACAAGTCAGGCTTGACCGAATAGGTCGCTTTGCCCCGGCACCTTGGGCGCCGCCATGCCCAAATGCGTCCACGCCTTCTGTGCCAGCATCCGCCCGCGCGGCGTACGTTGAATCAAGCCCTGTTGAAGCAGATAGGGTTCGATCACCTCTTCCAGAGCGTCCCGGCTTTCAGACAAAGCTGCGGACAAGGTCTCAATACCGACAGGACCGCCTGCGTAGTTTTCCGCGATCAGTTGTAGATAGCGACGGTCCGCACCATCCAGACCCAGCCGATCCACTCCAAGACGCGTCAACGCACCGTCGGCCAATTCCTTGGTCACCACGCCATCGCCCTCAACCACCGCGAAATCCACGACCCGGCGCAACAGCCGCCCGGCGATCCGCGGCGTGCCACGCGACCGACGTGCGATTTCGCGGGCGCCTTCCGGGGCCGCCTCGACGCCCAGCTTCACGGCGTTGCGCGCGACAATCAGATTCAGTTCATCTTCCGTATAGAAATTTAGCCGCGTCGGGATTCCGAAACGGTCGCGCAAGGGCGTCGTCAGAAGCCCAAGGCGGGTCGTTGCTCCAACCAAAGTGAACGGCTGCAACTCGATCCGCACGGTGCGGGCGGCAGGCCCCTCCCCGATCACAAGATCAAGTTCGTAATCTTCAAGCGCCGGATACAGCACCTCTTCCACCGCTGGGTTCAAACGGTGGATTTCGTCGATGAACAACACGTCCCGCGCTTCGAGATTGGTCAGGATCGCCGCCAGATCACCCGCCTTGGCCAAAACAGGCCCCGACGTCATGCGAAAGCCGACACCAAGCTCGCGCGCCATGATCTGTGCCAATGTCGTCTTGCCCAGCCCCGGTGGGCCGTGAAACAGCGTATGGTCCATCGCCTCGCCACGTTGTCGGGCTGACTGGATGAACACGCGCAGATTGGCGCGCGCCTCGGCCTGTCCCACGAAATCGTCAAGCATTTGCGGTCGCAGAGCGCGGTCACGGTCCTCCGGCAGGGGTTCCGGGCGCATGATCGGATCAGTGGACATGGTACAACCTCACCCCGTTCCGGGCGGTGTTCGCGATGAGCATGTCCATAGACCTATCCTTTCGGCGCCAACAGCTTCAACGCAGCACGAATCAAGGCCGGCGTTTCGGTTCCGGGCGCGTCGCCAGCTGCCTGCGCCACCGCACTTGCCGCTTCACCAGGCGCGTAGCCCAGATTACCCAACGCCGACAGTGCTTCGGCCTGTGCAGACGCCGTAGGGGCGGCAACAGGCGCCGCCGGCACAGGTGCCACCGGCTCAAGAACCGCATCATCATCCGACACCGCGGCCGCAACCGATGCGGACCCGGCCATCGCCATCACCGAATGCGCCTTGTCCTTCAATTCATTGACCACGCGTTGCGCCGTTTTCGGCCCGATCCCCTTGGCCGCCTTAACCGAGTTCCAGTCGCCCAGCGCAATCGCTCGGCTGACACCATCCGGCCCCAAAGCACCCAAAATCGCCAATGACGCTTTTGCGCCAACGCCCTGAACCGACATCAACAGACGGTGCCATTCCTTTTCCACCAGCGTTGGAAAACCGAAAAGCTGAAGGATGTCTTCGCGCACCAAAAGGTCAGTATAAAGAGCCGCCGCTTCCCCCGGACGCCCGACCTGCGACAGAACCCGGTCCGAGCAATAGACAACATAGCCAACGCCCCGCACATCAATCAGCACATGATCATCGGCCTTGTATTCGATCCGTCCTGCAATCCGCCCGATCATGCGCGCATCCTCATTCCCGGCCCGGTCACGTGATGCGCATGGCAAATCGCGATCGCCAATGCGTCCGCCGCGTCCGAGCCGTTAATCTCTGCGCCGGGCAATTGCATCTTCACCATATGTTCGACCTGCCGCTTGTCAGCATGCCCAACCCCCACAACCGTCTTCTTGACCGAGTTCGGTGCATACTCCCCGATCTCCAAGCCAAATTGCGCAGGCACCAGTAGGGCAACGCCCCGCGCTTGCCCCAACTTCAGCGTACCAACCGCGTCCTTGTTCACAAATGTTTTCTCAATCGCGACGGTTTCGGGCTGATAGCGGTGGAAAACATCCGTCAACGCTATGTGCAGCGTCAACAAGCGCTTGGCCAATTCGCCATCGCCGGACAGGCAAACACCGTTTGCGACATGGCGCAAACGGCTTCCTTCGGCCTCGATCACGCCCCAACCAAGGAAACGCAGACCCGGATCGATCCCCAAAACACGCATGCTGCTCGCGCCTTTGTTGCTTTTGCATCACGGCTAGCACGAAACGCGAACAAACGCCAAGCATTCAAAACAAATGACACCAAGGAAGACGGGTGTCGAAAACGAACGATGAGGGGTCGAATCTGACCTCGGACATTCATAAACGACACCCAAAATGTCGCAAATTTTCCTTTTCGCAGGTGCAGAAATTCCATGCCGCGAGCCATGCACAAATCGCATAAAAACTATGCGAAAACGACAATTGAAGACGCGTATTTCCGCAACTAGATGCCCGTCAGAAGAAAATCTCCCCATTTTACCCAAGGAACATGGCCATGGCCGCTTTTGACACATCCCGCCCCACCTATGCCGCAAGCTCAAAAGGCTTCGGCGCATTCGCAATGTCGCTGTTCGCAGCATTCACAGCTTGGAACGACTCTCGCCAGACGCGCATCGCTCTGAGCCAGCTCAGCGATCACGAACTGGACGATATCGGTCTGACACGCGGCGACATCAACTCGCTGTAAGTCTTTGCACAGACTGAATCGAAAAAGCCGTGTCAGGGTTCTGACACGGCTTTTCTTTTTGCAGAGCATTGAACCCAAGCGGACCAGTTCAACTGATAATATAACTCAGAACGCGCGACAGTGGCTCTGTGATCGGATCGACCTGCATGAAAACCGCCCCCATCTGTTCGACAAACCCACCCTCGCGCAACACATCGACTTGTTGGCGATATCCCTCTTCGCCCAAGACAGTCACGATTGCAGCTTTCAGCACGAACAAAATTCCGAACGGAAGCAACAGTGCAGAGAGCGAAACCGCCTCGCGGATTTGGCGGATCGGCTTGTGCGCAATAACACCGGTCTTTTCGAGAGTTGTGACATAGCCACGCGACAATTGGCGGTGGCGCTTGAGGACGCGGCGGTACCGTTCGTCAAACATGTCCTGCTGTTTGGTCATGTGAAGCAGCCTTTGTTCCGGCCCCCACCGGATGTGACCGGGATAGGGGCGGAATGTGGCAAGATTGGGGCAAACGTGGCAAATTCGCTTAAATTGCGGCGAAAACTCGCGAAAATTGGTAAATGCGGCGCGTTTAAGACGGCGCTTTTTGCAACGTCAGCGTCGTCCAGTCACCAATCTCTTCACGATGCCAGGTATTGATGCCGTTTCGTGCATAAACTTCTGCCACGTCATCGCCTTGATCATTCAAGATGCCCGAAAGGATCGCGAATCCACCTGCGCTCAGGTGACTGGCCATGTCCGGCGCAAGATCGATCAAAGGCTGTTTGAGGATATTGGCGAAAACGAGATCAAACGGAGCAGCTTCGTGCAACAGAGGATGTTCGAATCCCATCGCTTCAAGGCAGACGAGACGACCAGACAAGTCATTTGCCATTACGTTCGCCTCAGCCACATCAACCGCAACCTGATCCATGTCACTTGCATAAACTGGCTCGGGCCAAGTTCGCGCCGCCGCCATCGCAAGAACCGCTGTCCCACAGCCGATGTCCGCCACGTTGTGACAAACGACACCCGCCTCGATCAGGCGATCCAGTGCGCGCAGGCACCCCTGAGTTGTACCGTGATGCCCCGTGCCAAAGGCCATCGCCGCCTCGATCAACAAAGGTTCAACCCCTTCGGGAACGCTGTCTGCGTCATGGCTGCCATACACATAGAAGCGGCCCGCGTGCACCGGCACCAGTTCACGCCGCACTTTGGCGACCCAGTCGGTTTCCGGCAGTTCCGAGACAACAAACGGTTTGGCCTGATGTGCGGCCGCCAAAAGAGCCAACGCCACATCATCGGGGGCTTCCATGAAGTAACCACCGACTTCCCACATGCCGCTGCCATCTTCGATTTCGAACACACCAACGCCGTAGGGTTCGGTGTTCAAATCTTCCAGAGCCTCGCCCAGCGCTTCAGCCGAGTCTTTGTCCGATAGTGTGGTGAATGCAGTGAACGTGGTCATGGCCATCCCCAATTGCTTTGGCGCGGGGCTTACAAGCCTTTGCCAATCCTGACCAGCGGGAAAGGCTGTAAGAACAAAAAAGTGGACCGATCAGGATTTGCAGCAAAGCCAGTCTCCCAGTTTTTTCGTTCTGTTTTTGATACCTTTCATGAAAATAGTTCTGAATATTGCTGCAATCGTCATTGGCGTTATCTGTGGAATTGCCGTGCTTGGCTACACATCCATCATGTATTCCAGTTCTGCTGCTTGGTCCGCAGCCCGCGATTTCATCATGTTCAGCAGCACCGGCACCCATGAACAAGCAGGCGCTTTCCTTCACCGATCACTACAAGCCGAAAACACGTTCAAAAAATCGTCACGATCTTTGCAGGTGTCGCGCCGTAAACGGGCATTTCGTTTTCCGTGGGGAATAAGTCGGGGGGCGCAACCTCTTTGGCAGGAACCGCCAAGACAGCAAGTGGCTGTGCATCAAAATTTGAGGTCGAGATGATCGAAGAGCTGATCACACATTTCAACGTTACACCGCTGTGTGGATAAAGATCACTCGGCTGGTGCGCCAACATAGGCGTTGAAAACGGTTTCGTTCCCCGGTTCGGGATGGCGCGGGATCATCAATGCCAGCAACAGGGACACCACCGCCATACCAGCCGCCAAAGCAAAGACCGCACCAGGAGAGATCAGCCAAAGATACCCTAGAACAGCCGGCAGGAAAACCGCAGCAATATGGTTGATGGTAAACGCCACCGCAGCCGTCGGCGCGATGTCCCCCGGATCCGCGATCTTCTGGAAGTAAGTCTTCAATGCCAAGGCCAACGCGAAGAAGATATTGTTCACAATATACAAAACAGTGGCGAGCATTACGCCCCAGCCAAACCAATAAATCCCACCATACAGAACAAACACAATCACCAGCCCGAGATATTCCACAACCATCGCGTTGCGTTCTCCGAACCGATGCACAACCTGCCCCAGCACCGGCGCCAGCACCATATTCGCCACGAGTGTCACCAACATCAGCTTGGTGATCTGGTCCACGTCCAATCCGAACCGCTCGACCATCATGAAGGCCGCGAAGACGACAAAAATCTGTCGCCGTGCGCCCGACATGAATTGCAGTGCATAGTAAAGCCAGTACCGCTTGCGCAGAACGAACTTTTTGACCTGCGGATTGGGCGCTTCAAAATGCGGCATCATCACCACACAATAGGCCACGATGATCAGCGTCAGTGCACCGGATACGATGTAGACGAAATTATAGCTCAGGTCATAAGCGCGCCACGTGACCACGATCACGCCATAGGCGACAAGTGTCGCCGCTGATGCCGCCGAAACAAGCAATCCCAGCATTTGCGGCGCACGGTCCTTGGGCAGCCATTGAAGCTGCAACGACTGGTTCACCGTTTCATAATAATGGAACCCAATCGAACTGATCAGCGTGACGAACAGCAACCCACCCATTGACGGGAAATAGGCGGTCACCGCCGTGGCAACGCCCAACATGGCAAGCGAGATCATCGCAAGGGTCTGTTCCCGGATGAAGATAATCACTGCAATCACACCGACCGCAAGAAACCCAGGGATCTCGCGCACTGTGTGCAACCACCCAATATCCGCCCCGTCGAACTGCGCCACTTCGATGACAAAGTTATTCAGCAGCGCTGACCACGTCGCAAAGGACAGGGGCATGGCGATCGCCATCAGGAACAGGAGCGTGATGGGCCGTCGATGAATCGGCAGGTCACGCGCATCCGCAAGGGGAACAATGCGCTTCATGTCGTTCCTTTACGCCCGCTTGACCCGCTTGGCGAGAGCCAAGCACCCCAAGAAAACCACTTATGCGGAAATTCACATCATAAACACATCCCCAAACAGTTTCTGAAATGCGGCTCAAGAAACAAGATAACGCCTTAAGACCTGGGATTTCGTTAAACGCGACCAGCGACCTGATCCAAATCAAAGCCCACACATTCGTTCATGCGCATACATGGCCAACTCAAGTCGGAGACCGCCATGGACCTTGTCACCCTTGTCGACCAAATCGGCGAAGCGCCGACCGCCGCGCTCTTCGGTCTGATTACCGGCATCACCTTTGGAGTCGCCGCCCAGCGCTCGCGGTTTTGCCTGCGGGCCGCAACCGTCGAATTTGCCCGAGGAATGATGCAAGACAAGGTCGCAGTCTGGCTGCTGACCTTTTCAACCGCCGTGGTTTGGGTTCAGGCAGCACAGATGTTCGGCCTGATCGACGTCACCGAAGCACGAATGATGGCCGTTCCTGGAAGCTGGTCTGGGGCGATCATTGGTGGGTTGATGTTCGGCGCAGGCATGGTTCTAGCACGGGGGTGCTCAGGTCGGCTCTTGGTGCTTGCCGCAACGGGCAACCTGCGCTCTGTGGTCTCGGGCCTGATCTTTGCCGTGGTCGCGCAAATGAGCCTCACCGGCTGGCTTGCCCCGATCCGCGATCAATTGGCCGCCATGTGGATCACCGCTGGTGGACGAAACATGGACCTGCTGACAACACTGCATCTGCCCGAAGGCTCCGGATTGGTTTTTGGCCTCGCAACCGCCCTTCTTGCGCTTGAACTGTCACGACGCAACCAGATCGGTTGGCAACGTCTGGTCTTTGCATCGGGCGTCGGATTTGCCGTCGCAATGGGGTGGGCGTTTACCTACGCGCTCAGCCTTGTGGCGTTCGAACCTGTACAGATCGAAAGCGCAACATTCACGGGCCCCTCTGCCAACACGCTGATGTTCTTTCTCGACCGGTCCTCGGTTCTGGAATTCGACATTGGGTTGGTGCCGGGTGTGGTGATCGGTTCCTTCCTTGCCGCACTCTTTGCCGGAGAACTCAAATTCCAAGGCTTCGAAGGTCCTACCCCCATGCGCAACGCAATGATCGGCGCCGCGCTGATGGGTTTTGGCGGGATGCTGGCAGGAGGCTGTGCGATCGGCGCAGGCGTGACCGGTGGGTCGATCTTTGCTGGCACCGCCTGGCTCGCCCTCTTCTGTATGTGGATTGGCGGCATGAGCATGGATCTGGTCATGGGAGGCCGGGGCCAACCTGCCGCGATCTAAGCTCTCATTGGTGCTATTGCCGAATGCGCCAGCCTGTCTTGAAAATCCACCAGATGATCGCAAGACACAGCATCGTAAATCCACCAATGGCCAGCAGGCTAAGCCCAATTGGCACATCGGCCAGTCCGAAGAATGACCACCGGAACCCCGACACCAGGTACACCACCGGGTTGAAGAACGATATCGTCTGCCAAACTGGCGGCAACATCGAGATCGAATAGAACGACCCGCCAAGGAACACCAAAGGCGTCACAATCAAAAGCGGGATCAATTGCAGCTGTTCGAAATTCCCTGCCCAAATGCCAATGATAAACCCGAAAAGCGCAAAACTCAGACAGGTAAGAACCAAGAAGACCAGCATCGCAATCGGGTGCTGGATCGTCAGGTCGACAAACAGGGCCGATGTCCCAAGGATCACAATCCCGATGAACAGCGCCTTCGTTGCAGCGGCCCCCACATAGCCCAAGACGATCTCAAGGAAATTCACCGGCGCAGACAGCAATTCGTAAATCGTGCCGATGAATTTCGGGAAGTAGATGCCGAAGGATGCGTTCGAAATCGCCTGTGTCATCACTGACAGCATGATCAAGCCCGGCACGATGAAGGCACCATAGGACACCCCCTCGACTTGATCGATGCGGCTACCGATGGCAGCTCCGAAGACCACGAAATACAGCGATGTCGAAATCACTGGCGATACGAAGCTTTGCAACAACGTGCGAAAAAAGCGCGCCATCTCGAAAACATAGATCGCGCGGATAGCCTGCCAGTTCATGCCGCATCCTCCTGTTTGGACACCAGCCCGACAAAGATATCCTCAAGCGAATTCTGCCGCGTTTGCAGGTCTCGCAGCACCAAACCCGCCTCGCTGATCTCTCGGATCAGGGTCGCGATCCCAGTCCGGTCCTGCCCGGTGTCGTAAGTGTAAACCAACACCTGCCCGCCCTCTTCGATCCGCAAACCGCGATCAGCAAGCGACGCAGGCAGCTCTGCCGCAGGTTCGTGCAATTCGATCCGTAACTCCTTCTGCCCCAACCGGGTCATCAATGCGGTCTTTTCCTCGACCAGCAGAATTTCACCCTTGTTGATAACGCCAATTCGATCGGCAATCGCTTCGGCCTCTTCGATGTAATGGGTGGTGAGAATTATCGTCACCCCGGCCTCTTTCAGCCCTGCCACAATGTCCCACATGTCACGGCGCAATTCGACATCAACCCCGGCGGTCGGTTCATCCAGGAACAGAACACGCGGCTCATGCGCCAGCGCCTTGGCAATCAAAACCCGTCGTTTCATACCACCCGACAGTTCCATGATCCGGTTATCCCGCTTATCCCAAAGCGAAAGCTGACGCAGGATTCGCTCCAGCAGCGCGTTATCCTTCGGCTTGCCAAACAACCCGCGCGAAAAGCGTACGGTGTTGATCACACGCTCAAACGGTTCAAGATTGATTTCCTGGGGGACCAATCCGACCAAGGACCGCGCACCACGATAGTCGGTCACGACATCATGCCCGCCCACCGTTATCGTGCCCGACGTAGGCTGCGTGATGCCGCAAATCGTAGAAATGAGCGTTGTCTTGCCAGCCCCGTTTGGTCCAAGCAGCGCTAGGATTTCGCCTTCGTGAATATCAAGAGACGCCCCCTTGAGCGCTTCAAACCCGCCAGCATAGGCTTTGCGAACATTGCTAATCTGGACCATCGACATCGCGGGGGCCTCCTTTCAAACGAATAGGCAGAATACCTAATACGGCCCACCGCAGACGCAATGCTGAAAGCCGTGCGCCAGTACGCAAGCCGTGTGCATGTCGTTTTCAGAAGTGACCTTCGCTGCAGAACGGCATAAGCCATTCGTATGACCTCCCATTCCGACTCCAGCATTGCGCGCGGTATCACGCTTGTCTGCATTGGTGTTTTTGCCATTTCGATCAATGATATGCTGATCAAGACACTGTCGGGTGGCTACCCCCTGCACCAGATCGTGTTCACCCGAACAGCGATAGGAATTCTGCTGTCTTTCCTGATGTTGCACCTCGAAGGCGGCTTGTCGCTTTTGCGAACAAACCGCCCGGGTCTGCACATCTTGCGCGGGCTGACTCTGGTTGCCGCCAACATGACCTTCTTTGCATCACTGGCGGTTCTACCACTGGGTCTGACCACGGCGCTGTTCTTTGTCGGACCGCTTTTCATCACGCTATTCAGCTTTCTCTTCCTTGGGGAAAAGGTCGGCCCTCTGCGGCTTGGCGCAATTGTCTTCGGATTCATGGGCGTGGTGGTCATGCAGGAACCATGGGGGGAAAAGTCCGTCTATGGCCCACCCTGGCTCTTTGCGCTACCCGTGATCGCGGCCGCGCTTTATGCCGCAATGGCGGTGATGACCCGCGCATTGGGGGTAAAAAGCACCGCAGCCGCGCTAACCATCTACAACCAACTGATGTTCCTCGTTGTCTCGACACTGTTCTTTCTTGTCGTCGGTCAAGGACAGGCCGATCCCGGCCCCGACGCGCCCAGTCTACATTTCCTTCTCAGAGCATGGACATGGCCAACCGATCAGGACTGGCCGCTTTTCCTTCTCACGGGTGTCTGCAACGGCATCATTGCCTATTGTATCACCGCCGCTTATCGGATGGCGCCTTCGGCCAGTGTTGCACCGTTCGAATACATCGGGCTACCGCTGGCCATTTTCTGGGGCTGGCTGTTCTTTACCGAATGGCCCACACCCGCGATCTGGGCAGGCTGCGCCATGATCCTTGGCGCAGGCCTTTTCGTATTTCTTCGCGAGCGTCAGAAGGGTAAAGTCATCGTGCCCAAACGCCCCGGCAGCCACACGCGCTGATCCCACCAATATCGGAGGTGCGAAACGCGTCGTCGGGTTTTCACAGCTTACGCGCCGCGCACCGTGTCAATCATCAGCTTGACGTTCTCCGGGTCCGCATCCGGCGTGATCCCGTGACCCAGGTTGAAGATGTGCGGCCCATTCTTCAGCGCGTCCACCACCTTGCGGGTCTCATCCACCAGTTCCTGACCACCGGTCACCATATGACGCGACGCCAGATTGCCCTGCACACAGCCACCGGGCTGCACATGCTCGGCCACCCATTCCGGCGTTACGCTATCATCAACGGCAACACAGTCGGCACCGGTGGCGGCGTGGAACCCAATATACCCGTCGCCAGCCTGACGCGGGAACGCGATCACGGGGATGCCGGGATGGCGGCGCTTGATCTCTTCGGTGATGACCTTTGCAGGGTACAAGGCGTAGCGCTGAAAGTCTTCCCCTTTCAGCGATCCGGCCCAGCTGTCGAAGATCTTCACCACTTCGGCACCAGCATCGATCTGCGCCGACAGATAGTCGATGGTGCTTTCAGTCAACCGTTCAAGGATCGCCTCGAACAGCGCGCGGTTCTCTTCTTTCAACGCATGCGCCGGTCCTTGGTCGGGTGTGCCACGACCTGCAATCATGTAAGTGGCCACCGTCCAAGGTGCCCCGGCAAACCCGATCAGCGTGGTTTCTTCCGGCAATTCGCGACGCAGGATGCGCACGGTCTCGTAAATCGGGTTCAACGTGTCGTGGATCATCTCGCCCTTGCCCAGCTTGTCGAACTCGGCCTGCGTCGAGATCGTCGACAGGCGCGGGCCTTCACCCGTCACGAACCAAAGGTCCGCGCCCAGCGCCTGCGGCAATAGCAAAATATCGGCAAAAAGGATCGCGGCATCGAACCCGTAGCGGCGGATCGGCTGCAACGTGACCTCGGCGGCCAATTCCGAATTATAGCACAATGACAAGAAATCCCCGGCCTGCGCGCGGGTTGCCCGGTATTCGGGCAGGTATCGTCCAGCCTGACGCATCATCCAGATCGGCGGGGTCGGAAGGGTTTCGCCCGCAAGGGCACGGAGGATGGTTTTTGTCTGGCTCATCAAGTCTTTCCTTGTCTATTCTCTTCGGATCAACCGTAGAAAAGCATATGTCAAGACAAGCATGGTTGTCAGGACAAGTTTACACGAATAAAGATCGATTCATGACGATTGACCTGCCCACACCCGACCAACCTCTGAACATCGGCACCCGCGGTTCGCCGCTTGCTCTGGCTCAGGCATACGAAACACGTGAACGTCTGTCCAAGGCGTTTGGCCTGCCGATTGAGGCGTTCAACATCGTGGTCATCAAGACCACAGGCGACGACCGCACGTTGATCGACGCGGACCGCCCACTGAAAGAGATCGGGAATAAAGGTCTTTTCACAAAAGAGATCGAAGAAGCGATGCTGGACGGTCGGATCGACATCGCCGTGCATTCCATGAAGGATATGCCCGTCGCCCAGCCTGAAGGGTTGATGCTTGACTGCTACCTGCCGCGAGAAGACGTGCGTGACGCGTTCATCTCTCCAGATGTGACCCGCATTGCCGACCTACCCTCTGGCGCAATTGTCGGCACATCGTCGTTGCGCCGTCGGGCACAGTTGATGAATCGCCGCCCCGACCTCAACGTGGTCGAATTCCGCGGCAACCTGCAAACCCGCCTGAAGAAACTGCACGACGGCGTGGCTTCGTGCACCTTCCTCGCGATGGCCGGCCTCAACCGTCTCAAGATGGACGAGGTCCCCAAGACCGCGATCGAGACCACTGATATGCTGCCTGCCGTGGCGCAAGGGGCCATCGGGATCGAACGCCGTGTCGATGACACCCGGGCCGCAGACATGCTGGCTGCGATTCACGACATCCCCACGGGTCATAGACTCGCAGCCGAACGCGCCTTTCTCGCCGCGCTTGACGGATCGTGCGAAACGCCGATTGCCGGTCTGGCCGAACTTGACGGCGACACTCTCCGCCTGCGCGGTGAAGTTCTGCGCCCCGACGGATCTGAGGCTCATGCCGACGAAATCAGCGGTCCGATTGCAGAAGGTGCCGAGATGGGCAAGACACTTGCCCGCACTTTGCTAGACCGCGCTGGCCCCGGCTTCTTCGACTGGCACGGTAAATAACGACTGCGCCGGTCACTCCGGCACAGCAAATGTCAGCGACGCCCATAGACTTTCCCAGACAGGGTCTTTCTCTGCCTGCGCCTCTCGCGGTCGCAACACAACGGCATCAACCAAGTAGGTATAGCCGGACTGTACCGGCAAAGTTACACGCCCCTCCGCATCTGTACGGTGCAACGTCACCTCTACCTTGCCCTCGGGTGGACGCGCGAACAGTTCCACCTGCGCATCGCTGCGCGGCGCACCGTCGAAAAGAACGCGGACCGGTAATCCACCAGTGACGTCATCGGTGTACGGGTTCGCTTCTGCCACGATCTCTGTCAGCAAACCGACTTCGGCATCAGAGCCCGCACCGTCACCCACCGCGATCAGGCTTTTGGCGTACCGGCTGTAAAGTTCAACAATGCCAGTGTCCGGCAAACCACGCGCTGCATGTTCCGCCAACACACCCGAAAAATCCTTGTGCTCCACGAAGTTCACAAACTTCTGCCATTTATTGTAGGTCAGCGTGTAGTCCCGTGTCTGATGAACGATCACACACAAACCGTCGCGCGGTGCGCCAACATTCAACGCAGGCCGATCCCCAGACCGTCCGGGCACAGGCTCGAGAATGCCCCCGCACTGCATGTCGAACCGAGCGAAGTTGCGTTCGAGGTAAGACTGCTCTGCCCCGGAAAATGCTTCCCCAACCCGCAATGGCGCAACCAATGCCGCACCCGACGGCACCGAATAATCAACAGGATCAATCCAGAATTCATGGGCGCTGGCAGTCACGGGTGTCAGCCCAAGCGCCAAAACGCCAACCGTTCTCAAAAAGCTCATGCTGTTTTGACCACCTTGTTTTCGATGTCCCGCGCAAATTGAGTCATTCGTTTCTTGAAACGCTTGTTGATGCTCGACCGCGCCAGTTTGAACGACTGGACCAACAGCCGCGCCGAAAGTGTCTTTGGATTCATCTTGACCACAAGATTCACCCGTGTGCGGTTCGGCGACAATGGCACAAGCTCGACTTGGGTATTGGTCTCAAGACCGCCGGACACCCCCGTGAAACACACCTCGTTCGGCGCATCACAAGCATCAAGCGTGATCTTCGCATTCCGTTCTTTGCCTCGGAATCGAAAGGTCGCATCCCAGCCGTCGCCAATCGTCGGCTCGGCGGTCCGAAATTGCCGCCGTACGTCGATACCCCGCCGCATCGCTTGCCGTTCTAGCGCATCAAACGCCGTCAGTTCCGCAAAGACATGCTTGATCGGTGCAGCAACGTCTTCAGTTCCAGTCACTTGCATCAAATTGCCCCCGCTCGATACATCGTGCCTAAGAGTTGCGTCATTCCAGCGTATCGGCAAGCCAGTTCCGCAATAAAAAATGCGCGATCGCACCTTTCCGTGCTGGCAACAAACCCTCTCGAAGCCCAGCCAGTGCGTCCATCACCTCTTCCCGGCTAACCCAGAGCGCATCCTCGATCTCATTTGGGTCAATTGTGATCTCTTCGCTGGTCGCAATGCCATGGCATCCGAACATCAAGGACGCTGGAAACGGCCATGGCTGGCTTGACAGATAGCGAACCTCTCCGACCTGCACCCCCGCCTCTTCCCAAACCTCGCGGCGGACCGCAGCTTCGATGGTCTCTCCTGGTTCGACGAATCCAGCGAGACAGGAATACATCCCTTCAGGCCACCCGGGGGACCGCCCCAATAGCACCTTGTTGCCACGTGTGATCAGCATGATGACGACCGGATCGGTGCGAGGAAAATGGCTGGCACCGCAGGCTTGGCACACCCGTTGCCAACCCGCCTGCGTCACATCGCTTGGCGCGCCGCAACGGGCGCAAAACCCATGCGTGTCATGCCAAGCCATGATCGCCTTTGCTGTCGCAGCGAGTTCCGCATCCCGCGGAATGAGCGCGGTCATGATGCTGCGCAACTCAGCAAAACCATGATCGCTTGGCAAATGCGGATGGTTCTGAACACTCTTGTCGATGAACGCGCCCACCTCGCTCAGATCAGTGTCCGGCTCCCAGTCCGACATGTCATGTGCAAACCGCGCAGCCCCGTCCTCACGACCCAAAAGAATCGGTGCCGTGCAGACGTCTGCCAGAACCGCATGATCCAACGGCACACGCGCAAGCAGCGTCTCACCATCTACAGTTTGGACCAGCGGCTTACCCTTCCAAAGCAGGATCGTGCGCGACGCGGGATCCTGCATGAATGCGGCCAAAGCCGGGATATTTCCCCGCACTTCTGCCGCGCGATCCAACGCCGAGCCACCAAAAGTCACCTGTTCCGCGCTGCGCATCGCCGCTCCCTCCACTTCTGTCACGTCTTGCGCTTGCCATGTGGCGCTCAAAAGAACAATGCGTCGCACCGGATTTGACGGCCACCACGGCTTGCATTCCTCGACGACCTCCCCTATCTGAAGCGGTGAGAGGTTGGCGCGGGCGAGCACCTCGCCAACCCGGTCAGGTCCGGAAGGAAGCAGCCGTAACGAGCCACGCTTGGGTCGTTGTCCAGCCTCTCACCTAACACCCTTCAGTCCTCGTGACGAAGAAAGACAGCTGGCGCGCGCTTCGCCGCCAAGGCCCATGCCATTTGCGCATCCGTTTCAACCGCGCAAGATCGCACGACACGCAAGCGCGCAAGCGCATCGTCCGGAGCCTCGCCAAGCTCGATCATAAGACGCAAAGCAACCATCCCCGACCGACCACATCCGCCCCGGCAATGCACCAGAATGCGGCCACCGCCCGTCAAAGCACGCCGGGCATTGGCGCTGACCTCGGGCCAAGCCTCTTCGAATTCGGCGTCCGGAACGCCGAAGTCGCTGATCGGCAAATGTTCCCAACGGCAGCCCGCCTCGACAAGGTCGTGCCACAACCCGGCCGCTCGGGCTGCGACCAGCTCGACTTCGCTCACCAATGAGATGACGATCGCTGGCTTCCATTCGATCAGATGCTGCACATCGCCAGCATAGTCGCCATCGCCGCCCGGGATGGGAGAGATAGCAAGGATACCCTCACCAGCGGATACCGCGTAGACAATCATCCTACAGCCTTTGCGCCCTGAATGTGTCGCAACTGCGGATGTCCCCGGACCAATAGCCATCGGCGAACCAGCGCGATCTCTGCTCCGATGTCCCGTGGGTAAATGTATGCGGCTGAGGCACCCGACCAGCGCGCTCCTGCAAATGGTCGTCACCAATCATCCGCGCGGCATTCAACGCCTCTTCGATGTCACCTGGCTCCAGCAAGCCGTTGACCGATCGTGCCCAAACACCCGACAGGCAATCTGCCTGCAGTTCCAGCCGGACTGTCAGCGCGTTGGCCTCGGCTTCCCCAACCGCTTGGCGGCGCTCGTTGACCTGTCCAAGTATTCCCAACTCGTTCTGCACGTGGTGCGCAACCTCATGCGCGATCACATACGCCGCTGCAAAATCTCCCCGCGCGCCCAATTGACGAGCCAAGGTCGCAAAGAACTCTGTGTCCAAATAGGCTTTTTGGTCCGCCGGGCAGTAGAACGGACCGGTAGCACCACTGGCATTGCCGCAAGGCGACGCCGTCACGCCCGAGTAAAGGACCAGCACCGGCGGTACATATGGGCGTCCGACTTGGGATGGAAAAATCTCCGCCCAGACGGTTTCAGTGGTGGCCAGCACCCGCGATGTGAACTCTGCCGCACGCTCTTCTTCGGCGCTCAATTCTCTGAGTGCAGACGGCGATTGCGTAGTTTGTTGCAAAAGCGGCGTGACGTCGATCCCAGCGAAGTATCCGATCGCCAGCACGACCAGCAGCCCGACACCGCCGATTCCCGCACGTCCACCGCCACCTCTTCTGCGACGGTCTTCGATATTACGGCTTCCGCGAACTCCCCTCAGGCGCATAACGATCCCCCACTACGTTTGCTATCAGATTCACACATTTTGGTTGATTTTCTGCCCCATATTCCTTGCGAGTTGAGCGCCGTGCTTGATGGATTGGA
>CANNCS010000059.1 GCA_947503115.1 uncultured Marivita sp.
CTACCGGACGTCATCACGTCAATCGGAACCAGAGATTGGGCGAAAGTGGGTCAATGATCGCAGCCCTTGGTATAAGAATCGCTGCTACTTAGGAGGTACTTATGTGGTGGGATAGCTGGCGTATCTTTTTCGGCGGTGGAAGCACACCTACAGCTTCTTCTGTTCCGGAAATCGACGCGAGCAGTGGTGCACTGGCTTTGGCCGTTGTTGCTGCTGCAATGCTGTTGGCTTGGGAAGTTCGTCGTCGCAAACGTTCGTGACATGAACTCTCAACAAACATGAGCATCCGACGTTTTCGTCGGATGCTTTTTTTTTGCCTAAAAGCCAGCTCTTTAGATCAATGACCACTGACCTGTGATCAACGCAGCGGCAGCGATCAAAGCATTAGCAACGGCGTGCGCAATAATCGCGTCAAACACCCTGCCCCGACGCAGCAAAACCAGCGCAAAGATCACCCCAGCCAATGCGGCGGCCAAGGGGCGTGAATGAAGGGCGGCAAAACCGACTGTGGTGACGGTAATTGCCAAGGCACGGCGAAGATGACTGCCGTCGTCGATGAGGCTAAACAAGTAGCCCCGGAAAAACAGCTCTTCCACAACCGGAACAAGGATCGCAGTCCCGATCACTCTCAACACGATCCATAATGTCAGAGCCAGCGCACCAAACTCAGCCAACGACGCGTAAGGGGCGGCAGGTTTCGCTGTAACAATCCATCCGATTCCGACCGCAACCCCTGCGCCAACGGCGACCAGATCCAAATCGCGGGCCAGCGCCAGAACAGGCTTGCGAAAGAACCACAAAGCCATCGTCATTGCGGCGACCTGAATGCCGTACCAAACCTCTGGCGTTTGCGAGCAGGTATGAACAAACAACCCAGACAACATGAAGGCCAGGAAAGGCACGATAAAGGCCGCAGCCTTGTCTTCCGTCAATGGAGCGATGGCGGTTGCGCCGGCAGCTTTTGGTGTTTTGCTTAGTCCTGGCAGAACGTTCACAATCGTCAGGATCAAAAGCGCCAAGAGCGTGAAAGAAAGCCATCCCGCAAAACTGTGAAACCCGTTCACAGCCAGTTCGGGCGATACAAAGGCTCCGATCAGAATCAGAACACTGATGCGGACAACGTTCAGGATGAAGCTAAAAACAAGCGCAGCCGGCCAGACAAGAAGCCAAAACCGCCCAATGCGCAGGTCGTCTTTCATCATCAAAGCATAAATCGCCATGAACGCCGTCGTCAGGGCTAGACCTTCGATGCCAGAGCAGGACTCGGCCACTTCGACATAGAATTCGACAATGCCGATGGTTTCGAGATCAAGGTTGACGAACACGTCATTGCCTAGGATCGCGAGCATAATCGCGACGCTATAGAAGGTTGCAAGCTGGAGGATCTCAAACCAATTCCACGCCAAGCTGATCGCCCATGCCAGCGTTGGGATGAACAACGCAATCGCCATAGTCGGAAGTAACAAATGGGCATGTTCTTTGAACAGATCGCGCCATCCCGAAGCCGACATCAACCAAAGCGCGGCCCCGATAAGGGCGGCTAAACCACCCACGGCCAAAGCCGAAAGAAACAGAAGAGCAAATTCGACCAGTTGTCCCTGTGACAACGCCATTGTCGGAGCTGCAATCAGCGCCAGACCAGCAACATGGACGACCGCCCATCGACGCGAAGCAACGTTCCCGGTGGAGGCGCGTTCTACAAGGTCAGATCGCAGTGCCGGCTGGAAGAAAAGCAAAAGCGCGAACCCCGCAGCAAGGCAGAGGCCCATGACCATGCCAAGGCGAATCCCACGACACAGAAGAAACAGGTCTGTCTGGCGACATTCGAAATCGCTAAACACCTGATAGAGCGCCACAATGACGATCGCTTCAATCAGCAAAGCGAATTGGAAAAAGATCAGTCGGGACATCGTTGCACTTTGCTCATCAGCTTAGGAACGGCGCAAATCTTGTATCTTTCAACGGGCCGTTTTGTGACGCTTGTATGGTCATTCACGGTCGACTTTCGTTCAGGCTGCTTCTTCTTCCTGCATTTGCCGGTTCCAAAGGGTCGCATACCGTCCATGGCTGGCCAAGAGGCTGTCATGCGTGCCCTCTTCAACAACATGCCCGTTTTCCAACACAACAATGCGATCCGCATCGGCAATCGTCGAAAGACGGTGCGCGATCGTGATCACGGTGCGCCCTTCCCCCGCAAGCTTGAGCGCGCCTTGGATAGAAGCTTCGGTTTCGGAATCGAGCGCTGAAGTCGCCTCATCCAGGATCAGGATCGGTGGATTCTTGAGAAGCGTGCGGGCAATACCGACGCGTTGCTTTTCGCCGCCAGACAGTTTCAGGCCACGTTCGCCCACCATGGTGTCGTACCCCTCGGGAAGCGACAGGATAAAGTCATGAATCTGCGCGGCGCGCGCGGCGTCGATGATGTCATCTTCAGTGGCATTGGCGCGGCCGTAGGCGATGTTGTAGCGAATGGTATCATTGAAAAGCACCGTGTCCTGCGGGACCACGCCAATGGCGTCATGCAGACTGGTTTGGGTGACATCCCGCACGTCCTGGCCATCGATCCGTACTGCGCCGTCGGTCACGTCGTAGAACCGGAAAAGCAACCGCCCAATGGTGGATTTGCCCGACCCAGAGGGGCCAACCAACGCGACGTTTTCACCCGACTGAACGTGAAGCGACACCCCCTTGAGGATGGGGCGGGACGGATCGTAGCCGAATTTCACTGCGTCGAATTGGACTGCGCCTTTTGACACCTTCACATCAGCCGCGCCCGGCTTGTCCGAGACTTCCTGCGGTTGTTCCAGCAAATCGAACATTTCGCCCATATCGACAAGCGCCTGACGGATCTCGCGGTAGACGGTGCCAAGGAAGTTTAGCGGCATGGTGATTTGGATCATGTAAGCGTTGACCATGACGAAATCACCCACGGTGATCGTGCCCGACTGCACGCCGAACGCCGCCATCACCATAACCGCCACCAGCCCAGAGGTGATGATCAAGCTTTGACCAAAGTTCAGCATGGCCAACGAAGTTGCCGTCTTGATCGCGGCACCTTCGTAGGCTTCCATTGACCTGTCATAGCGAGCGGCTTCGCGGGCCTCGGCCCCGAAATACTTGACGGTTTCAAAATTCAGCAGGCTGTCGATGGCTTTTTGGTTGGCATCGGTGTCCTGTTTGTTCATCTCGCGGCGCAGACGCACACGCCATTCAGTGACCTTGAAAGTAAACCAAACGTAAATGGCGATGGTGACAAGAACGACCGCCATATAGCGAATATCGAGCAGCCAGAGCAGCACCAAAGACACCAGCATCAGTTCAAGGATCAGCGGACCAACGCTGAACAACATGAAGCGGAGTAAGAAGTCGACGCCTTTCACACCGCGCTCGATGATCCGGCTCAGCCCGCCAGTTTTGCGCGCAATGTGATAGCGCATCGACAGGCGGTGAATATGGGTGAAGGTTTCCAGCGCAAGAGAACGCAGTGCACGCTGTCCGACACGGGCAAAGACCCCATCGCGCAATTGCTGGAACCCCACGTTCATCAGACGCGCAAAGCCATAGGCCAGCGTAAGAGCAACCCCGCCCAGAACCAGATCAGAGGCCTGCCCCGACAGCGCATCCACCGCTTTCCCGAACAAGAGCGGCGCAAGCATGTTGACCAGCTTGGCCAACACAAGACACACCAGCGCGATTACGACACGGCGTTTAACCCACGGCTTCTCATCCGGCCAAAGATACGGACCGACTTTACGAATGGTGCGCAAGCCGGAACGGCGTTCATTGGCGGCCAAATCGGCGTCTGTGGTCGTGTCGGCGGGCATGGGCAGATCTTTCGTCTTGTTCGACGCCCTGACTTAGCCCGCCATGCCCCGAAGGACCAGTGGTCACCGCGCCTTGAAGAGGCCGCCAAGAATGCCACGGACAATCCGTCGCCCGGTTGTGCCCTTGAGTTCCTTGACGACCACATTGGCAATGGCTTCTCCAAGGCTTTCGTCGTTGCGGGTACGGCGACTTGTGCGGGTGGGCTGCGATGTAGATCGCCCAACACGGGTGCCAGTATAGCGCCGCCCGGCATTGTATTCGCGCATCGCCGCATCAAGTTCGGCTTCTTTTTGTTCCGCAGCTTCTGCGGCAGCGGCGGCCTCGGCGGTACGTTGTGAAAGGATTTCGAAGGCAGACTGACGATCAAGCCGCTGGGTGTATTTTTCGCCAAGATCACTGCCCCCCATGATACCGCCTCGTTCGGCTGGGGTGATGGGGCCGAGCTGCGACGACGGCGGACGGATCAGAGTGCGCTCAACGACTCCCGGAATGCCCTTGCGTTCAAGCAATGAGGTCACGGCTTCACCAACCCCGACTTCTCGGATCGCTTGTTCGGTGTCAAAGACCGGATTCTCTCGGTAGGTCTCTGCCGCCATGCGAAGCGCCTTGCGATCCCGCGCGGTGAAAGCGCGCAAAGCGTGTTGAACCCGGTTACCCAACTGACCAAGGATGTCTTCGGGTATATCATCCGGGTTCTGGGTGATGAAGTAGACGCCAACCCCTTTTGAACGGATCAGGCGCGCGACCTGTTCAACCTTGTCGACCAATGCCTTGGGCGCATCGTCAAAAAGCAGGTGCGCTTCGTCGAAGAAAAAAACCAGTTTGGGTTTCTCTGGATCACCTACTTCGGGAAGTTCCTCGAAAAGTTCCGACAACAGCCACAGCAGGAAGGTCGCGTAAAGCCTCGGGGAGGCCATCAACTTGTCCGCCGCAAGGATGTTGATCTGGCCTTCGCCCTTGGCATCAGTGCGCATCAGGTCGCGCAATTCCAATGCGGGTTCGCCAAAGAAATCGGCACCACCTTGGTTCTCCAACACCAGCAAGCGGCGTTGGATCGCCCCCACGGACTGCACCGCGATGTTGCCATAACGAAGCGACACCGTATCCCGATTTTCACCAAGACAAACCAGCATGGATTGCAAATCCTTGAGGTCGAGCAACGGCAACCCTTCTTCGTCCGCCACACGGAAGGCGATGTTCAGAATGCCTTCTTGCGCTTCGGAAAGCTCCAACAAGCGCGAAATCAGCAACGGCCCCATTTCCGCAACAGTCGTGCGGATCGGGTGGCCCTGGTTTCCGAAGAGATCCCAGAAAGTGACAGGAAAATCGCGATACGAGTAATCATCGAAACCGATGGTCTGGGCACGATCGGTAAAAGGTTGGTGCAGCTTGAAATCGGCACTTCCCGGCTTCGCCAGCCCCGACAGGTCACCTTTGACGTCGGACATGAAAACAGGCACGCCTTGTGCGGAAAACCCTTCGGCAAGAATCTGAAGCGTTACGGTCTTCCCCGTACCCGTGGCTCCGGCCACAAGCCCGTGTCGGTTGGCGTAATCCAGTCTGAGCCATTGCTTGACGCCGTAGTCTTCACCACCGCCTCCGACGAAAACACCATTTTCCATACACTTCCCCCAGACCACTTTTCAGGGACCGAACATACAAACTTAACCTTTTGCCGCCAGTATGTTTTTCGCTTGGATGGAATTGATCCCTATCTATCCCTGCAATCCTCCTTGTTGGACTGGCCACGCTGAAAGGCGTGGCCTTTTTAGATTTCACGAATGAAATTTGCCTGTTGACGCTGCGGATTTCATTTCGTAGCGTCACGACAATAATAGTCGGCCGGTCCGACAGGGAGAAAAAGAGGGAAGACACACCACCGTGTCTTCCCTTTTTCTTTCAATGCACTACGCGCCGACCTTCATCCATCGCGCAACCTTACTCGGCTCAAAATTCTGGCGGACAAAAGCGCGAGAATCCGCCACTTAAGATATCACCTTTTTGCGTTTTGGCCTGACAGTGTGGACCGCGCATGGTAACGCACGGACAGACATGACCGATGCTTCGGAGAGGACTTTATGACCAAACCCCTTTTGCTTCTGACCACGATTGCCAGCCTTGCCTTTGCAAGCGCCTCAATGGCGCAGGAAACCACAACACAAGAAGGCACCGAAGCCCCCACAGGCAATGCGGATTTGTCGGTTCTAGACACGGGTGAACCCGTCACAGAACAAAGCGCCGACGACAACACATATGTCAAAAGCACCCATGGCGACTGGGCGGTTCAGTGTCTGCGCGTTGAAGAAGGTCCCGAGCCTTGCCAGATGTACCAGCTTCTTAAAGATCAGAACGGTGGTAGCGTGGCTGAAGTCAGCATGTTCCATCTGACAAATGGCGGCCAAGTTGAAGCTGGCGGGACGTTCGTTGTTCCGCTTGAAACTCTGCTGACCGAAAAGCTGAACGTGCGCGTCGATTCCGGCCAGGCCAAGCGGTATGACTTTTCCTTCTGCACCACGGTTGGCTGCTACGCCCGCGTCGGCTTTACCGCCGAGGACGTCGCGGCGTTCCGTCGTGGCAATGTGGCGAATGTGACTATCGTACCCGCACTGGCCCCGGATCAGCGCGTGACCGTGACGATGTCACTGTCGGGTTTTACGGCGGCCTATGACGAAATCACAGCTTTGGAAGCACAACGCCAATAGAACGGCCAACAAAGAAACTTTGTATGGGGGTGGGATCGGACGATCCTGCCCCCGTTTCTATTTCAGGCCATCCAAAACCGCCAAAGCGGCCCGTTCGCCAGGTGGCAGTCCCCCTTTGCCCAACCGATCCATCGTCAGTGCCATTGCAGCTTGCTGCTGCGCCGGCGCTTCCAAAATAGTCGACACCGCTTTGGCGATCTGTTCGGGCTGGCAATTAGCGCCGATAAATTCAGGAATGACGCGGGTCTCAGACACGAGGTTGACCAAAGTCACCGTGTCGACCCGCAGCATCCGCCCGATAATCTGCCGCGAGAGCCAGTTCATGTCATAGGCAATCACCATGGGCGTGCCAGATGCCGCAAGCTCTAGCGACACAGTGCCGGACGCCGCGACAGCGACATCCGCGGCGGCGAACGCGGCTTGTTTCATGACCATACCATCCTGAGCCGGATTGAGTATGATCGGTTTCACCGCCCAAGTTTGCACAGCTTCCCCCACCGCCGACGCAACATTCGGAGCGGCGGGTAGTACAAATTGGAGATCGGGATGGCGTGTGTGCAGATCGGCCACCACTTCGGAGAAGATCGGCAAAAGGCGCGACACCTCGCTGCGCCGCGACCCCGGCAGGATTAGGGCAAGTGGCGCATCGTTCAGGTCGTATGACGTACGGAATGCTGCCACCTCTTCCGGGGTTGCCACAGGATCGGTCACCACCGGGTGACCCACAAAATCGCAGCGCATCCCGGCGGCTTCCATGTAAGGCGGCTCGAAGGGCAGTAGCGCCAAAACCTGATCGATATGCGAAGACATCTTTTTTGCGCGCCCCGGACGCCACGCCCAGACCGTGGGCGCCACGTAGTGTACTGTACGGATATTGCTGCGCGCCTTGACCAGCTTGGCCACGCGCAGGCTAAATTCCGGCAAGTCGATGGTGATCAAGACGTCGGGCTTCGCCGCCAGCACCGCATCGGCAGTCTGCCGGATGCGCGCCTTAAGATGACGGTATTGCGAGAGGATCTCGGTGATACCCATGATCGAAATCTCATCAATGGGAAACAGGCTTTGCAGCCCCTCGGAAATCATCCGGTCGCCGCCGATGCCTTCGAAACTCACATCGCCTGCATGCTTACGCAGCCCCGACATCAGCGCCGCGCCCAGCTTGTCGCCCGACGCCTCTCCGGCAATGACAAAAACCCGCATCAGCCGCCCTTTTCCCGCACCCAAAGGAACAGGCCCAACGCATCACAACGCGCCAAGGTCTTGGCCCTGTCGAGGATCATCACGCCCCTCGCTTCAATTACGATACCCGACAAACCGGCGGCGGCCACAGCATCCGGTGTCCCCGCCCCGATCACCGGGAGATCCGCGCGGCGGTCCTGCCCCGGTTTAGGCGCTTTAAACAGGATGCCGCCGTCGTCCACCGATCTGCCTCCGGTCAACCAATCAGTGGCATCGCCCAGCAACCCGCCAAACATGTCGCTGGCGGTACCTATCGGGTTGGAAAGGAAATCGCCGCTTCCCGCCAGTCGATCGCGTGCCAAACGGGTCAGCATGGCATCAGTGCCTGCGGCGTCCTCGCGTGCCAACACGCCATCTCCGCGAACGACACAGGCCTGCCCCGCATCACGCGCGCCCATCGCGGCGACTGTGCGTTCCCCCATTTGCGCCTCAACCGCATTCTGAGGCGCGTAAGACTTGAGAGTCATCACACCTGCGGCGGGCAGCAAGTCCGGCACCAACTCATGTGCAGCAGCGATAGACAGACCCGTTTCCTCAAAGAGGTCGATCACGATCCGCAGGGCTCCATCGTCGCCAGAGGTCAGCGCGGTTTGCAAACGGGGGACCAAAGGCGCTGTTCTGGCATCAAGCCGCGCGGGATCAATCGGGGGGCGGCGGATCGCTCCACACAGGCACACCTGTGTGATACCTCGCGACTTAAGCGTGTCGAGCAAGCTGCCAAGCGTTTCAAGATGGAAGGTCAGATCAGCGGTCAAGCCGTCAGGTTCAAACCCGTGCAGAACACAGACAAATGGGCGCTGGCTTTGCGCATCAGCGACGATACGCGGCAACCGCCCCTGACCGCAAATCAGCGCCAGTGTCATCGCTCAGCCCGGTGTGAGGAAGGACCGGTCAGTCTCTCCCAGAATGAAATCCACGATGTGATGAACATATGCGCTGTCGGTTTCCTCGCCCAGACGTTTGGCCCGTTCCTGGAACGCGCCTTCGCCTTGAGCCAGCATCTGGAATGCCGCCCGCAACGCAGTGATGTCAGCGCGGCTGACGCCCTTGCGTTTAAGACCCACAAGGTTAAGCCCATCCAGACGCCCGCGTTCGGCCTGCACCAAACCATACGGGATCACGTCATTGGTCACCATTGTGACCGCGCCGATGATTGCGCCCCGTCCAATGCGTACGAATTGGTGCACACCTGACAGTCCACCCACGATCACGTCGTCCTCGAGGATGCAATGTCCGGCCAAAGCGGCGCTGTTCACCACAATAACGCGGTTGCCCACCTGCACGTCATGCGCAACATGGCACCCCGCCATGAAAAGGTTATCATCACCCACGCGCGTAACACCGCCACCGCCCTTGGTGCCCGTGTTCATCGTGACATGCTCACGGATACGGTTGCGCGCGCCAATAACGAGCATGGTTTTTTCGCCATCGAACTTGAGATCTTGGGGGATCTCTCCGATCACGGCGAATGAATAGATCTCGGTACCTGCGCCGACAGACGTATGGCCCGTGATCACGACATGGCTTTTCAGAACCACATCATTGGCCAGCGTGACTTCCGGGCCGATATAACAGAACGGGCCAATAACGCAGCCGTCGCCTATCTGCGCGCCCTCTTCAATCACGGCACTGGGGTGAATTTGGGCTGTCACGCGGGCAGGTCCATCATTGCCGAAAATTCGCATTCTGCAGCCATGTCGCCATCAACTGTCGCCACGCCGCCAAACTTCCAGACCTTGCCGCCGGGCTTGCCGCGCAGCGTGGTCAGTCGCATCTGAAGCTGATCACCGGGGATAACCTTGCGGCGGAACTTGCATTTGTCGATGGCCATGAAATAGATCAGCATTTCCTTGTCCGCCAGATCGAGCGCCGTGCCGACCATCACGGCAGCGGTCTGCGCCATCGCTTCGATAATCGTGACCCCCGGCATAATCGGAGTGCCCGGAAAGTGTCCCTGAAAATGCGGCTCGTTCATCGTGACATTCTTGATGCCAAGCGCGGATTGCGTGCCGTCGATCTCTTCCACGCGGTCCACTAGCAGGAACGGATAACGATGCGGCAGGATGCGCTGGATCAGCTGGATGTCTGCACGAAGAAGCGTGTCGCTCATGGGGCGTCCTTTTGTGTTCTTATAGGGCTTTGAGTACCAATCCCGATGCCGGGGGGCAAGGTTTCAGGGGCGCAGCGGAAGGATCTCGGCCCCTTCACCGAATTCGGCATTGACCCGCCGAATGGCTTGTTCGGTGATATCAACGGACTCCACGCTCAACAGAACCACCCGTCTATCCAGGACAGCTACAGCGCCACTTTCGACCATCAATTGCAGCAAGACAGGCTGTACTGACGTCAACAAGATCCGGCGCGCCTCTTCGTTGCGGGTGCCGACGGCCCGTGCTTTCTCGTCTTGTTCTCGGCGAAGGCGTTGGACCTTTTCGTTAAAAGCTTCGGCGCGTGTGCGAAAGTCTGTCGGATCAAGGCTGTTACGAAGCTCGGTCAGTTCCCGTTCTTCGGCTGTCAATTCGGCTTCGATACGGCGGTTCTCTGCGGCGATTTCCGCACTCTCGGCCTCAATTTCACGCGCAACCCGCTTCCCAAAGTCACTTTGAGCATAGAGCGTTTCTGGTGCTACCGTCAGGATCAGGCTTTGCACGACGCCCACATTTGACAGGCCACCGTCCTGTTGCGCCTTTGCCATTGGGGCGACGCAAAGAAGCGCCCCGAATAGCGCTCCTATGGCTGTGCGACACATGTGATCCATTTAGAACTGCGTGGAAATCGTCAGATCAAAGGTTTGTTCTTCGTCGAACTGTTCCTTGCTCAGAGCTTCAGAGAAGTTGAAACGCAGCGGGCCAAGCGGTGTGGTCCAGAACAGCGACACCCCGATCACGTGGCGTGGCGTGAATTCATCGTAAAGAACGTTATCGTTTGTTTCTTCCAGCCCCCAAAGGCTTCCGACATCGTAGAACACGCCGCCGGACACGCCATATTCTTCAGGCAGTGGCAGCGGGAATTCCGCCTCGAACCGAGCCACGGCAAAATAGTTGCCACCCAACGGATCGTTCACATCACCCGGCCCAACTTCACGAGGGCCAATGCCACCGCCTTCGAAACCGCGCATTAGGTTGGAACCAAGCGAGAAGCGGTCGGTGACGCGCGAAGAGCCCTCGGAATAGCTAAGCGCACCGGCTTGCAGGGTCGCACGGAGGGTCACGTCGTCGTTGAGGATCTTGGTTTGCGCCACCGCACGCAGGCTGGATTCGACATAGGTGCTGTCGCCACCCAGACCGGCAAAGTCCTGACCAAATTCAAACAAGACGCCCGCGTTCGGATTCAAGCCAGTGCGGCGTGTGTCATAACTGTAGCGATAGCCAATAAAGCTGTCCCAAACTTCGCCCCGTGCCGCCTCGGCGGTAATGATCTGTCCCACCGACGAATCAAGATTATTGATCTCGGAATAACGTGCCCCGTAGCGCAGGTTCAGACGCCCGTTCTCCGACACCGGGAACGTAAAGCCGGTCGAGAAGTTGCCGATTACGGTATCATACTCCGCGTTGGCATTGTCGGTCTCAAGGTAGTTCACGCTAATGTTGAACGCGACATCACGGCCAAGGAATGCCGGTTCGGTAAAGCTGAAGCTGTAGTTTGACGAATCCACACCGGTTGTCACACCCAACGCAAGCTGTTGACCACGCCCAAGGAAATTGCGTTCGCGGAACGTGATCGCAGCGCCAAAGCCACTGCTGGTCGAATATGACCCACCAAAGCTGAGTGAACCAGTCGGACGTTCTTCGACATCTACGTCAATGATGACCTGCTGCGGGGTCGAACCTTCGCGGGCTTCAACTTGAGAGTCACCGAAGAACCCAAGCGCACGCACCCGTTCGGCGCTTTCGCGGATTTCGCGCGGATTGAACGGGTCGCCTTCGACAATACGGAACTGACGACGCACAACGCGGTCAAGTGTCGTGGTGTTGCCCTCGATGTCGATACGCTCAACGAACACGCGCTCGCCTCGGGTAAGCAGGAATTCCACATCCAATGTCAGATCACGGTCGTTACGAGTAACGCGCGGCTCGACCCGGACGAAGTTCAGTCCTTCGCGGATCGCTAAGCGTTCAAGACGGGCGATTTCGGTTTCCACGGAAGTTGGCGAATAGGTCCGCCCGGGCCGCAGGCGAATGGCATTCTGGAACACATCCGGATCCACTTCGGCCAAATCGGAAGTCGCTGTGATCTCACCGAAACTAAATTGCTGGCCCTCTTCCACGTTGAACGTGATGAAATAGCCATCCCGCTCTTCGCTAAGTTCAGCATTTACGCTGGTAGTGCGGAAATCGACATAGCCGCGCGATTGATAAAAATCTCGCAAGACTTGTCGATCGAATTCGATGCGATCTTCAATAAACGTGTCAGATTGGATCAATGCGCGGAAAATGCCCGCCTGTTTGGTTTCCAGCACGCGGCGCAGACGTCGGTCGCTGAAAACCTGGTTGCCTGCAAAGCCAATGCGTTCGATTTCGGACACACCACCTTCAAAGACCTCGAACACGAGATCAACACGGTTGTCAGAACGGCGAATGACCTTGGGCTGAACGCGCGCGGCGATCCGGCCCTGCTGGGAATATGCTTCCGTAATGCGGGCAGCGTCTGCCTCGGCCGTTGACGGGCTGAACACGCGACGTGATTGCGATTGCACGATCGTCGCAAGCGTCTCGTCGTCAAGCCGGGCATTCCCTTCAAAGGTAATTCGGTTGACAGTCGGGTACTCGACCACCCGAACGACAAGCGTGTTGCCTTGTGGTTCGATCTCGACGCTTTCGAAAAGACCAGAGGCAAGAACCCGCTGATAGCCATCGTTCAATTCGGCAGCAGACACGGTCTCACCGCGCGCCACTCCCAGGAAACTGGCAATTGTCCCCGCTTCGATCCGCTGGTTTCCTTCCACCGAAATCGCCGTGAACCGGAAATCTTGCGCCAGCGCCATGTCCGGTGTGGACAAGACCCCGACGCCAAGAGCGACCGATGCAGCTATTAGAAATGGACGGATCGACGATTTACGCGCTGACTTTCGCGTTACCTGCTCGCCTGTTTTATGTGTCATTGTTGGCAACCTACTCAGACATCCCTTTTAGGACGTGAGTACCGAGATTGCCTTAGCTTGTCAAAAGCGCAGAGGCCGCTTTGGTCAATAGCCGACGGGTTGTGTCATAGCATCAATCATGAGCGTGCCGAGATACGCGCCCAGAAACAGAGAAGCCCCAATTGCAAACACATAAAACATCCGATCCCAATTGATAGATACTAGAAGGCTGAACGACCGATAGCCGTCTTGAATTGTCTGCATGGCGCACCTCGGATGCTTTGTTCCACTGCAGTAAATGCCGTTCAAATGTGTCAGCAATCGGGCGCAAAGCAGGACGATTCTGTGAAATCGTCCTTTTCGCGGCGCACCCCTCTGGCCTTACGGGCAGAACAAATCGTTGTAGAGCGCGAACAGCATCAACGACAGCAACAAGGTCAGACCGATGCCCATCAGAACCCTCAGCGCTTTGTCGCTGGGCGGACGACCAGTCACAGCTTCGTAGGCATGGAACACAAGGTGTCCACCGTCGAGAACGGGAATCGGGAAAAGATTCAATAACCCAACTGCCGTGCTGAGAACCGCGATAAACCAAATGAAGTTGGCGGTTCCCTGCGACGCCATCGACCCAGAGGTTTCAGCGATTCCTATCGGTCCCGAAAGATTGCACGTCCCGATCGCACCCGTAATCATATACCACAGACCCGAAAGAGATCCGTCGATGATACGTCCTGTTTGCTGAACGCCGGAAACAAATGCGTTGACCGGGCCAGTCGTTTCAGTGGCGGGCTCAAAGAACATCCCCCCCACGATCCCGATGCGGTAGTTGGTTTCAAACGTCCCATCGCGTTGTGGCTCGTCTGTACGGCGCGGGGTCATTTCGAGAATGCGAATATCGCCGTCGCGCCAAACCTCAAATGTCAGCGTTGCGCCTTCCGAGCCTTCAACCGCCTCTCGCAGTTGAGCGAATGCGTAGATCGGCGCGCCGTCAATAGAAACAATGATATCGCCAGTTAGGAAGCCTGCATCATCCGCTGCGGAGCGCGGAATGATCTGCGTCGCAACCGGCGGATAAACGTATGGCCCCTGCACCACCACAGAGTCATCACCGCGCTGAACGGTATAGTCCAGGTGCTCTTGCTCGGGCAGTTCGTCGAGGAAAGACTGAAAGCTTGAGGATTCGCCGTATGGCGGCAGGTCTATACCTTCGATTGCCAGCAGAACGTCACCGACCTGAAGCTCATTCTGTGCCGGGACCGCGCGCAGATCGCCCACCTTCACCGGATCTGTGACTTCACCACGCAACATCAGAATGCAGGTAAAAATGAGGATCGAGAGAGCGAAGTTGAACGCAGGGCCTGCGGCAACGGTCGCTGCCCGTGCCCAAAGCGGAGCCCCATTCATCGTCCGTCTGCGTTCGGCGTCGGAAAGAACCGCCATTGCTTCGTCGTCTTTGCCGCCCGAAGCATTGCTGTCCCCCTTGAACTTGACGTAGCCGCCCAAGGGTAGAAGCGCGAATTGCCATTTCGTGCCGCGTTTATCGACACGCGAGAACAACACAGGGCCAAATCCAAGCGAGAACACATCCGCATCAATACCGGACCATCGACCAACAATGTAATGGCCGTATTCGTGGATGGCAACGATGATCGACAAGGCGATCACAAAGGCCAGGAGGGTCCAAATCACACTACCAAACTGCGGCAGCAACGCTGCAATATCCAAGGCTCAACCCTCTAATTCGTTCATGATTTCATCTGCCCGTACACGAGCGAGATGGTCTAGCTTGATGACGTTATCAAGGGTGATGGCGGCATCAATATGACCCGGATGGGCCGAAACTCTGGACAAAACCTCTTCCACAACAACCGCAATCTGCTGAAAACCAATGCGTTTTTCGATGAACCCATCCAATGCACGCTCCTTAGCGGCATTGAACACGGCACCGGACAATCCACCTGCCGCCATGACTTCCCGGGCAAGGCGCAACGCAGGCCAGCGGGTTTCGTCAGCAGGGCGAAAGGTAAGCTGACCCAGCTTGACCAAATCAAGGCGTTCAACCGGCAATGATTTGCGGTCGGGGTAGTGCAGCGCAAAACCGATGGCGTGCCTCATATCGGGCGGACCGACATGGGCCATCAACGCGCCATCCCGAAACCCGACCAGCGCATGGATCATGGATTCAGGGTGTACAACAGCTTCAATACGAGATGGATCAATCTGGAAAAATTCTTTTGTTTCAATTAGCTCCAATGCCTTATTAAACATGGAAGCACTGTCGATCGTGATCCGTTGCCCCATATCCCAGTTTGGATGTGTCGCGGCTTGTTCCGGCGTTGCATTGGCAAGATCTTCCAACGGCCAGTCGCGAAATGCCCCGCCAGAGGCCGTTATGATAACGCGTTCAACTGCGCTGAGGTCTTCGCCAATCAGAGCTTGGAAAACTGCAGAATGTTCGCTGTCCACGGGAAGGATGGCTGCGTTATGTGCTTTTGCCGTCGAAAGCATCAGTTGACCGGCACAAACCATGCTTTCCTTGTTGGCAAGCGCCAGAGTGGCGCCCTGCTGAAGCGCGGTCAGTCCCGGGGCAAGCCCGGCAGAACCGACAATGGATGACATGACCCAGTCCGCAGGACGGCTGGCGGCGTCGATCAATGCCTCAGGTCCAGCAGCGGCTTCGACCGCTGATCCGGACAAGGCCGCCCGCAAGTCGTCAAGCCGCTCGGGATCGGCCGTCACAGCAAGCTCTGCGTTGAATTTGATCGCATCGCCTGCAAGCTGCGCGATATTCTGATCGCCAGTCAGCGCGACGACCTGATAGGTGTCACGGTCCCGACCGATCAGATCAAGCGTGTTCTGTCCGATAGAGCCTGTGGCCCCAAAAATCGTGATCCGCCTCATTGGGTCCCCGGTGGAAATCCGACAAGTTGCCCTACAATGACGATAAACACTGCCGCTCCAAGCATTCCATCAAACCGGTCCAGAAGACCGCCATGGCCGGGAATCAGGTGCGAACTGTCCTTGACCCCTGCCCGGCGCTTGATGGCACTTTCGGCAATGTCACCGATTTGGCTGGCCATGCTGACAGCGATACTCACCCCTATCAGCCCCAAACCGGCACTGGTCACTCCGGCAAAAAGCACAGCGACAACCGACGATCCAACCCAACCCGCCACGGTGCCGGACCATGTCTTCTTGGGGCTAACGCGTGGCCACAGCTTGGGACCGCCGATCAAACGACCTGCGAAATACCCCGCGATGTCCGTAATAACGACGACAAGAAGCAACCAGACCATCCAAGTCAGGCCAAAATCGTCCCGCAAATTCATGAGACCGTAGCCGGCCAGCAGAATAAAAGCGGTAAACACGGCATAGGTCACACCGCCCCGTTCCATCCGGCCAAGACCGAGCATTGCTGGCATCATCAGCAATGGAAGCGCAAGCGATGCAGGAATTTCGATGGCGATCATCGAAGCCAAACCAGAGACCACCGCTAGGACAATCGCGCTTTTGCTGCGCCCAGTGTCCAACATGGTCACCAGTTCCCAGACCATCAGACCAACGACAATAGCGATCAGTGCGTGGAACCAAAGCCCGCCAAGCCAAACGCCAAGCGCGCCGATGCCAACGATTGCCACGGCCGAAAACAGCCGCGGGGCAAGGTCGTCCCACTTGCCTGCCGTCATGCCACTACGGCTCCGAACCTACGTTCACGGGTTCCAAAACCACCGACCACCGACCGGAATTCGTCCGCTGTAAAGTCGGGCCACAGCGTATCGATGAATTCGTATTCTGAATACGCCGATTGCCATAGCAAGAAATTCGAGATGCGTGCCTCACCACTGGTGCGGATAACGAGATCTGGATCGGGAAGAACGCATGTATCTAAATACTTTGGCAGCGTTTCTTCATCCACCTCGTCTGGGTTAAGCCGCCCTTCCGCGACATCCTGCGCCAAGCGCTTGGTGGCTCGGGCCACCTCGTCGCGGCCGCCATAGTTGATTGCAATGGTCAGGTTAACCGATTGGCAGTTCGCCGTCAGCGCTTCAAGCTCGTCCATCATAGCGACCAGCTTCTTGTCCAGACGAACCCTGTCACCAATGAAACGCACACAAACATCATTTGCCTTGAGCGCCTTGGCTTCCCGCGTGATATAGCGGCGAAACAGGTTCATCAGCCCGGCAACCTCGGACTGTGTCCGTTTCCAGTTCTCCGTCGAAAAAGCAAAAACGGTCAGGTAATCCACCCCAAGATCCGGGCACGCCTCGACGATTTCGCGCACGCGGCGTGCGCCGGCCTGATGTCCAAACAACCGTGGACGGCCACGCTGGGCAGCCCAGCGTCCGTTGCCGTCCATGATGATAGCCACATGGCGTGGATCGTCATCTGTTGCCGAGAACTGGGGCATTACCATTTGTAAGCGATCCTTGTTGCGCAGGTCTCAGACCTGCATGATCTCTTCCTGCTTTGTCTCCAAAGCGGCGTCGACCTTTTTGATATAGGCATCGGTGAGTTCCTGAACTTCACCTTCCCAGAACTTCTGATCATCTTCAGAAAGCCCGTCGCCCTTGGCCTTTTTGATCTGGTCCATACCGTCGCGGCGAATATTGCGGACCGAAACCCGGGCATGTTCGGCGTATTGCCCGGCAACCTTGCCCAACTCGCGTCGGCGTTCTTCGTTCAGTTCCGGGATCGGCAGCATGATAATCGTGCCATTCAACTGGGGATTGATCCCCAGACCGCTTTCGCGGATTGCTTTCTCGACTTTGCCGACCAACCCCTTGTCCCAAACGTTGATCGTTACCATCCGAGGTTCCGGCACGTTTACGGTGCCGACCTGATTGATGGGGGTCATGCTGCCGTAAGCATCGACCATCACAGGTTCCAGCATGGATGCGCTGGCCCGGCCGGTGCGGAGAGACGCGAATTCTGTGCGCAGGTTCGCCATCGCGCCATCCATGCGGCGTGTCAGATCGTCGGTATCAAGAATGAAGTCGTCTGCCATGTGGCCCTCAAGAGCGGTTTTTGTGCTTTGTTTTGGGTTCTAAGCGACACGTGCCCGAAAGTATAGCACCTTGCGTCACTGTGGTTTATTCAAACGCCGCGCTGTGACGGATTGGTCAAGCCGCCTCACCCGCCCCGGCCTTCGATCCGCCATGCACTTTGGTGTAAGTTCCATCACCCGCCAGAATACCACGGAAACCACCGGGTTCATCCAATGAAAACACGATAATCGGCAGGCTGTTGTCTCGAGCAAGCGCAATGGCCGACGCGTCCATCACCTTGAGGTTCTTTTGCAGTACCTCGTCATACGTCACAGCGTCATATCGCTTGGCGTCTGAATTCGTGCGCGGGTCCTTGTCATAGATCCCGTCAACCCCATTCTTGCCCATCAAGATCGCTTCGCAGTTCATTTCGTTCGCACGCAACGCAGCCGCCGTATCGGTGGTGAAGTACGGGTTGCCTGTCCCACCAGCAAAAACACAGACGCGTTTTTTCTCAAGGTGGCGCACAGCGCGGCGGCGGATGTATGGCTCGGCCACTTCATCCATACGGATGGCGGAAATCACGCGGGTGAAGACGCCCTGCTCTTCCAGTGCGGATTGCATTGCAAGTGCGTTCATCACGGTCGCCAACATTCCCATGTAATCTGCCGTGGTGCGCTCCATGCCTTGCGCGCTGCCTTGCAGCCCTCTGAACACGTTGCCGCCGCCGATCACCATGCAAATTTCAACGCCCAGATCGTGGACGGATTTGACTTCTTGCGCGATCCGTTGGACCGTTGGGGGGTGCAAACCGAACCCCTGATCGCCCATAAGGGCTTCGCCCGAAATCTTGAGCATGACACGTTTGTATTTCGGATGAGGGGTCTGGACGTCCGCCATGTTGCGCTCCGTTTCAACGAGAGTCTAAGGTTGCATGCAAACTGTCGGAAAACCGGCCTAGGGGCAAGGCGAAGTCGTCTTGTCTGGCGAACTGGCCGCAGGTGCGGCACATCCCTGAGGGAAACCAAGCGTGACGCACACCGTTTCAGACCGGATTTCGACCATCGCTCCGGACCGGCCTGTTCTGATCGCCGGCCCAACGGCCAGTGGCAAATCGGAACTCGCGCTGCGGATCGCCGAAGCGCAGGGCGGTGTGGTGATCAATGCCGATGCAATCCAAGTATATTCTGACTGGAGGGTTCTCACGGCACGTCCATCTGCCGAGGATGAAATCCGGGCACCACATGCGCTTTATGGTCATGTGGCCGGGGATGTCCCCTATTCTGTCGGAGACTGGCTGCGCGATGTAGAGCCCCTTCTTAGCGGCAACAAACGACCTATTATTATCGGCGGAACAGGGCTTTACTTTACTGCCCTAACCGAGGGTCTTGCGCAAATTCCAGCAACGCCAGACGACATTCGGACGACCGCCATGCAGCGGATCGCCTCAGAGGGCCATAGTACCCTGGCCGAAGAATTGGACGCGAAAACGGCCGCACGGATCGACCTAGCGAACCCAATGCGAGTGCAGCGCGCATGGGAAGTGTTGACCAACACCGGCAAAGGTTTGGCCGACTGGCAAGACGCAACGGATCCACCACGGCTGCGCCTGAACGAGGTCACGGCGCTTGTGATCAATGCTGAAAAGGACTGGCTGACACCGCGGATCGAAGCCCGCTTCGACAAAATGCTGGAAACCGGCGCGATGGAAGAAGCACGCGCCAACCGCCCGACATGGTCCCCGAACCTGCCATCGGCCAAGGCCATCGGTGCTGCCGAATTAATGGCCGTGATAGACGGCACCATGTCCCTACAGGCCGCGCGAGATCGATCCACAATCCTGACCCGCCAATTCGCAAAACGTCAACGTACATGGTTCCGCGCTCGTATGCGGGATTGGCAATCAGTTGACGCTAGGGAACTCTAAGACATTGCACCCACCCTTCATCCGTCACAGCCCAAAATGTCGCTTAGGGACAAAGGATGTGTCGCATTTAGGTGCCAAAAGGTCTAATCTGGCGATTGACGATTGCTCCGCGATCAGGCGCTATGACGACATAACAATGAAGCGCTTGAACTGCTTGTTCTGACGGCAAGTCGCAATTCGCTCAAATAATAATCGTGTCACAGGGAGAAACAGATGACGCAAACCACTCAGACCAATCGGCTGCACCCGTCAGCCGTTATGTACGCGCACGAATTTAAAGACGGCCAAATGGACCGCCGCGAATTCCTTACGCGGACGACAGCGCTCGGCCTGACTGCAACGGCCGCATATGCGCTCGGCGGACTGACGCAGCCAGTTCAGGCCGCTGCACACGCACAACAAGGCGGCACCATTCGCTACCAAATGGAAGTTCGCGCACTCAAAGACCCTCGGACATATGACTGGACCCAGATCGCTACATTCACAGCGGGATGGTTGGAATACCTCGTTGAATACAACAATGATGGCTCCTTTGCGCCGATGCTGCTCGAAAGCTGGGACGCAAACGACGACGCCACAGAATACACGCTAAAAGTGCGCCAAGGCGTAAAGTGGAACAATGGCGACGACTTCACCGCCGAAGACGTTGCGCGCAACATCACCGGCTGGTGCGATACCGAACTGGAAGGCAACTCGATGGCTGCCCGAATGGCATCGCTCGTCGACCAGAACACTGGCAAAGCAGCCGAAGGCGCAATCACAGTTGTCGACAGCCACACCGTTTTGATCAAAGCGTCGGCCCCGGACATCACCCTCATCCCAGGTATGGCCGACTACCCCGCAGCGATCACGCACTCCAGCTTTGAAGCAAACAACGTTCTGGGGAACCCGATCGGCACCGGTTTCATGATACCGGAAAGCCACGAAGTCGGTGTCAAAGGTGTGCTTGTTCGGAATGAAGGTTTCGACTGGTGGGGCTACTCCGCCGGAAAGGGCGGCTACATCGACCGGATCGAATTCATCGACTATGGCACCGACCCGGCCGCGTTCCTTGCCGCATACGAAGCCGAAGAAATCGACATGAACTGGGAATCGGTTGGCGAATTCGTTGACGTGTTCGACGCTATTGGTCTTGAGCGTTCGGAAATCCCGTCGGGCTTTACCATTGTCATTCGCCCGAACCAGCTGGCCGAAGACGACAGCGGCAACAAGATCTACGGCGACAAACGCGTCCGTCAGGCGCTTGCAATGGCTGTCGACAACAATGTCTGCCTAGAGCTTGGCATGGCCGGTTACGGCATCCACGCCGACAACTGCCACGTCGGCCCGATGCACCCCGAGCATGATCCGAACGTCAACCGCATCCCATTCGACCCCGCAAAAGCTAAGGCACTGATGGACGAAGCGGGCATGGGCGACTTCGAACATGAAGTGCAATCGATCGATGACGATTGGCGCCGCAACACAACAGCAGCCGTGGTTGCACAGTTGAATGATGCTGGCATTAAGGCAAAGCACACCGTTCTTCCCGGATCGACGTTCTGGAACGACTGGACGAAATATGCGTTCTCGTCGACCAACTGGAACCACCGCCCGCTGGGCACGCAGGTCTTGGGCCTTGCCTACCGTTCAGGTGTCGCATGGAACGAAGCGGGCTTTGCCAATGAAGAGTTCGATGCGCTGTTGTCTGAAGCAAACTCGCTGGCGGATGTAGATGCGCGTCGCGAAGTGATGGGCAAACTGCAGGCCATCATGATCGACGAAGGCGTTACGATCCAGCCTTACTGGCGAACAGCGATCCGGCACCATCGTGAAAATATGGTTGGTGTTGAAAAGCACATCGCGGACCTTCCGCAACTTTATAAGTTCGGGTTCAAAGCCTAAATCGACGACATCAAACCGCGCCCCATCGGGCGCGGTTTTTTCGTCCTGCCAGGCGTAATGCCAAAAGTAATTATAAAAACCGGGAGCGACGACGCGTCGTCCTCCAACAGGGTGATCCATGGGACTTTTTATCTTGAGGCGGCTTGTCATCATGATCCTGACGGGTCTTTGTCTGACATTCCTCGTCTTCTCGCTGACCAACCTTTATCCAAATCTTGAAAAACTCGCGAAAACGCAGGGCAACTTCCGGATGAGCGATGAAGAGGTCACAAGCTACCTTGATCGCAACGGGTATCTCCAACCGATGTTTGTGAAATACGGGGAGTGGCTCGGAGTGGTGCCGTCCTACCGGCACGAGAACGCCGATGGCACGATTCAAGGCCGCTGCATTCGTCCCGGTATGGCGCCCGAAGACTCCCCGGAGTTCTGTGGGGTCCTCCAAGGAAACTGGGGCTTTTCGACCGTTTTCAAAGACGATGTCGGTAGCATAATCTCGACCCGGCTAAGTTTGACTGGGAAACTGATGTTTTGGGTGATGGTCGTGATGGTGCCGTCCGCCCTAATTCTAGGTGTGCTGGCGGGCATGCGCGAAGGCTCAAAAACAGATCGGGGATTGTCTACAATTGCGATCACAACGACCGCGACACCCGAGTACGTATCTGGCGTCATCCTGATCGCGGTGTTCGCGTCCTCAACCGTCGGACTAAAATGGTTCAAAGGCACTGCCACCAGCGCGATGGACAGCGCCAATTTCGAAAACTTCGCCCTGCCGGTGATCACCATTGCGCTTTATGGGATGGGCTATATCGCCCGTATGACCCGTGCCTCAATGGCGGAAGTTATGACGGCGCAGTACATTCGAACGGCTCGACTCAAGGGGGTCAGTTTTCCCAACATCGTCATGAAACACGCGCTACGGAACGCGCTGATCGCACCGTTCACAGTGATCATGTTGCAGTTCCCGTGGCTTCTGAATGGCGTTGTGATCGTCGAGACGCTGTTCAACTACAAAGGCTTCGGCTGGACATTGGTTCAAGCCGCCGGAAACAATGACATTGAGCTTCTGCTGGGTGTGTCAGTTGTGTCGGTCTTCGTGGTGCTGATCACTCAGCTCATTTCGGACATCGGCTACGTGTATCTCAACCCACGCATCAGCGTGTCCTGAGCGGAAGGAAGAATATTATGGAACCGCTCAGCTGGTTAGAAATCCTCACACGCATCTTCATTCAATTCATGCCCGTATGGGTCGCGATGGTTGTGCTGTTCACCCTATCTGTCGTCTACAAACGGCGCTTGGGTCTCTATGGCAAACTCTTCGACAGTACGATCGGTATGATCGGCTTCTCCTTGGTCATGTTTTGGGTCTTCACCGGTATATTCGGAGCCTTTGACCTGATCATTACCCATGATCCACTGTCACAGGTATCCGGCATGAAGAACAAAGTGCCGGGAACACCAATCACAGGTGCCGATTCCGAAACGTACCCCTATTACCTATTCGGTGGTGACAACCTGGCACGCGATGTTTTCAGCCGGATGGTCAAAGGCGCATGGGTCGTGGTGCAGATCGCGCCACTCGCCACGCTCTTTGCTTTCATGGTTGGCATCACACTGGGGCTTCCTGCCGGATATTACGGTGGAAAACTTGACACTTTCCTGAGCTTTCTGGCCAACCTCATCCTCGCCTTCCCGGTGATCCTGCTGTTCTATCTGCTGGTCACGCCGGAGATCGTGGATACGGGCATTCCAAGCTACATGGCGATGGTGCTGTTTGTCTTCCCGATCATCTTTGTCGCGGTGTTGCTGAACTCCCGTTACCGCACACAACCTTCAGTTCGCACGCCGTTGCTGATTGGGGTTTTGGGCGTCATGGGATGGCTCTATCTGTCGCTGATCTCGCAACCGGGAACCGCGCTTAAGATTTTGCCCGACGCAATTGACCTGTTCAACCTGCAAGGCGGCATCCTCGTGGTGTTCGTGTCTGTGGTTTTTGTTAACTCACCCACAGTGTTTCGCATCGTTCGCGGACTGGCGATGGACATCAAGACCCGAGACTATGTTGCCGCCGCGCAGACACGGGGCGAACGCCCGTGGTACATCATGTTGTGGGAGATCCTGCCCAATGCGCGCGGCCCTTTGATCGTCGATTTTTGTCTACGCATTGGCTATACAACCATCTTGCTCGGAACTTTGGGCTTCTTTGGTCTGGGTCTGCCGCCGGAAAGCCCGGATTGGGGCACCACAATCAATGACGGGCGACGGTTGCTGCAAATCTATCTGCACCCCGCGATTGTCCCGGCCGTTGCCCTTTTGAGCATGGTACTTGGATTGAATTTGTTGGCCGACGGCCTGCGCGAAGAAAGCTTGCGCGATTAACCAAGGGTGGAACCGGGGGCCAGCCCCCGGCCCCCCGGAGTTTGCCTAGCAAGATGAAGAGGGACGCAAGTCTCCACCTCCGACAGGGAGAAACCAGATGAAAGATAGCTACGACGGCCCCATTCTCGAGATCGACACGCTTTCGATTTCGTTCTTCACACGGCTGCGGGAAATCCCGGCAGTGATGGATTTTTCGGTTAACGTCATGCCCGGTGAGGCCGTTGGATTGGTGGGCGAATCCGGCTGCGGAAAATCCACTGTCGCATTGGGAGTGATGCAGGATCTCGGCAAGAACGGTCGCATTGTCGGCGGCTCGATCAAATTCAAGGGTCGCGATCTAAACGCGATGAGTCCGGAAGAGTTGCGCCAGATCCGCGGCTCTGAGATAGCGATGATCTATCAGGAGCCGATGGCTTCGCTGAACCCAGCGATGAAGATCGGTCGCCAGTTGATGGAAGTGCCGATGATTCACCGCGGCGCGTCCGAGAAAGAAGCCTACGACCGTGCCCTTCAGGTGGTCACCGACGTAAAGCTTCCCGACCCCAAACGCATTCTGGACGCCTATCCGCACCAGCTTTCGGGTGGTCAGCAGCAACGTATCGTGATCGCGATGGCTCTGATGGCTGAGCCATCGCTGCTGATCCTGGATGAACCAACCACCGCACTCGATGTGACCGTCGAGGCAGCGGTTGTCGAACTCGTCAAAGAATTGGGCAAGAAATACGGCACCTCTATGCTGTTCATCAGCCACAACCTTGGTCTGGTGCTCGAGACCTGTGACCGCATCTGTGTCATGTACTCTGGAGAAGCAGTGGAGCGTGGGTCGATCACAGATGTGTTCGACGAAATGCAACACCCTTACACGCAGGCGCTATTCCGATCGATCCCCCTACCTGGCGCTGACAAGAACGCGCGGCCCCTGCGGGCTATTCCGGGCAACTTCCCCTTGCCCCATGAACGCCCCAACGGTTGCAATTTCGGCCCGCGATGCGATTACTTCGAGGCCGGTCGATGCGACGCGCATGACATCAAGATGGTGGACGTTCCCGGCAACGACCGTCATGCAACACGCTGCCTGCGGTTTCAGGAAATCGATTGGCAGGCTCCAATGGAGATGGCGGACACAACTGAAAAAGCGAAGCCCGGGCGCGTTGTTCTCAAGATGGACAACCTCAAGAAATACTACGAGGTGGCGGCCAATGCTCTGTTGGGCAAACGTGGTGACACCAAAGTGGTCAAAGCCAATGAAACCTTGAGCTTCGAGGCGCGAGAGTCCGAGACTTTGGCAATCGTCGGCGAATCCGGTTGCGGGAAATCCACTTTTGCCAAGGTATTGATGGGGCTTGAGACGGCCACGGATGGGCAAATCCTGCTTGATAATCGCAATATCGAGGCCACGCCGATCGAGGCACGCGACACACAGACGGTTGCCGATGTGCAGATGGTGTTCCAGAATCCGTTCGACACGCTGAACCCGTCAATGACCGTTGGACGCCAGATCATCCGTGCGCTTGAGGTGTTTGGCATCGGCAACAACGACGCCGAGCGACGAGAGCGAATGCTGCAATTGCTTGATCTGGTGAAGTTGCCGCGCGCGTTTGCGGACCGGATGCCGCGCCAATTGTCAGGTGGGCAGAAACAGCGGGTGGGCATTGCGCGTGCCTTTGCCGGCAACGCGCGGATCGTTGTGGCAGATGAACCTGTTTCGGCGCTGGACGTTTCGGTTCAGGCCGCGGTCACAGACCTGTTGATGGAGATTCAGCGCGAACAGAAAACAACGCTTCTTTTCATCAGCCATGACTTGAGCATCGTCCGTTATCTATCTGATCGTGTTATGGTTATGTATCTTGGGCATGTTGTCGAATTGGGCACGACGGATCAGGTGTTTTCACCACCCTACCACCCATATACCGAGGCCTTGCTATCTGCTGTTCCTATCGCGGACACGCGGGTGACGAAGAAGCATATCGTTCTTGAAGGAGATATTCCGTCTGCGATGAACCCACCGTCAGGGTGCCCCTTCCAAACGCGTTGTCGTTGGAAGTCGCAGGTGGCGGGCGGTTTATGCGAGACCCAAGTGCCTCCGGTTCGGCAATTGGGCGATGGGCATCAGGTCAAGTGCCACTTGAGTGATGAGCAGATGGCTGACATGGAACCCGTCATTCAAATTGCGGCCGAATAAGGACCGTTTCAAACGTAAGAGGCGCGTACGATACACCGCGCGCGCCTGACTTTTTGGACAGGCAGGGAAATCGACCACTGCCCCCAGTCACGTCAGTTTAGTTTGTCAGGAATTCTTGAGCCGTCAAAACAGTTGCACCGGTTGCATTGGTGACAGCCTGGGTGTTTTCGGCGAGACCGACGTAGGTGATCATTGCAAGACCCACAACCGCAGCGGTCAGAACGACCCAATCAACGGTTACAGCGCCAGACTCATTGGCGAAAAACTCTTTGATGCCCTTAAACATGCCACTCTCCATCTTCCGAGCTTCGCTTTTATTGTCCCGTTGCAGGATCGACGCGACGGTCTCGGTTACAATTCCACGGTTTATGAGCAGTTTTGTGAAGGCTGAATGGGGCAGCAATTTGACAGCAATGAAGCGCTTTTGAAATCATTCGAATAAAGTGCTGCGCAAAGTTGCGTCTGAATGGTCCGACGTCATGATAGCCACACTACGCGACTCTGATCCTCAATTGCTTCTTGATGGCTAATTTCCTACCGAAGAATGGTATGCCCTCAATTGT
>CANNCS010000060.1 GCA_947503115.1 uncultured Marivita sp.
ATCCTCCCATTCGTTGAGAGAATTGAATCAGCCGATCGACCGCCAATCAAGTAAGAGTTTTTCAACAAAATCAGCCCCTTGATGACAAATGCTGCGCGCTCATTAAACGACGGCTATGATAGCAAAGGCATGAAGTGTGCAAATGCCAACTGATAGAAGGAAGCTGACATGCCCGCGTTCCTCGCCTATCGTTTGTTCAATGACCTTCCTTTGGACACCGCAAATGGGCCATGAAAAATATCAGCATCGAGACTTGCGAAAAACTGCCAGCCAAGGACGAACTGAACGGCATTTTATCGCAGTATTATGAGCTAATTGTACAGCGCATGCGGGCCATGGGTTTCGACATTGATCTTGCGGCACCGAAAAGCGCACTCGCTGAATTTTGGGGAAACTCGGATGACTATTTGCCTCCAAAGGGATGCTTGGTCATTGCCCGCTCTCCGGAGGGCGAGATCGTCGGCTGTGGTATGATGAAGTGTCTTGGGCCAGATACCGGGGAACTCAAAAGGGTCTTTGTCACTGAAAAAGCCAGAGGAACGGGCACTGGACGCGCGTTGATCGAGGCGCGTGAGGATGTTGCCCGGAAAATGGGTCTGAAACGCCTGATCGCAGATACGCTCACTCCAAATGTGGAAATGAGAGACCTGTACCCCAAGCTTGGCTTTGTGGAGTTGGACGCACCGATAGAAACTACGACATATCAAGATCAACCGATGTTGCGGCCACATCTGCACTATTTTGCCAAAGACATTTGAGACGTTCTCCGTGGCGAGGCTGCTTGCCACGGGCCTCCGTTAGGATCTGCCGAAAGCACCCATTAGCGCAGCTGCAGCGAATGTCCGGTAAGCGGGCTGCGACCGCAGCATCTTGAAGGTAAGTCGAAGGTCCGGAGAGGGCCGAGAGCACCAGTTGCCCGTATCAGCTTGAAGGTCGGGGAAGTCCGCAAAGCTGACGTCCGTGAACACCCGCATCTAGGCTGGAAGATGCGGGTATCTAACCGTCTTGCGCCCCCTTACAACACCGATTCGTACAACGCTCGCGTGTTGGCCTCGGTCATGGTAACTGGGTTGCCGCCTGTGGACGGGTCGTTGAGCGCGTCGCGGACCAGCACGTCGAGGTTGGCGTCCTTCACACCCAGATCGGTGAGCGTTTTCGGGATCGCGAAACCCGCGTTGAACTGATCGACAAAGGCGCAGAAGCCGTCGAAGCCGCCGTCGATGCTGAGATAACCCGCCGCGCGGTCAAAGCGGTCGCGGATGACGTCGGCGTTGAACTTGAGCACGGTCGGCATGAACACCGCGTTGGTTGTGCCGTGGTGCGTGTGGTGATGCGCGCCGATGGGGTGTGACAGGGCGTGGATCGCGCCTAGGCCCTTTTGGAAGGCGGTGGCACCCATGGCGGCGGCGCTCATCATGTTGGCGCGGGCTTCGATGTCCGACCCGTCCGCATAGGCGCGGGGCAGGTTGTCGACGACAAGGCGCATGCCTTCGAGAGCAATGCCTTGGCTCATTGGGTGGTAATGCGGGCTGGAATAAGCCTCAACACAGTGTGCGAAGGCATCGAGGCCAGTGCCTGCGGTGATGAATTTGGGCATGCCTATGGTCAGCTCGGGGTCGCAGATCACCACGGCAGGAAGCATCTTGGGGTGGAAGATGATCTTCTTCTCGTGGCTTTCCGAATTGGTGATGACGCTGGCGCGGCCCACTTCGGATCCGGTGCCAGCGGTGGTCGGAACAGCCACGATGGGGTGGATGCCTGCGGGGTCAGCGCGAGTCCACCAATCACCAATGTCTTCAAAGTCCCAGAGCGGGCGGGACTGGCCCGCCATAAAGGCAAGCGTTTTGGCAAGGTCGAGGCCAGAGCCGCCGCCAAAGGCGATGACGCCGTCAAAGCCACCTTCGCGGTAGACCTTGAGGCCTTCCTCGACGTTCTTTTCATTCGGGTTGGGATCAACATCTGAGAACATCGCGCGGCCCAGACCCGCTTGTTCGATGAGGTTCAGGGTCTTGGTGGTGATTTCCATATCCGCAAGACCCCGATCGGTGACGAGGAGCGGTTTGGAGATGCCAGCGGCGAGGCACGCCTCGGCGATTTCCGAGATACGGCCTGCGCCGAAGCGCATGGCCGTGGGGTAGGACCAGTTTCCAGTAAGCGACATCGGCTTAAGCTTTCTTGAGATGGTAGGATTTGGGGCGTGTCAGGGCCTGATACGCCAGTTTTGATAGGCCTTGCCCGCGGCCGGTATCCTTGCAGCCGGTCCAGCAGAGCGCGGGATCAAGGTAGTCGCAGCGGTTAAGGAAGACGGTGCCGGTTTCGATCCGGTCACCAAGCGCCTCGGCGGTTGCGATGTCGGCGGACCAGATGGAGGCGGTGAGGCCAAACTGGCTGTCGTTCATCAAGGCGATGGCTTCTTCGTCGTCCTTGACCGACATGATGCCGACGACCGGGCCGAAGCTTTCGTCGCGCATGACGCGCATCTTATGGTTTACGTTGGTCAGGATTTGCGGAGTGAGATACGCGCCGCCATCGTCGGCTGGCATCGTGTCGATGTGTGCTTTTGCGCCATCGGCCAGCGCTTCTTCGATCTGGGCGCGGACTTCCTTGGCGAAGCGGACATTGGCCATCGGCCCCATCGTCGAATCGGGGTCGAGCGGGTTGCCGAGTTTCTGTGCGTTGACCCAAGCGACGGCCTTTTCGACGAATTGGTCAAAGAGGCTGTCGTGGACGTAGATGCGTTCGATGCCACAGCAGCACTGGCCCGAGTTGAACATTGCGCCATCGAGCAGTGTATCGACGGCTGCGTCGACATTGGCGTCGGCGCGCACATAGCCGGGGTCTTTGCCGCCAAGCTCGGTCGAGACGGGGATGAAGGTGCCCGCTGCGGCGCGTTCGATGGCCTGACCGCCGCCGACTGAGCCGGTGAAGTTGACGAAGTCCACCGCGCGTTCAGAGAGCAGCGCGGAGGTGGTGTCGTGGTCGAGGACGAGGTTTTGGAACACGTCTTCGGGCACGCCCGCTGCGCGGAACGCTTCGGCCAGATGGTCACCGACCGCCAACGTTTGGCCCGCATGTTTCAGGATCACCGTGTTGCCCGCGATGAGGGCGGGGGCCACAGTGTTGATCGCGGTCATATAGGGGTAGTTCCACGGTGCGATAACCAGAACAGTGCCCCACGGGGTGCGCTTGATCACCCGGCGGAACGCGTCGCTGTCTTCGATCTGCATTGGGGTCAGCGATTCTTCGGCCACGTCTGCCATATAGCTCAGGCGTTCGTTGAAACCGCCGTATTCACCGCCATAGCGGATTGGACGGCCCATCTGGTGCGCCAATTCGGTCGCCATACGGTCTGTTTGCTGGCCGATGATTTCGCCCGCCTTGCGCACCAGTGCGATGCGTTCGGACACAGGGCGCGCGGCCCAGTCGGCCTGGGCGGCTTTGGCGCGCTTGGCGGCGTCAAAAGCGGCGTCGCGGGTCAGCACGTCGCGTGTGAGGTACACCGATCCGTCAATCGGTGAGATGAGGTCTACGGTCTTGGTCATGTCAGGCTCTTTCAAATCCGCGTTGGAGTTCCCAGTCGGTGACAATGGCGTCAAAGGCTTCTTGCTCCACCTCGGCGGCACGGGTGTAGTGGTCAATCACATCATCGCCCATCGCGGTGCGCAGCATGGCCGAGCCGCGCAGGCTTTCGGTGGCGGAGCGCAGGGTGTTGGGGATCTCGGGGATGTTGGTCATGTTGTAGACGTCGCCCGAAACAGGCTCTTCCAGAGACAGCTTTTCTTCCATCCCGGCGATGCCAGCGGCAAGTTGCGCGGCGCAAGCAAGGTAGGGGTTGATGTCAGAGCCGGGGATACGGCATTCGATCCGCACGCCTTTGGTGCCATCACCAACAAGACGGTAGCCCGCCGTTCGGTTGTCTACCGACCACGCGATCTTTGTGGGGGCGAAGGTACCTGCCAGGAAGCGTTTGTAGCTGTTGACGTACGGCGCAAGGAAGACGGTCATGTCTGGTGCGTATTTGATCAGACCTGCGACATAGGATTTCATCGTGTCCGACATGGACAGCTTCGCGTCTGCGTCATGGAACACGTTGGTGTCGCCTTGAAACAACGACTGGTGCACATGCGCCGCGCTTCCGACCTTGGCAGCGTGCCATTTCGGCAGGAAGCTGGCCGCGTGGCCGTGCATCTGTGAGATTTCCTTGACCGCGTGTTTTGCGATTGTGTGGTTGTCGGCGCAGGCGAGTGCATCGGCGTAGCGGATGTTCAGCTCTTCCTGACCGGTTTCGGCTTCGCCCTTGGAGTTTTCAACGGGCACACCGGCGGCCACCAAATGGTTGCGGATCGGACGCATCACATGTTCTTCGCGGGTGGTTTGGAGGATGTTGTAATCTTCGTTGTAACCGCTGATCGGGGTCAGGTTGCGGAAGCCCGATTTGCGGATTTCGTCGTAGCTGTGTTCAAACAGAAAGAACTCTAGCTCTGTCGCCATCATTGGCGTGAGGCCCATCGCATCAAGACGCGCGATCTGCTTCTTGAGCATCTGACGCGGCGAGTGTGGCACTGGTTCATGGGTGTGGTGGTCGATCAGGTCGCACAGGACCATCGCCGTGCCTTCAAGCCACGGCATCGGGCGTAGTGTGGCCATGTCCGGCTTCATCACATAGTCGCCGTAGCCTGCCTCCCAGCTTGTGGATTTGTAACCATCCGGCGTGGCCATCTCGAGGTCGGTCGCCAAAAGGTAGTTGCAGCAATGGGTTTCTTTCCATGCGGACTCGATGAAGTTCGAGACATGGAAGCGTTTGCCCATAAGACGGCCCTGCATGTCGACCATGCAGACCAGAACAGTGTCGATTGCGCCGGTTTCGGCTTTGGCTTGCAGGTCATCAAGGGTCATGTGGGCCATCGTTTCGTCCTTTCATTCACGGTCAAAGCGACCCCCCGCAGGGGATCGCTTCGGAGTGCTGCCTTGTTCGATTATTCGAAGTTGTAAGGCGCACCAGCTTGGTTGATCACGCTGTTGTATTCGCGGAAGATGTTGATGATCTTCTGTTGGATCTCGCCTTCTTCGGCAACCTCATTCCAGAACTCCTTGGCCGCGTTTTCGACCTCGGCCCATTCGCTTGGCGGAACTTGGCGCAGTTGCAGTTTGTCGCCATTGGCGCGCAGTGCTGCCTCGCCGCCCCAGTACCACTGGTTGCGGTAGGTGTGGCCGGCTTCGGTTGCAGCCATGACAACAGACTTGAGGTGATCCGGCAGGTCTGCCCAGCGTTGCTGGTTGATGAACCACGACCCGATCCACGCACCCGAGATGTTGTTGGTCAGGAAGTAGTCAGTCACGTCGGCCCAACCCACGGTGTAGTCTTCGGTGATACCGGACCACGCCATGCCGTCCAGTTCGCCTGTCTGCACCGCGACTTCTGCGTCTTCGTAAGGGATCGACACTGGGACAACACCGAACTTGGACAGGAAGCGACCAGCGGTTGGGAAGCTGTAGAGGCGCAGGCCGTCAAGGTCGGCAACCGAGGTGATTTCTTTGGTGGTGTTGAAGTTGCACGGATCCTGACCTGCAGCAGAGATCCACTTCACCCCAACCTTGTTGTATTCTTCTTCCCAGATTTCCTTGAGGCCGTACTGGTTGAACAGCACCGGCACGTCGAGGATGTGCTTGGTTGCGAAGGGGAAGTAACCGCCGAACTGGCGCAGCGGGGTCGGGGACGCCATCGAGTCGTCGTCCGAGTGTACACCGTCGATTGTGCCGCGCTGAAGCGCCTGAAACAGCTCGCCTGTGGGAACGATCTGGTCGGCATAGAACAGTTCGACCTGGAGTTCACCGTTGGAGTTGTTGTTGATGTAGTCGATGACCGGTTTGGTCACATGCTCACCAAGGGCGGCCCCGGCATAAGTCTGGAAGCGCCATGTGATTGCGGATTGTGCTTTGACGACCGCGGGGGCGGCAAGGCTTCCGACACCGGCGATGCCGGCGGTTTTTAGAAACTTACGTCTGGTGGTCATTGTATGTCCTCTCAGTTGGTTTGGGTTTCTGCGCTCCGTTCGGGGAGTCTTGATTGTGGTTATTTGTCATACACGTATTCCGGCAGCCAAAGGGCGATCTGCGGGAAGATCATGATCACGGCCAGCGCGATGACCATCACCAAGACGAAAGGGATGATCGACACGTAAATGTCGCGCAGGCTGATTTCCGGTGGGGCCATCGCCCGCATCAGAAAGAGGTTATAGCCGAAGGGTGGGGTCATATAGGCGATCTGAGTCGTGATCGTGTAAAGGATGCCGTACCAGATCAGATCGAACCCCAATGCACCGACCAACGGCACATAGAGCGGGGCAACGATGACCAGCATCGCTGTGTCGTCAAGGAACGTGCCCATTACGATGAAGCTTAGCTGCATCAGGATCAGGATCACCCACGGGTTGAGGCCCAGTTTTTCGGTGAACAGGCTTTCGATCGCCTTGACCGCGCCTAACCCGTCGAACACTGCGCCAAAGGCGAGTGCCGCGAGGATGATCCACATGAACATGCAGGAAATGCCGAGTGTCTGACGGACAGAATTCTCGAACACTTCGCGGGTCATGCGCCCCTTAAGGACGGCGGCCATGAAGGCGGCGATTGCCCCAATGGCCGAACTTTCGACCAATGATGTCCATCCGTTCACGAAGGGCACCATCATGATGAAGAAGATACCCAGCGGCAAAAGCCCGGCCCGTAGGAGGCGGAGTTTCTCAGCGCGGGGAATGTCGCGTTCTTCGGCAGGCAAGACCGGTCCAAGGTCCGGGTTCAGTTTGCAGCGGATCACGATGTAGACAATGAACATCGTTGCCATGAGCAAACCGGGGATCACACCTGCAAGCCAAAGCTGGCCCACGGGCTGACGTGCGATCATTGCGTAAAGCACGAGCACCACTGAGGGTGGCACAAGGATGCCCAGCGATGATCCGGCTTGGATCACCCCCGTGACCATACGTTTGTCGTATCCTCGCCTTAAGAGTTCGGGAAGCGCGATGGTTGCGCCGATGGCCATACCCGCGACGCTGAGGCCGTTCATGGCGGAAATCAGTACCATCAGGCCGATCGTGCCGACGGCAAGGCCACCCGACAGACCGCCCATCCAGACATGGAACATCTTGTATAGATCGTCTGCGATGCGGCTTTCTGACAGCACGTAGCCCATGAAGATGAACATTGGCAGGGTCAGAAGCGGATACCATTTCATCAGCTTCATCGCCGCCGAGAAACCAAGGTCATATCCACCTCGATCGCCCCAGAGGAAAAACGCAGCCACAACAGCCACAAAGCCGATAGCCCCAAACACACGCTGGCCCGTCAAGAGCATCAGCATCATGGTTGAGAACATGAGTGCCGCAATTATTTCATACGGCATCAGACTTTGGTCCCCATGTCATGTCCTTTAAGACGCAGGATGTCCTTGGCCAGCTCGCACAGCACTTGCAGCAGCATCAGGAAGATGCCGATCACCATGATTGTCTTGATTGGCCACAAGTAAGGCCGCCACGATGTCGGGCTGCGTTCCAGAAAGCCCAATTCTGCGCTTCCCGTGGCGAGGCCCGCGAAAAAGTTGATTGGCTCGGATCCGAAATAGCCCAGTGAATAGGCCGTCGATGCGATGCCACCATACAGCAAGAAGCCCAGATAGATCAGCAGGAAGACAACAGTGACCGAGTCGATGGCGGCTTTGCGACGGTCGCTCATTTCGCCATAGATCAGGTCCATCCGAACGTTCGATCCCATCTGGATCGAATAGGGACCACCAAGGATGTAATAGGCGACCATCGCGAATTGGGCCATTTCCAGCGTCCAGAGCGACGGAAGGAAGAACACCTTGGTCAATGATGACCAAAGCAGGATGCCCATCATTACGAAGATGCCATACATCACGATGCGACCGATCATGCGGTTAACTGGGTCAATCACCCCGACATAGGCCTGAAGCACGCGGATCATAACGCCCCCTGCGTGGTGATGGCTTTGGACAGCATGGTGCTCAGAATGTCGGCGAAGCGTGCAACGCCGTCCGAGTCAGAGATCAGGTCATTGCGGACTTCGATCATCACGTTTTGCAGTCCGCGTGGAATGGCGTGTTCGCGCAGCGTGTGGGTGACACCGTCGGTTACGGAGTAGGGCGCGTTTAGCCGTGCATCCAAGTGCTCTGGTCTGTTGACCAGCATTGCGCGGGCCAATCTGTCGTCACTGTCATGTAGTAGGCCCAGTTCGACTTCGCGCCGCTGGTCGAACCAGACTGGGGTGAAAGAGTGGATAGTGACGAGACAGGGTGGTGTTGCGAAACCATCCAGCGTCGTGCGGAGCAGGTCTTTGAACGGATTATAGACCTCTGACACACGCGCTGCGCGGGAGGCGTCGGACAGGCCGACGTTGCCGGGAACATCGACGACCTCGGACCGTTCAGGGGTCGCGCCGGGGGCGCTGGGAGGGCGGTTGCAGTCATAGACCAGCCGCGACACGCGCGAGGCCACCAGCGGAGCATCGAGTTTCGCGGATAGGGCGACAGCAAGATCGAGACCGCCGATATCCCACGCGGCGTGGCTTAGCCGGTGTTCAGGGGCGACGCCCAAATCGGCCAGTGCGGGTGGGATGAAGGCGCTTGCGTGTTCGCACACGAGGCAAATGGCTGCCGCGCCTTGAGGATTGGTTACCTCGGCAGCCGGCCCATCATTCGGGCCCAGAATCGTATGTTTGATGGCAGTGTTCACGTTGTCATTAGGGTTGTGGGTCTTGCGCCTGTCAAGATAATTTCGTTGATTATTGTACTAAAGAGAATATGAATGTAGCGATTGCTACAAAAGGCGTCAGGCGATGGCAAAACACCTTTCCGTCAAGGACAGGCTTCACGAACAGGCAGGTGTGTTGACCCCGGCCGAGCGGCAATTGTCCAACGTACTGATGCGCGATTATCCAGTGGGCGGTTTGCAATCTATTACCCGCATTGCAGAGGCGGCAGGGGTTTCCACACCGACGGTGATCCGACTGGCACGCAAGCTGGGGTTCGATGGGTTTCCCGAATTGCAATCGGCCATGCGTGAGGAGGCGTCGGAGCAGTTCAAAACGCCCATTCGCAAGCGCGAGGGCTGGGGAGATACCAAGCCGGGATCAGCCGCATTCACGGCCTTTGCCGAAGCTGTGTTCGACAACCTGAGCCGTACGATTGACCGATTGGAGCCGGGAACACTGGATGCCATCGCTGGTGTTCTCGCGGATCATCAGAGACCTGTCTACCTGTCCGGTGGGCGGATCACGCGATCGAATGCGGACTATTTCTATAACCACCTTCAGATCATTCGCCCTGGGGTGACGTTGCTTGGCGCGTCACCAAATGTCTGGCCGCAGTATATCCTTGATATGGATCGTACGTCGGTTCTGATCCTGTTCGACATCCGGCGCTATGAGCGGGATCTGGAACGTTTGGCGGAGCTGGCCAAAGAGCGGGAAGCTGAGATCATCCTCTTCACCGATCAATGGGGGTCGCCGGTTTCCCGGCTGGCCGACCATGTCGTGAACGCGATGATCGAGGTGCCGTCAAGCTGGGATTCTACGCTGGCGATCAACCTGATTATCGAAGCGCTTGTGGCCGAGGTGCAAACGCGTGTGTCTGAAAGTGCCCGCGAGCGGATCGAGGCGCTTGAGGACATGTTTCGATCAACCCGGATCTTCCGCAAACCCTGAGCCTTTGGGAAGATAGTGCGTGGACGCATCATGGTGTTTCGGTCGACCGAAACATTGGGGCTCTGCCCCAAACCCCGGGATACTTATGAACCAGAGAAGGTCAGGACAGAGCAAGGATAATGACACCCATTGCAACGACACTGGCGGCTACCAGCCGTCGTTTGGCAGGGCCTTCACCGAGCCAGAAAACGCCGATCAGAGCGGCAAAAATCACGGAGGTTTCGCGCACTGCAGATACAATCCCGATGGGCGCGAGCGTTTTCGCGAACAGCGCAAGCCCATAGGCCAGGCCCGAGATGACCCCACCTGTGAGGCCAAGGACCAGCGACCTCTGGCTGATGCTGCGCGCACGGTCGAAGCGGGTGCCGATGACGAACGCGGCCACGCAAATCTCGGCGGCGAAAAGCCAGACAACATAGCCGATTGGCGTGCCCGACACCCTTATGCCGATTCCATCGACAACCGAATAGGCGGCGATGATTCCGGAAGTGGCAAGGGCTGCACCGATTCCGCGCTTGTCGGCATGGCGGATTGCGGCCAGCACCATGATCCCTGCTGACACCGTCAGGATGCCGATCCATGCCCAGAGTGACAGGGCTTCGTTGACGAAGACCATCGCCCCCAAGGCGACCATCATCGGGGCTGTGCCGCGGGCGATAGGGTAGATCAAGGACAGGTCGCCAAAGCGGTAGGAGACGTTCAGGAAGTAATAATAGGCCCAGTGGATCACCGTGGAGGCGATGATGAAAAGAAATGCTTCGGCCGCGGGAATGGGGACAAAGGGCATCAGCGCAAGGGCGGGCAGGCAATGTCCTGTTGCGACCAGCCCCAGTGTGATTGTCCGGTCACCCGACGTTTTGACCAGCGCGTTCCAAAGTGCATGAAGCAGCGCGGCCAGCAGGACGATCAGAAGGACGCCTGTGCTCACCCGGTAGTCCGGATCGCGTCGATGACGATCGATATTGCTGTGTCGAGATCGGCTTCGCTGATGACGAGCGGGGGCGATAGGGTCAGTACGCTGCCAGCGCTGATCTTAAAGCTGAGCCCTTGGTCGAGACAGGCATAATAGATGCGTTCGGCACGGTCGGGATCGGGGGTGCGACTGTCGCGGTCAGTCACGATTTCCACCCCAAACATGAGGCCACGACCGCGGATATCGCCGACATGTGGATGATCCTTTAGCGAGTCCTTCAGGCGATCTTGCGCGTGGGTGCCAAGGGTGGCGGACCGGTCCACCAATCCTTCGTCTTCAATGACGTCGAGCGTGGTCAGGGCGGCGCGTGCGGTGACCGGGTTTTTCTCGTGCGTGTAGTGGCCGATGGCGAAGTCTCCGGCCACGTTCAAGTCATTCCGCGCGATGATCCCGGCGATGGGGAGCATGCCGCCACCGAGGGCTTTGCCCAGAACCACGATGTCAGGTTCGATCCCGTCATGGTCGAAGGCGAACATTTTGCCTGTCTTGCCAAGGCCTGTTGGGATTTCGTCCATGATGAGCAACGCGCCGTGTTTGTGGCAGGCGGCTTGCACCGCTTGCCAGTAGCCCGGCGGGGGGACCACGGGAACAGCGCGCATGGGTTCTGCGATGACGGCAGCGACATCGCCTTCGCGGGCCAGGGCGAATTCAACCATCTTGGCGCAGGCCAGCGCACAGGTTTCCGGGCTCGGGTGGCCGTAGGCGCAGTGATAGCAGTGGAAGGGCGCGACATGTTCGGCACCGGGTAAGAGCGGGCCTGCGATGTGACTGCGGAACGTTGCCTCACCGCCGACGCTGGAGGCGCCGAACCCTGCACCGTGGAAGGCATCCCAAAAGCTGATGGTTTTGAACCGGCCTGTTGCTGCACGGGCGAGGCGCAGAGCGACTTCGACGGCGTCCGATCCGCCAGTGGTAAAGAGAACGCGGTTGAGGTTGCCGGGGCTGATCTGACCCAAGCGTTCGGCAAGCGTAACGGAGACGTCATTGGTGAACCGACGCGGGGAGAACGGAAGCGCGTCCATCTGGTCTTTGATGGCTTGCACAAGGCGCGGGTGGCCGTAGCCGATGTGATGCACGGAATTGCCGTGGAAATCCATGAAGCGGCGGCCAGAGGTGTCTTCGATCCAGATGCCTTCGGCCTTGGCGATGGTACTGAGGCAGGGAGAGGACAAGGACTGGTGAAGAAACGCATCAGAATCGCGGGCGAGTAGGTCGCGGGTTTCGTTATGCGTCTCTCGCGCGGACCAATCGGCCCGCGCGGCACTGGTGTTGGCTTCGCCTTCCGTGTGGCGGATTACGGCCACGGCAGGCTGTAGGTCTTGACGTTGGTGAAGAACTTCATCGCTTCAATGACGCCCTCTTTCACGCCATTGCCGCTGTCCTTGATGCCGCCGAAGGGGGACATTTCGATCCGGTAGCCGGGCTGTTCCCAGATGTTACAGGTGCCGACGTTGAGGCCATTGATATAGGCAATCGCGCGGTTCAGGTCGTTGGTGCAAACGCCCGAAGACAGACCGAAATCGGTGCTGTTGGAGATGCGCATCACCTCTTCGTCGTTGTCGGGAACGCGGACGATGGGGATGATGGGGCCAAAGGTTTCTTCCATCACCAGTTCGCTGTCATGGGGGACATGGTCCACGACGATGGGCGGAAGCAGCGCGCCTTTGCGACCGGGATCGTAAAGTACCTTCGCGCCTTGATCTGCCGCCATATAGACGCGCTTTTCGAAGAGTTCTGCGGCTTGGGCATGGATCACGCAGCCGAGTTCCGTGGCGGGGTCTTGCGGGTCGCCGAATTTGATCTTCTTGGCCTTTTCGACCACTAGCGGCACGAATTTGTCCGCCACGCTTTCCTGCACAAGAATGCGCTTGATCGCTGTGCAGCGCTGACCGGAATTGCCGGTAGCACCTGCGACGGCGATGGTTGCTGCCTTGTCGAGATCCGCATCGGTCAGATCGTTACAGACGATCAGAGGGTCATTGCCGCCCAATTCGAGTGCGGTGCGTTTGTAGCCTGCTTTGGAGGCGATGAGTTTGCCGACGGGTACACCACCGGTGAAGGTGATGATGTCGATGTTTTCGTTCGTCACCATCTCATCGCCGATATCGGCCGGCATGCCGGTGACAACCTGGAACATCTCCGGCGGCAGGCCGGCTTCGTAGAGGATGTCGGCCAAAGTCAGCGCGGTCAGAGGTGTCAGTTCGGTAGGTTTGCACACCATGCAGTTGTTGGTGGCGATCGACGGCGCGATCTTGTGGCTGACCATGTTCAGCGGGTGGTTGAACGGGGTGATCGCGCTGATAGCTTTCACCGGCTCGCGCATGGTGAAGATCTTGCGGGCCTTGCCGTTGTGGGTGAGGTCGCACGAGAAAATCTCGCCGTCGTCCTTCAGTGCTTCGGCGGCGGCGAACTGATAGACGTCCTGCGCGCGCTTGGTCTCGTAGATCGAATGCTGGTGGCAGATGCCCAGTTCCAGCGTCAGCCATTTGGCAAGGTATTCGCGCTTTTCGCCAATGATCTCACCCGCCCGTTGCAGAATTTGGCTGCGTTCATAGCGGGTCAGCTTGGACTGGTAATTCGCCGCGATCTCGAATGCTTTGCGCGCATGTTCGGCGGTGCCCATGGGGACGGTGCCAATCACTTCGTCGGTGTAGGGATAGCGGACTTCGAGCCGCGCTTCGGTATCGACTTTTTCGCCACCGATGCGCATCTGTTCGTGACGGATTTCGGTCATGCGGACACCTCTTCAAGCGCGGCGGCGGTCGTGGCGTAGAAGAACGCATCGAAGTTCCGCAGGGTCGGTGCGTTGGGCAGGTCGATCACGCGATTTACGATGAACGGTACTTCTTGTTCGGTCAGACCGCCATGGCTGCGCAGCGGTTCCTTGAGCGCGGCAAGGTCGTGGCGGTGAGCGCTGGTTCCGATGGTCATGTTCTCGGTCGAGATCATCACGATGTCGCCGATACGATCCGAAGGCAATTCGTATTTTTGGACGGCAGTGGCTTTGTCCACGACTTCGAGCATCTCTGGAAGGGTACGCAGGCGGGCAATAATGTAGGCCTGATCTGCGCCCGAAGGCAGGTAAGCCGTGGCGAACGACCCAAGCGCGCCATGGTGAACGACATAGGGGTCGGTGATCGGAAGGATGACCCGCGCGGCGGCTTCGCCCAGCCAATCGTCGAGCAGGTCCTGAACGTAGATCACCGCCGGGTCGCCATTGGCGTCATGTTTGGGTTTCATGCCGTGATCGGCGGTGACGACGATGGCGGCGCCCATTGCATCAAGCTCGGCCAGGTATTTGTCGAACATCTCATAGAAGTCTTTAGCGCCCTGTTCGTCGGGGGCGAACTTGTGCTGGACGTAGTCAGTGGTCGACAGGTACATCACGTCCGGTTTCCACTCTTTCAACAGCTTTACGCCAGCGGCAAAGACGAATTCCGACAGGTCGGCGGAATAGACTTCAGGCACGGGCATACCAAGCCAGTCGGACGCCTTGTCGATGCCGTGTTCCGCTTTGGTCGTGTCGCCGGACCGTTCGGACGAAAACGCGATGGCGCGGTCTTCGTCGAATTTCAGACCCGCGCCCAGCAGCGCGCGCAGCTTGTCCTTGGCGGTGACGACAGCGACCCGTGCGCCGGCCTCGTAGAATTTGGAGAACAGAGTGGGCGCGCGCAGGAAGCGAACGTCGTTCATCATGACTTCCTGACCGGTTTCCGGCTCATAGAGGAAGTTGCCGCAGATGCCGTGCACCGCAGGCGGACGGCCTGTCGCGATGCTCATGTTGTTGGGGTTGGTGAAGGAGGGGATCACCGAATGGGCCAGACGGTCTGTCCCGGTTTCGCGGATGCGCTTAAGCGTGGGCATCAGCCCTTCGGCGATGGCGACCTCAAGGTATTCGGGTTCGCAGCCATCCAGACAGATTGCAATCGCGCAGGTCTTGGGCGCGGGGTAAGTGCGGTCGTTGGCGACCACGGGATTGTTAATCGGCATATCTCTTCCTTCAGGCGGCGAGTTTCTTGCGTTCTTCCAAAGCGGCGGCGGGCGGGGCCGCGCTGCTTACGTTCATGTCAGTCAGGGCGTCGCGGGCGGCTTCCACCACGCGGCGCATCACGTGTTCGTCCATCTGCCCGATCACCCCGATGCGGAAACTGTCTACGACGGTCAGCTTGCCGGGATAGATGATGAATCCGCGCGCCTTCATGGCGTCATAAAACGCCGGGAAGGTAAAGCTCGGATCAGCGGGGCAGAAGAATGTCACGATGATCGGGCTAAGCCACCGGTCTGCGAGCAGGGTCTCGAAGCCCAGATCGCGCATGCCCTGCACCATCACATCGCGGTTTTTGGTATAGCGCGCGCCACGGGCGGGCACGCCGCCTTCGGCTTCGTGCAGATCAAGCGCCTTGATGAACGCCGCGACCACATGAGTCGGGGGCGTAAAGCGCCATTGGCCGGTTTTTTCCATCGTCGACCATTGCGCGTGCACGTCTAGCGAAAGGGAGTGCGAGTTGCCCTTGGAGGCTTCGATCTCATCCTTGCGGGCGATGACAAAGCCGAAACCGGGAACCCCTTCGATGCATTTGTTGGCCGACGATACAAAGGCGGCGCAATTCAGTTTGATTGGGTCGAGCGGCAGAGCGCCGAAAGCCGACATGCTGTCGATCAGAAGTTTGCGTCCGGCTTTTTGTGTGGCCTCTGCGATTTCCTCGACCGGGTTCTGGATGCCGCTTGAGGTTTCGCAATGGATCGCCAAAACATGGGTGATGGCGGGGTCGTTGTTGAGGATCGTCGCAACCTCGTCCCCGCGCGGTGGCAGGTAGTCGCCCTTATCGAGCAGGTGACAGGCGCGGCCAAGATAACCCAGCGTTTGTGCGGCGCGCAGACCGTAGGCACCGTTCGCAAGTACAAGTACTTTGCCGTCGCGAGGCACAAAGCTTCCCAACATCGCCTCGACGCAATAGCTGCCCGAGCCTTGGATCGGAACGCAGTCGTATTCAGGTGCGCCATCGCCGATCAACCCCAGTAACCGGGTGCGCATCGTGCGGGTCATTGCCCGAAAGTCGTCATCCCAACTGCCCCAATCCTTCAGCATTGCTTCTTTCACGGCATAGGCCGTGGTGAGCGGGCCGGGGGTCAGAAGATAGGGTTCCCCAAGTTCCGGGGTAGGCAGCGGTGTAGCAGACATGGCGTGGTTCCAAAGCTGATATGATCTTGGATATGCGGTGCGGTCAGGCATATGTAAAATCTTTGTTCTCTATTGATTGATAGGCTAGGGTTATGGTGGTTCAACGAAACCCGGAGTCGAGATGCGTTATAGTCAGCTACGCGCCTTTCATCATGTGGCACTGCATGGCGGGTTTTCCCGTGCAGCGCGGGCATTGAACATATCGCAACCGTCCGTTTCGGATCAGGTGCGCCAGTTGGAACAACGGCATGATGTCTTGTTGTTCACGCGGGAGGCACGGCAGGTGCGGATGACGGACGCGGGTGAAGCCTTGTTCCGGTTGACGAGCGAGATGTTCGAAGTCGAAGAGCGCATCGGCGCTTTGTTCGATGAGAGCCGCACAGCCCTATCGGGGCATCTTCGCATCATGGCTGACTCTGCGATGCATATCACCGATGCTGTGCGCCGGTTCCGAGAGGCAAGCCCGGGGGTGTTCGTGACGATCCGCACCGGAAACACCGAAGATTTGTTGCGTCGCTTGCGGAATTATGAGGCTGAGATCGGTGTTGTCGGAAATTCTATTTCTGCGCCGGATTTGGACAGCATCGACCTTGGGCGCACGCCAATCCTTGCCTTGGTCGCCAAGGGGTATCTGCCGCAAGGGACGCGAAAACTGCGGTTTCGCGAGCTGGGGAAGTACCCGCTGATCTATCGCGAATTGGGATCGCGCACCCGGGCGCAGGTTGAGGAAGAGGCGGATCGGCTGAAACTTTCGCTTACCCCGTCGATTGAAGTCGAAGGGCGCGAGGCCATGCGTGAGGTTGTGGCTTCTGGGGCAGGCATTGGGTTCATCAGTGAGGCGGAGTTCGGACATGACCGGCGACTGAAGGCTATTCCTTTTGAAGATGTCGATTTGGGAATGTCGGAATCACTTGTGACGTTGTCGGCGCGCCGGGATGTGCCGCTGATCCGCGGGTTTGTGAAAGCCGTGCAAAAGACCCTATCGACTGGGCAATGAAAGCCATATCCATAGGTTTTGCCTATGGACTTATATAAATCACTTGTCTTTACATATGAGCCATGCGCGTCATGATCGACTCAAGCCTGGGAAATGCCGTGTCAAAACCAAAGCCGAATACGCTGTTCATTGTGATCGACCAGCTGCGCGCTGACTGCGTGTTTGGGGCGCTTGCGGCGCATCTAGACCTTCCCAACATGCGGGCGCTTGCCGATGATGCCGTGTCGTTCAGCAACCACTATTCCGTGACATCGCCCTGCGGGCCGTCCCGGGTGTCATTGCTGACTGCGCAATATGCCTCAAACCACGGCGCCACCCGCAATGGGACGCCTTTAAAGCGGGACACGCCGAACCTTGCGACAGTCGCGCGGCAGCACGGGTTTGATCCCCTATTGTTTGGGTATACCGACACGTCCCACGACCCAAGGTTTCTGCCGCCGGACGATCCGCGGTTGTTTTCATATGAAGAGCTTGCGCCCGGTTTCGAAGAGGTAGTGCGCATGCGGCTCGAGGGGGATTCCAGCGCGTGGGAGGACCATTTGCGGGCGCAGGGATATGATGTGCCGCCTTACCCCGACATGTATCGCCCCGTCGGAGACACTCCAGATTCGCCTGCGCTTTACGCGGCTGAGCATAGCGATACCGCCTATCTGACGGACCGGGTGATCGAGGAGTTGGCCCAACGTCCGCAGGGGTGGTTTGGCTTGGTGACGTATATCCGGCCACATCCGCCATTTGTGGCGCCGGCACCCTACAACACAATGTACGACGCAGCGGACATGCCCAACGCGCACGAGGCTGATGATCCTGATTGGCATCCTTATGTGGCGACGGCGCGGCGCAAGTCCAAAGTGTCGTCGACTGTTGTTGGCTTCCCTGATCTTGAAGACTCGGACGTGACCACGCGCATGATCCGAAAGCTGTATTTCGGGCTGGCGACAGAGGTGGATCATCACATTGGGCGTCTGATTGGTTGGCTCAAGGAAACGGGTCAATATGACGATACGCTGATCGTACTGACGGCCGATCATGGTGAAATGCTTGGGGACTACGGGTTGTGGGGCAAGATGACGTTCCACGACGCAGCGTTCCATGTGCCATTGATCATTCGAGCGCCGAACGCGGGTGTTCGCGGTGTGACCATATCGCAGCCGACAGAGTCCATAGATGTCACGCCGACGATCCTTGATTGTCTTGGTTTGGATGCGCCGCATTCGATGGACGGCAAAAGCTTAATGCCGTTTGTTGATGGCAAGACGCCGAAAGACTGGCGAGAGGTGTCCCTATCCGAGTTGGATTTTGGCGATCCGATCAAGCCGACGCTGTGGCAAACCGACCACGAGCTGACAATTGATGCCGCGAATCTGGCCGTGCTGCGCCGTGGCTCGATGCGATTCGTACAATTTGCCGGGGGGCTGCCGCCTATCCTCTTGGATGTTTCCAGCGGCATCGAAGGTCGAAATCTGGTAAAAAATTCAGCACATATGCAGACAATGCTTGATTTGATGCAGGATATGCTTTGCCATCGGATGGTTAACGGCGATGGCACTTTCTCAAGAACGCTGATTACCGATTCCGGCGTGAAAGTGGCCTCATGAGTTCTGTTGATCTGGTCCTGTCACGTATCTGTCATGGTTGCCAGAGATACACGCCCCGGCTGTTTCGACTGGGTCGACCAAATGAAGGAGGCACACCGCCAGTACTGAGTCCGAACTTTGCGCCGCAGACTGCCGAACAATGGCGCGATACTTTGGACACCCGAAATGACCGGACGCTGTTTGTACCGGAAAAAAGGGGGAACAGCCCCCATACACCACTTGGAACCAACAGGAGATAAAATGAAACGACTTCTACTTTCAGGCGTGGCCATGATTGCCTTGCCGGCAGCGGCCTATGCCAATTGCCCGGCCGTCACGGTCGCCGATATGCAGGGCGTAGCCGCCGGTGAATTCCCGCAACAGTACGAGCTGAGCGCCTTTCAGGACGCCGCCGGCTGCTCCATGGAGTTCAAGGCAAACCCGGAAATCGATGCGCTTAACGCGCAGATCAAAGGCAACCCAGATCTGCCATCGCTGGCGGATCGCATCCCGTCAGAGCCGCTGGTTGTCGTGCCATACGACAGCGTTGGCCAATACGGTGGCGAGTTGAACGTTCTGTCCAACGCGACCGAAGCGGGCACATCCGATTTCCTTTCGGTGCGTCACGTCAGCCTAATGCGCTATTCCGACGATCTTCAGACTATCGTTCCAAACGTGGCGAAGTCGTGGGAGTGGAACGATGATTTCACTCAGCTGACAATCAAGCTCCGCGCAGGTCACAAGTGGTCCGACGGTGAGCCCTTCACAAGTGCTGACATCGTGTTCTACCACGACAACCTGATGCTCGACACGAACATCTTTGAAACACCCAAGGACTATATCACGGTCGCTGGCGAGCCGATGACAATCGAAGCGCCGGATGACACGACGGTGATCTTCACGCTGCCTGCGCCCAAGCCGGGTCTGGTTGCACACTTTGCAACACACTACTCGCAGCCGTTCCAGCCGAAGCATTTCCTTGGTCAGTTCCACCCGGATGTAAACCCGGATGCGGACGCCTACGCGCAAAGCCTTGGTTTCGAGAATGGCTATGACGCCATCCTTGCATATTACGGCAACTCGGACTGGACCGACACGCCGACCCCGATGCTGTCCCGCGCGGATATTGTCGATGGTTTGCCGAAGGCGACTTATCCGACGCTTGAGTCGCACATCTACATCAGTGACACGACTGAAGGTCGAAAGCTGGTCGCGAACCCGTACTTCTTCCAGGTTGACCCAACCGGTCAGCAGTTGCCCTACATCTCGACACAGGACGAGGTGTATATCAACGATAACGAAGTGCGTATCCTCAAGCTGGTGAACGGCGAAGTGGACTATAAGTCCCAGTCTTTGCAGTTGGCCTCTGCGCCGCTGCTGCTCGAAAATCAGGAGAGCGCTGGATACACAATTCACCTGCGTCCTGAAATCACGCAGTCTGTGTTCGGCTTCAACGTCACACACGCGGACGAAGCTAAGCGCGCGGTCTTCGGTGATCTGTCGTTCCGCGAGGCGATGTCGGTTGCTATCAACCGTGAAGAGCTGAACGAGCTTGGCTTCTTCGGTCAAGGCACGGCGCAGCAGTATGTCGGCTTCTCGCCGCTGCCGGAGTTCGTCAATCAAGACTGGCTGCAGTACAAAGCTGAGTACGACCCTGCCGCTGCAAATGCTGCACTTGATGCGCTGGGCATGGCTGACACCGATGGCGACGGCTTCCGCGAATTGCCAAATGGCGACAAGTTGGTGCTGAACCTGAACTTCTCGACACAGGGTGTGGCGGGTCAGACGGTTGAACTCGTGGCGCAGAACTGGGCCGATGTTGGCATCCAGTCGGTGGTCAAAGAAGTGACACCGGATGAATACCGCTCTGCTCAGTCGTCGAACCAGCTGGACGTGGTCATGTGGCGCAAGTCGCAGCCGTTGGCGATTGTTCTTGGCAACAACGAACTGTGGGTGCCGCCGTACGAAAACTACTTTGGTGTTCGTAATGCGATGCTCTGGGCCGAGTGGATCGACTCTGACGGTGCGGCGGGTGTTGAGCCTCCGCAATGGGCAAAGGACATGATCGACAATATCAATGCGTTGCAATCTGCTGCTCAGGGAACCGCTGAATTCGAACAGTTGGCGAATGATCTTGTGACAGCGATGGTCGGGAACATGATGTTCATCGGGACCGTCAATGCACCGGCACCGATCTATCAGAACAATGATCTGAAGAACTTTGCCGACTTCAAAACGCACTCCTATGAGTACTACCGGACCTACCCGTACCGCGCCGCGCAGTGGTGGCTGGACGAGTAAGTCTATCTGAACATGCTGCGGGCGGGATCCTCTTGCCCGCAGCCCAACACGGGACGATTGTGGTCTGACGAATAGCCCGGAACAACCGGGGGCGCAGACACCTTGCAGGGGCAACCTTCATGCTGAACTTCGCGCGATTTGTGGCAACACGCGCTATACTTGCGATGATCACGTTGATCATCGTTTCCTTGGTGGTGTTCTCCTTGATGGAACTCGTGCCAGGCGACTGTGCCGAACGATATCTGGCGTTCAAGAACACCCAGGGCTCGGGCATTTCAGTTGCCGATATCGAAGCTGAACGTGTGCGTTTGGGCTTGGACCGACCTTTCCTCGAACGTTGGGGGAAATGGATTGTAAACGCTTTCCAGGGCGAATTTGGTGACAGCTGTATCTTGCGCGTGAATATCGCCCAGCTTCTGGGTGACAAGTTCTGGATTTCCCTTGGTTTGTGCCTTGGTTCGTTGATTTTGGCTTATGCGATTGCCCTGCCAGTCGGCATCATCGCAGCCGCATCGGACAACGCGGTGCTTAACAACTCATTGCGGCTGTTCAGCTACCTCGGTCTTGCGATGCCGAACTTCCTGCTTGCCCTAATGATTATGTTGTTCTCGACGGTGTATTTCGGGGACACGCTGACGGGGCTTTTTTCTGCCGAGTATCGAGATGCTGAATGGAGTTTCGATCGGGTCATGGATCTGCTTAGCAATGCATGGCTGCCAATCTTTATTCTTGGTTGGTCGGCCACCGCCTTTGCGCTGCAAACGGTTCGGGCGTTGATGTCTGATGAAATCGGCAAACTTTATGTGACAGCTGCATCAGCGCGCGGCGTGCATGGGCGCAAGCTGTTGTGGAATTATCCGGCGCGCCATGCGCTTGGGCCGATTGTGAACAGCCTTGGTTTTGACCTTAACCGTATCTTCAACGAATTGCCCATTGTAGCGCTGATCCTGACACTGACAGAAGCGGGTGCTTTGCTGATCGAAGCCCTTGCAAGGTCAAACGATCAGCAATTGGCAGGCGCGATCATCTTTCTTTTGACGGCGTCGATCGTGACGTTGAACTTCCTGACGGACGTATTGCTGGCGGTGCTTGATCCGCGCGTCCGCAAGAGCATTGTGAGGTGACGCCATGACGACGACACCCGATCCAATGAAGCCGAATATGGCTCAGACAACAGGCCCAGATGTGCAGATTGTGCAAACCGAAGACGCTGTGCAGCGCCGTTCGAAAGAGGCATATTTTACAGCTTCGCAAGGTCAGCTCATCTGGGCGCGATTTAAGAAGCAGCGCGCAGCGATGGTTGCGGCATGTGTTCTAGCATTCCTGATCTTTACTGGCATCTTTGCCCCGTTCCTGTCGCCTTACAATCCGACGATTGCCGGCAAGAACGATGACTATACAAACGGTGCTCCGCAGGTGCCGATGTTTTGTGATACCAACGGCTGTTCTCTTCGGCCGTTTGTCCATGCCGTAGAACGCGAACGATCACTGGCGACGAACTTCCGCTGGGTGACGACAATCAACGAAGATCAGCGCAACTACGTGTATTTCTTTGTTGAAGGCTGGGAATACAAGCTGTTCGGGCTCATCCCAATGGACACACACTTGTTCGGAACCCAAGACGGCTTCGTGCATGTGTTCGGTACGGATTCCAGCGGCAAGGACATCTTTTCTCGAACGTTCCATGCCATTTGGACGTCATTGCAGGTGGGCACGATCGGGGTCTTGATCGCTTTTGTGCTGGCGCTCGTGATTGGGGGGGTGTCCGGCTACTACGGCGGCTGGATCGACTCCATCTTACAGATGATCACCGATGCGGTCCGAACCGTACCCGCAATCCCGCTATTTATGGCGGTGGCGGCGTTCATGCCGCCAGAAATGACGGCAGAACAACGGTTCTTCTATATCTCGCTTATCCTTGGTCTGATCGGCTGGCCGACGCTGGCGCGGCGGGTGCGGACACACTTGTTAACCGAGCGGAACCAGGAATACGTGTTGGCGGCGCAGTTGTGTGGTGCGTCGTCGGGCCATGTGATCCGGCGGCATCTGTTGCCCAGCTTCACCAGCTATATCATCGTCGATCTGGTCATCTCGTTCCCGTACATGGTGCTGTCCGAGACCGCGCTTTCGTTTATCGGACTTGGCTTGAAAGACCCAGTGAACAGTCTTGGTGTGATGCTCCAGAATGTGACCAGCGCTGACGTGCTTCTTAATTACCAATGGTACTTCATCCCGGTGATCTTTTTCATCGCACTGGTGATGGCGTTTGTGTTTGTCGGTGACGGCTTGCGCGACGCGGCAGACCCCTATTCGGATAACAACAAATGACGGCCCTGATCGACGTAGAAAACCTGACGCTCAAGTTTCGCACCGACGAGGGGCTGATCACCGCTGTCGACAATGTCAGCTTTTCGCTGAACAAGGGCGAAGTGATGGGGCTTGTGGGCGAGTCCGGTTCGGGTAAATCGGTAACGGCCAAAGCGCTGATGCACCTGAATGCGAAGAACGCTGTCTATACACCGGAAAGCAAGATCACGCTTCACACCGACAGGGGGCCGGTCGATGTGCTGTCTCTCCGATCACCGCGCGAGTTGAACATTGTTCGCGGCGGGGCGGTGTCGATGATTTTTCAGGAACCTATGGCCAGTTTTGCGCCCGCCATCACCATCGGCAAACAGATGGTGGAACAGTTGCAACTGCATGGTGACTACTCCAACGACAAGGCTAAGCGTTGGTCCATCGAGATGCTGGATCGCGTGGGTATTTCAGACGCGGCCAAGCGGTTCGATCAATACGCGTTCGAACTGTCCGGTGGGATGCGCCAGCGGGCGATGATCGCGATGGCGCTATCCACCCAGCCAAAGCTGTTGATCGCGGATGAACCGACAACCGCGTTGGATGTAACCATTCAGGCGCAGGTGATCGACCTGATGAAAGACCTCGTGGCCGAATTTCACATGGGCATCGTGTTTATCACACATGACCTTGGTGTGGTGGCACAGACGGCGGACAAGGTGAACGTGATGTATCTGGGCCGAATGATCGAAGAAGGCCCGGTTCGCGAGGTGATCCGCAATCCGAAACACCCCTATACCCAAGGGCTGCTGGCCGCGCTGCCGAAACTTGACGATCTGGATTCGCCGCTGACGCCGGTGCCGGGAGATATCCCGTCGCCGCTGGAACGGCCTGCGGGTTGCGTGTTCCATACGCGGTGTTCAAAGATTGTCGGTGATGTTTGCAAGTCCGTAGACCCAAAAGACCGCAGGATCGACACGACACATAAAGTGGCCTGCCATATCTATGACGAGGTGCTGGCATGAGCGATGTTCTGATCCGTGCCAATGGGCTCTCAGTCGGTTTTCCTATAGGCGGTGGCCTGTTTAACAAGCAGGTTCTAAAGGCCGTCGACAATGTATCCCTCGACATTGCAAAAGGGTCGTTCTTTGGGCTTGTCGGAGAAAGTGGTTCCGGCAAGACCACATTGGGGCGTGCGCTTCTTAAGGCCGCGCCGATTACGGCGGGTGGTGCGCATTACAGTGATGGTGAGGTCGACTATGATCTCGAGAAGATCACGAAAGACCAGCTCAAGGATTATCGCAAGCGCGCGCAGCTGATCTTTCAGGATCCCTACGCTGCTCTGAGTCCGCGTATGACGGTTCGGGATATCATCGCCGAACCGCTTGAAGTGATGGGTCTTACCAAGAATCGACAGGAAACGGATGCCCGCGTGCGCGAAATCGCGGCGAAATGCCGTTTGAACCTCGAACACCTGCGCCGCTTTCCGCATGCCTTTTCTGGTGGTCAACGTCAGCGCATCTCGATTGCTAGGGCACTGGTTTCTGCGCCCAAGTTCATTGTGGCGGATGAAAGTGTTGCGGCTTTGGATGTTTCTATCCAGGCGGATGTGCTGAACCTCCTCAAACAAATCCAGTCGGATATGGGGCTGACCTTCATGTTCATCAGTCACGACCTTTCGGTGGTGGCCCACACCTGCGACTATGTCGCTGTTATGTATCTGGGGCGATTGGTGGAAACCGCCCCGACACGCAAGCTTTTCGCGGGACCGCGCCATCCCTATACCAAGGCGTTGTTTTCGGCGATCCCGTCGCTTGATCCGGATGACCGAGGGTCTGCACAAAAGTTGACGGGGGAAATTCCGTCACCGACCAATCAACCGTCAGGTTGCAAATTCCACACGAGGTGCCCGTTTGCCATCGACCATTGCAAGCAGGTGGAACCCAAGCTGGAGACAGACGGCACAGGACATGACGTTGCGTGCCATCGGTGGAAGGAACTCATGGCCCCGCAAGCCGCGTGATCAGCTGTCCAGTATTCTCCGATACGGGACATGTGTCGTTGCGCGTTTCAAATCATTTGCGAGGATTGGCGCCAATGCCAGCGCTCCGCTTGGGCTAAGGCGTGTCGAAGTGATGTAGTCACTCGACAACCCACCTCGCACATCGCATCGCGTGCTGGAGCAAAACGCACCCCATGTGTCGACATAGGTCATGTGTCCAGTCGCCGCGAACCCTTTGAAGATTTTGTCGATCGGAGCATCTCGCAGTTTGGCGTCGCCGAGGGAGACTGACGTGGAAAGCTTTGGCATGCCAATATAGAGGCCAGCGCCGGGCAAGCTGGCCCGCGCGGCCAATTCAGCGTTAAACCTCGGATGAGTCGGTACTTGCTTCAGTACGGAAACCCGCAAGCCACGAGTGACCAAGGATTGAAGCGTGCTCTTTGCTGCGTCAGCGACATAGTCGGCTTGGCGTGTAACGTCGAAGGGGCTTCCGTCGAGTGGTCCAAGCCGAACCTTGGGCCGGTTGAACAATTCCGCATCTGCGACTTCGAGATAATAAGCCCAGTCGGCGACCAAGGTAACCTGACGAATGCTTGGTAGATGCGCAAGCGCTTGTAGGATTTGTGCTGATTGTTGGTCGCATTCCTGGCCAGACACCGCAGAGCTAGCCGGAAAGCGGCTTTGAAGGTCGCCCAATGGGATACAATTCGGTTGGGCGATTAACAGTGTCGGAACCTGTACACGCCGGGCGGCTTCGGCAAATCCAGAGCGTATCGCGTCCAGCTGGTGATCCCCCCAGACGAGCACTTTGGGCGGCCCTTCTGGTCCAAGTTTGCACACCTCCAACCCGGCCAAGGGACCGTCTGTTGCGCGCGGGCAAGTAAATGACGGTTCCTTAGAGTGCAGGGCGTGGATGTAGGCTTGTGCACTATCCGGAAATCGTAATTGCAAACCTTGGGTGGTCAGACCGATCAGACCATTGATGAAGAGAACAGCGGCAATCACTGCGCTGATGACAATCGGTTTTGATCCACTGCGCTGTTGAAAATGTTGCCAAACCATCCAAGAGAAGATCGAGAATAATAGGCAGGGCACAATCAGTGGTATGAAGTTTGACTGCGCGCCGCCGGTCAGGTTGAGGGCGGCGTTGAGTTGGGTCAGCGGGACCGACCACAAGAAAGTATGCAGCACCATACCGAACCACCGGCGACGCAAATCGGTTATTGCCGGCACGGATGTGCGAGGTCGGCTGCCAAGATAAAGAAAAGCCAGACCGATTGCCACCAATGCTCGTGCCAAGAGCGTGTCTCCGGCGACTGTGATCACGAGAATACCGGAGATAACAATCCCGACCCCAATCAACGTGGCGTATTCGAGAATGCGGATCCGATTTGAAATGATGAATGGAATCGTACCAAACAAGAACGCCCAAAGCCCTCCAATTGGCAAAATTTGGACCATGGGGCTGTCGATCAATGACAAAACCAGCGATACCCCTGCAAGGCTGATAATACCAAGGGCTGCGATCATTGACCCACTTTCGCCCAATCTCTGGTTCCGATTGACGTGATGACGTCCGGTAGG
>CANNCS010000061.1 GCA_947503115.1 uncultured Marivita sp.
GATGTCGGAGCGTCTCATCCGCCAATCATGCCACGACGCAGCAGCGTTGGGAATCCTATGTCAGGCGGGGAACACTAACGTCACCAGATCGGCGTGCATCTGTTTGACGGTTCGACGCTCTTTGCGCGATTTGCGCGTCTGCGTCAGCAACCAAGCTGACAACCGATCCGCGTAGGGGTCCAGCTTGCTCGGTCGCGGCGGGGTCTTGAACTTAGGCTCGACAATGCCCTCGCGCAGATACTTCTTAACCGTGTTGCGAGATAAACCCGTGCGGCGGGCAATCTCTCTGATTGGCATTTTGTCACGCAATGCCCAGCGTCGAATGACACTCAAAAATCCCATGTCGATCACTCCATATCCCCCGAGCCAAAAATGTCGGGGCAGTGTGTTCACATGGGTCAGTTCTCAGTGACAATTTATGCGGCTACCGGGTCAGTTCTCAGTGACAATCAACAGCCCATGACGCGTCGAGACATCTTCGAACGCTTCCTCACCGACGGCCGCATTGAGCTCGAGTCCAACATTGTCGAACGCGCAATTCGGCCTCAGACCATCACAAGGAAAAACAGTCTGTTCGCTGGATCTGATTGCGGCGGCCGCACTTAGGCGACAATCGCAACGCTCCTGCAAACCTGCAGAATGAACAACGTCGATCCGTTCGCCTGGATGACACAGACCTTGGAACGCCTCCCCAACCAATGGCCACGCGCAGAAATCAATGCCCTCATGCCATGGCGCTATAAAGCCTTAACGGCCTCAGCTTGCCGCTTACCTTTGAGCAGCGCATTGGCGGAAACGTTGCCCTTTGTCTTTGGGCTCTCGAAGACTTATTCGTTGCGCGTGTTCTGGGCCTTCAAGCGAGCCAACAAGCCTTCTGGCAGGCGCAGGGAATATTCGCGACCCGACTTCATTCGGCCTTTCTCCATCTTGTTCTTGCGCGCCGGGATCGTCCACGTACCGGTTTCGAAATTGATGTGTTTCCACTTCGCATGAACGACCACACCGATGCGGTGCAGCTTGCGATCCAACCGCGCCACTGCGCGCCATAAATAGCGTGGCGAGCAGTGACTCCATTTTTCCAAGACCAGGGAATGTCATAAGACAAGGCTTATAAGAGGAAGCTTTCCGCCGCCGGGTCGAGGGTCGAGAACAGGACGGAGACATCCAAGTCCCGCCCGTCCAGGTCCACGTCCAGGACCTGAGCGCCTCCATTCTCGAAGTAGAGCAGGTCAAGCGCGTAATACCCGGTCTCCTCCGCCTCGAACCAGGCGGTAGAGGTGGAAGCCCCGCGCAGACCCTCAAAGTCAACTACGATTTCGCCACCGAGCGACAGCCGGAACCCGTCATCGCTGCGCACATCGAACCGGTGCGTCCCCGCCTCTAGGAAGACGAACCCATCCACCTTCAGACCAAACGTCTCCGCCTCAAGCGCGTCCGTTCCGGCCAGCGAATCGCCCCCGAGGAACTCGGCGACGGTCTGACCGCCCGAGAACTCGAGCCCCCCGACCAGGCCGGACGCGTCCGCGTCCCGACCCTCAATCAGCCCCTTGAGCTGCGTAACGTTACTCAGCCCCTGGTCCAGGTCGTGGACCGCGAGGTTCAGACCGTCACCCGACCCGCCCATAGGGCCGACCAGGTCCGCGCTGACGCGCAGGACCGGCAGGTCCCCGGACGTGTTCAGCGCGGCGACCTGACGGTTGTCCAGGGTCTGGCCGTAAACGTCCACCGCGTGGATCTCCCCGTCAAACACGTCGGTGAGCCGGGTCTCGTTCCAGCTGCCCCGTGACCAGGTCCCGGCCCCGGCGACCATCTCCCGCAGGTTCTCCGACAGGGTCAGGTCCAGGTTCCGCTCAAGGTCCACCTTTTGACCGTTCAAGAACAGCTCAACCTGATCGGCACCGATGTTGACCGCCGCCGTGTAGGTCTCTCCCGCTTGGACCCGCACGTCGTCGGACCGGAGCACGTAGGTTCGACCCGCGTCCTCGACGCGGAGCTCAAGCTGCCCATTGAGGATCGAGAGGGTGAACTCTCCCTCCGCCTGGCCGGAGTAGTCCCGGGAGATCAGGACTTCCCGACCGGACTCCGGGCTATTCGCCGTGAAGCTGACCACGAGGGCCGCCTCCGTCAGGCCCGCCTCAGGCGTCATAACCGTCTCAGGACCTGACAGGTCCGTCAGGCTGACCAGCGCCTCGGGCAGAAGGACCTCCCCGGCCGGCAGGACCGCCGCGGTCCCCATCTCCTCAGCGAGCAGGGTGTTCAGCCAGCTCGCCATCGCGCTGAGCCGCTGATCGCTCCCGCCCGTCTCCGTCATCACGGAGCCCCAGTCGTGATAGCCGAAACCGAGGTTATAGAGCGCGTCCGCCACGTCCCGGACCCCGGAGACGTCGAACAGGACGGAGTCCGCCTGCCACGCCTTGACGAAGTCCTCGTTCAGCGCGCGCCACTCCTCCGCGTGGGTCTCGACCAGCCAGTCGGACAGGTCCTTGAGGTCCACCTCCGTGATCCGGCCGTTCGCCGCGATCCCGGTCTCACGAACCCCCTCCAGGAGGAGCCCGTTGAGCGCGTCCGCCGCCTCCGCCGCGGTCCGGATCTCCGACAGGGAAAGGCGCTGATTGAGGATCGTGTCCTGCGTGATCATCTGCACCAGAAGGTCAAGACCGGTCCCGGTGCTGCCGCTCAGATACGGGTCCGCGCTCTCCTCGGTGACCAGCGCGCCGGACCGCAGCTCGTCGGCCAGCGCCGCCTCCAGCCAGTAGGCGACGTCCGCCAGCCGCTGGTTCCGGTTCCCGTCCTCGTTGATCAGGCGGTCGTTCTGATAGCCGAAGCCGAGATGATACGCCCCGTCCATCACGGTGTTGATCGCGTTCTCCCCGTAAACGGTCGCCTGCGCCCCGTCGTTCTGCACGAGGTGGAACCCGGTCTCGACCCCGGTCTCATCATCCCCGTGCGCCTCAAGCCAGGCGTCGAGGTGGTTCTCCCGGATGTGCTCCGAGAGGGTCCGGATGTCAGACTCGCTGAACGCGCCGTCCCGGGCGATCCCGAGCGCGATGATCGAGTCGACGATGATCGTGTTCATCGCGTCCGCCGCCGCGGCGCCCGCCTCGATCTCGGACAGGGAGACCCGCTGCTGCAGACCCGCGTCGGACATGATCGCACCCACCCAGGCGTCGAGGCCCGTGCCGGTGGACCCGGTCAGGGTTTCCACCTCCGGGTTGCTCAGGAACGCGAAGTCGTCCTCGCTCAGCAGCTGGTTCATCCACGACGCGATGTCGGAGACCCGCTGGTTGTTGTTCCCGTCCTCGTTGATCAGCCGGTCGCCGTGATACCCGAACCCGAGGTGGTAGATCCCGTCCGCGATCGTGTTGACCAGGTTCTCGGCGAAGATCCGGGCGTCCGCCCCGTCGTTCTGCACCAGGTGGAACCCGGTCTCGACCCCGGCCTCGTCGTCCCCGTGCGCCTCAAGCCAGGCGTCCAGGTGGGTCTCCCGGATCCAGTCCGCCAGCCCCATCACCTCCGCGTTGGTCAGCTGGCCGTCGTTGGCGTACCCGTTCTCCCGGATCCCCTCAACGATGATCGCGTTCATCACGTCCGCCGCCGCGGCCCCGTCCCGGATCTCCTCAAGGGTGATCCGGCCCTGAAGTCCGGCGTCCTCGCCGATCCCGGTGACCAGCTGGTCCAGCCCGGTGCCGGTGCTGCCGCGCAGGACCGGGTCCGCGTCCGGGTTGGCGAGCGCGGTCATGTCGTCAGAGAGCAGGTCCGTCAGCCAGTAGCCGACGTCGTTGAGGGACGCGTTGCGGTTCCCGTCCTCGTTGATCAGGTTCCGGCCGTTATGTCCGAACCCCAGATGATAGATCCCGTCCGCCACCGTGTTGATCAGGTTCTGCGTGTACTCCCGGCTCACCGCCCCGTCGTTCTGCACGAGATGGAACCCGGTCTCGACCCCGGCCTCGTCATCCCCGTGCGCCTCCAGCCAGGTCTCGTAATGGGTCTCCTTGACCCAGTCCGCCAGACCCGCCACCTCCGCGCCGGTGATCACCCCGTCATTGGCGTACCCGTTCTCTCGGACCCCCTCGACGATGATCGCGTTCATCACGTCCGCCGCCGCGGCCCCGTCCCGGATCTCCTGTCCGGGCAGGCGGCGCAGAAGCTCAGGGTCGCTCTGGATCTCGGTCACGATCCGGTCAAGCCCGGTCCCGGTCGACCCCTCAACGCTCTGCGCGGCCCCGCTCACCAGGGACCCGTTCGCGAGGTCCTGCTCCAGCAGCTCGTTGAGCCAGAAGGCGACGTCCTCGACCCGGGCGTTCCGGTTCCCGTCCTCGTTGAGGAGCCGGTCCCCGTCGGCCCCGAACCCGAGGTGGTAGAGCCCGTCCGCGACCGTGTCGATCGCCCGGTCCCCGAACGCCTGCGTCCGACCGCCGTCGTTCTGGACCAGGTGGAACCCGGTCTCGACCCCCGCCTCGTCGTCCCCGTGCGCGACCATCCAGTCCGCGTAGCGGTTCTCGTTGATCCAGTTCGCGAGGTCATGCACCTCGGAACCGGTAAGGGCCCCGTCATCCGCCAGGCCGAGCGCCCGGATCCCGTCAAGGATGATCCCGTTCATCTGGGTCGCCGCCTCCGCGCCGGCCGCCAGGTCCTCGTCCGAGACCCGAAGCGCGAGGCCCGGGTCCTCGTTGATCCAGCCGATGATCGCGTCCAGACCGGTCCCGGTCAGCTCCGGACCGGTCTCGACGGGGACGTAGGGGGCGGCCGCCTCGAACTCCTCGACGCTGCCGTAGAGCCGGTCAGACCCGCCCGTCTCGTCGTCCAGCAGGAGCTGGAGCGCCTGGTTCCCTCCGTTCTCGTAGTAGAAGATCTCGATCTCGTAGAGCCCGCCCTCGAACCTCCCGACGTGCTCTGAGGCGGACTCCCCGCGAGGGGTCGCGTAACGGATCAGGTCCTCCCCGCCGAGCCGCATGGCGAACCCGTCATCGGACCGGACGCTCAGCACGTGCTCGCCCGGGTCGATCCAGATGTAGCCGGTCAGGTGGACCCCGACCCTCTCCATCCCCATCCCGGCGTCGCCGGACAGGACCTCCCCGTTCTCACCGAGGAACGCGTCCAGGCTCTCGCTGCCGCGGCCACGCATCTCGAGCGTGTCGACCCGGACCTCATGCGTGACCGCCATGGTTCCGGACTCGACCCCCGCGATCAGCTTCTGAACGTCGTTGAGGTAGGGGGTGTCCCCGTAGACCTCGCCGCGCAGGCCGGTCCCCTCACGCTGCTCCGCCTGATCGGCCGTGATGACCGGACCGGCGTCCGGCGCGTAGGGGGCGACCGCCTCAAACGCCTCGACGCTCTGGTAGAGGCGGCTCTCGTCCAGAACCTCCCCGTCGACCCAGAGCGACAAGGACTGACCCCCGTAGTTCTCGTAGTAGAAGATCTCGACCTCGTAGAGGCCGCCGCCGACGGTGACCGTCTCCGTGGTCGGGGCGTCGCCGCGCGGCGCGGCGAACCGCATCAGCTCCTCCCCGCCGAGCCGCATGGCGAACCCGTCATCCGAGCGCACGGTGATCTCGTGCTCCCCAGGATCAAGCCAGACGTAGCCGGTCAGCTGCATCCCGATCGTCCGCATCTCGGTCGCCCCGTCCCCGGACAGGATCTCACTGTCCGTACCGAGGAAGGAGGCCAGGGACTCCGTCCCGGACCCGGCGAAGGAGATCGCCCCCGTCTCGAACTCATGGGTGGCCTGAAGCGTGCCGGCCTCGATCGCGTCGATCATCGTCTGCACGTCGGACCAGCCCCGATCCGCGTCAAACGCGCGCCCGGTCAGCCCGGTCCCTTCGGTCTGGACCGCCTCCCGCGCCGAGATCACCGCCGTCGCGCTCAGGTCCCCGAACGCGTCCGGGTTCTCAAAACCCGACATGTCGTTGTACAGGAGCCGGTTCAGGACGTTCGCCGCCTCCTCGACCCGGCCGACGTATCGCCCGTCCGCGTCGTGGACGTTGTCATCCCGCAGCCCGTTCCCGAGGCTGTAGAGGAGTCGGCCCGCCCCGTCGAGCGCGGCCATCCCGGCGAGCTGGGAGACGCCCCCCTCGAACTGGATCATCCGGTAGCCGTCCGCGTCCCGGCTGTCCGCCCCGTTCAGGGCGTCCCACTCCGCCTTCGCGTTCTCCGCGATCCAGGCGTCGATCCGAGCCACGTTCGCGCCGGTGATCTTCCCGTCATTCGCCGACCCGGTCTCCCGGATCGCGTCCAGCAGGATCCGGTTAAGCCCGTCCGCCGCCTCAGCCGCCTTACGCAGGTCCGTCGTCGAGAACCGGGTCTCGAGTCCGGCGTCCTGCATCAGCAGGTCGGGCAGGGCGTCCAGACCGGTCCCGGTCGTCCCGACCTTATAAGGGTCGGTCGCCCCGGCCAGCGCGCCGGAGCTCAGCTGGTCCCCGAGCAGGTCCTCAAGCCAGAAGGCGACGTCTGTCAGGGACGCGTTCCGGTTCCCGTCCTCGTTGATCAGGTTCTGACCGTCATGCCCAAACCCGAGGTGGTAGATCCCGTCCGCGACCGTGTTGACCGCGTTGTTGCCGTAAAGCTGGGAGATCGCCCCGTCGTTCTGGACCAGATGGAACCCGGTCTCGACCCCCGCCTCGTCATCCCCGTGCGCCTCGATCCAGGCGGCCTGACGGTTCTCGACGATCCAGTCCGAGATCATCGCGACGTCGCCGGCGGAGAGGCGTCCGTTTGATCCGGCCCCGGTCGCCTGGACCGCCTCCAGGATGATGTCGTTCATCACCTGGGCCGCCGCCTGACCCTCCTCGATCTCGGAGGCCGAGAGGCGTCGGTTCAGCTCCTGATCCGCCCCGATCAGGCTAACGATCTGGTCCAGCCCCTCCGGTGCGGGGCTTGTGTCCGGCTCCGCCCATTCCGCGAGGTCGTCCGCGAGCAGCCGGTTCAGCCAGTCCGCCGCCTCCTCGAGCCGGACGTTGCGGTTCCCGTCCTCGTTGATGAGGCGGTCCCCCTCATACCCGAAGACCAGGTGGTAAAGCCCGTCCGCCACCGTGTTGACCGCGTTCCGCCCGTAGAGCTCGGTGAGCGCCCCGTCGTTCTGGACAAGATGGAACCCGGTCTCGACGTTCCCCTCGTCATCCCCGTGCGCCGCCATGAACGCCTCGGCGTGGTTCGCCTGGATGTGATCGGCGAGCCGGGTCACGTCCGCGACGCTCAGGCTCCCGTCCCGGGCAAGGCCCAGCTCCCGGATGCCGTCCACGATGATCTCGTTCATCGCGTTGGCGGCCGCGGCGCCGGCGTTCTGTTCCGCGAGAGGCAGGCGGCTCTGGAGGCCGGCGTCCTCGTTGATGATCTCGACCAGCTGGTCGAGCCCGGTTCCGGTCGTGCCGGACGGACGAGGATCAACGTCCGGGTTCGCGAGCCCGTTCAGGTCCTCCTTGAGCAGGTCGTTCAGCCAGTAGGCGACCTCCTCGACCCGGGCGTTGCGGTTCCCGTCCTCGTTGATCAGGTTCCCGCCCTCATAACCGAAGACGAGGTGATAGATCCCGTCCGCGACCGTGTTGACCGCGTTATCCCCGAACAGGGTCGCGAGGGCCCCGTCGTTCTGCACGAGGTGGAACCCGGTCTCGACGTTCCCCTCGTCATCCCCGTGCGCCGCCATGAACGCCTCAGCGTAATGCGTCTTAATGTGGTCCGCGAGGCCGAACACGTCCCCCGCGCTCAGAGCCCCGTCATTCGCAAGCCCCAGGTCCCGGATGCTGTCCACGATGATCTGGTTCATCGTGTTGGCGGCGGCCGCGCCCGCCTCGATCTCGGACTGCGGGATCCGGTCCTGAAGCCCCTCATCGGACAGGATCAGCTCGACCAGCCGGTCAAGCCCGGTCCCGGTGGTGGCGATCGGGTCCGGCTCCGGCCCGGCGAACCGGCCGGACGACAGCTCGTCCTGCAGGAGGCTGTTCATCCAGAAGGCGACGTCGTCCACCTGCGCGTTGCGGTTCCCGTCTTCGTTGATCAGGCGGTCCCGGTCATACCCGAGCCCGACGTGATACAGCCCGTCCGCCACGTTATTGATCGCGTTCTCCCCGAACAGGAAGGTTGAGGCCCCGTCATTCTGGACCAGGTGGAACCCGGTCTCGACGCCCGCCTCATCGTCCCCGTGATACCGGACCCAGTCCTCGGACCGGTTCTCCTGGATCCAGTCTGACAGGGCGTAGACGTCAGACGCGGTAATGACCCCGTCGCGCCCGCCGCCGGTCGCTTCCAGCGCCTCGATCAGGATCGCGTTCATCCCGGTCATCGCCTCCGCCGCGGTCCGGACCTCCGCGTCGTCCAGCCGGAGCGTAAGGCCTTGATCGGCATAAACGGTGGTGACCAGACGGTCCAGTCCGGTGTCGGTCAGGGGGAGATCGGAGGGGACCTCACGGCGATCAAGCTGGTCACTCTGCTCCTGCGGTAGGTCCAGGTGCGTTTCGTTCATGAGAAATCCCTTAGTATTTGTTCGTTACTATCCTGCAGCTGGCAGAACGTGGCGCTGAATGTAATCTGATCCTGAAAGATGGTCTGATCCCGAGCCTTGATCGTAATCAAGCGCATATAACAAGATCCACAGAAAAAAGCTTAAACGAGTAATATTGAAATCAATCAAGGATTGACCGTGCAACACCAAAGGGTGAATACAAAAACAATGAATACAATGTAATCGAATAGTACCAATTTCTATCTTTTTTGATTTGAATGACTTTCGGAGCTTTATAGCTGAGCCAATTTCCCTGAGGTAGAGGGTGGGGGTCGGCTTGCTTTATGCCGCGCGTCTAGCGGAATGAAGTCACGAAGGCATCTCTCTTTCGTTAAGCTTCCCCGACAACTGCACCAAATCCATAAAATTCGTAGCGAATATACGCAAAGGATAGCGAGATAATTTTAAGAGTTATTGCGGAGGGGTGGAATGTTTGAGGGACTTGTCTGTGGTACGCATATCCATTTCATTTATCTTCTCTGGGTATTTGCGTCATGCGTTTCGTCTGTTTTGTCAGGCGCTTGTGATTGAATGAAAAACGATTGGTCGAGCCGACCCAACAGGAGTAATTATGCCACTTTCCCTCACGAATGGCTCTCTTTCACTTGAGCTTGTCAGTGACACCTACACCGTCACCGATGGTGCGGAAACTCTTGCCCTTCTCGACAGCCGTGGGCGTGGGGACTACGCGCCGGGTCGCTACGATGAGATCATCGGCGTCCGGGGCGACGGGGATGATTACGTCTTGTTGATTGAGACGAATGTTCGGGGACGGATTAGCTACAGCGAGTTGTCCTTTGACGGTACAACCGGCCGGGCAGATCGGAGGGCGGAGTCCGTGTCCGAGGCGGACCTGGTGGCGCTTGAGACGCTGTACGGGGCGGATCTCGACGATGACGGCAACATAGGCCTGGCGGCAGCAGCGACGGAAGTTGTGCGCAACGCGGCCGACGGTGTGGCGCTGGTCGAGGTTGCCGGAGCCTATGGCATTGATGCCAATCTGGGGGACGACACCAACGCCCCGGTGATCCTGACCGACAGCTGGGGCCGGTCGGAATGGGCGCCGGGTGCCTATGACAGTGTGATCGGTGTGCGTCAGGACGGCACGGATGTTGTGGTTCTGGTCGAGACGGATGTTCGCGGGCGCATCAGCTATTCCGAGCATCGGTTTGATGCAACGACGGGCCAGGAGCAGGGGCGGGCAGTCGCGGTTGATGCTGCGGCCCTGCCGGGGCTTGAAGTCGCCTATGATGCTGACCTGAATGGCGATGAACAAGCTGGCTACGTGTCCTCTGGGGCGGCGATTGCGACCGCGCAAGGTGATGATGCGGCTCTCTACGCGGCAGGCAGCGGTGCCTTTGCCGTGTTCAACGCCGATGGGACCGGTCAGCCTGATCTTCTCTACACCAGCCGAGGCGAATTCTGGGCGCCGGGTAGCGGCGAGACGGTCGCAGGCCTGCGGGTCGATGGAGGAGACGTCTACCTGATGCTGGAGCGGGACGGCGCCTTCAGCGAGCAGCGTTTCACCCCGGGCAATTCGCTGGTCGAGACAGGCGCTCCGGTGCGGCTTGAAGGGGACGCGCTGGCGCGGGCGGAAGTCCTTTATGACATTGATTTCGACGGTGACACGATCATCGTGATCGAAGTCGTGGCGCGGCTGGACAACGCCGCTGACCCATCCATCGTCGAGGGCCAGCGCGAGGCGGGCGCCGACAATGGCGGCGTGAGCCTGTTCGAGATGACCTCGGGCGCGTTTGTCGTGGCGGATGCGGGCGATATTGCGCCTGGCGATCCCTCCACCGCGCTGAGCAACCCCGTCACGCTGACGAATGGCGGGAACAGCTGGGCGCCCGCCGAAGGTGAGGCGATTGCGGTGCGCGAACTGGACAGTGGCGGCTACGGCGTGATCGTGCGCGCGAGCACAGACAGCGCGCCGGTCTGGCGCGAGCAGCTGTTCGACGCCACTGGTGAGAGTGACGGCTTTGCAACATCGCTGACCTTGCGCCAACTGGTGCAGCTCGAACGCGCCTACGACCAGGATTTCGACGACAACGGTTATGTCACCGATGTGGTGCGGGAAAAGATCGACCTTCCGGTCGCGCTGAGAACGGACGATGTCGAGCGTACCCTTTACGCGTCTACAGGCGACGGCTTCTTCGTCAGCGAGGACGACGACAAGGATAGCGGCAACGGGGAAGAAATGTCGCCCGCGGCTGCCGATTTCCTGTTCGATGACGATGCTGAGACCGAACTTCTGGAAAGCGGCTTCAATGGTCGTCCCTGGGAGCCCGCCGGTGCCAGCACGCTGGACCCGACCACTGGAACCGTGCCACTGGCAGTCCGCTCTCTCGACACGGGTGGCTTTGCCGTTCTGGTGGCCCGTGCCGACGATGGTTTCGAGACGCGGTACTCCGAGCAAGCTTTCGACGCCGAGGGTCGATCTGTTGGCTTCATGACGCCGTTGACGGTCGAGGAGCTGGAAGGGCTCTACCTGACAGATATCAATAACGACGACGTTATCGACGCCTGCGGGGTTACTTACGCGCGCGATCTGCAGGAGGTTACCCTCGACGGGCAGACCCTGACGCTCAGCTTGTCCGAACTTGATGGTCTGACCGTGCTCGGTACCGGAATTCTGGTTGTCTGTGGCAGTGTCGGCCCAGACGTCTCTGTGGTGCCCGTGGAAATTTCGGACGGGGTCACGATGGTTCGCGGCCCGGGCTTTGAGTTGCCCAAAGGCTGGATTATCCGGGAAAAACCGGTTGCCGAGGGCGACCCAGTGGAGACGTTGTTCTATTCTCTGCAGGAAGCTGTTGATGACGCGGAGACGACGAGTGACGATGACCTGATTGCGGGGGATGCAAACAACCCGCTGCCGCTCACGATTTCGACCACCGACGCGGACGCTATAGGGATTGGTGCAGACATCGATCTCACAGCCGGCGACGGCGATAATAACGTCGAATTCGACATCACCGCGACCGGGACATCGACGAGCGTTGCGTCAGCCGCAGTTGCTTCTGGCGGCTCCATTACACTCGGCGACGGGGACAACACACTCACGCTGACAGCCGGTGCGACTTCAACGACCAGCGGAACGCCAAGTGTTGACGTTCTGGATGGCGGCGAACTGACCCTGGGAAGCGGGACGAACAGGGTCACGTTAAACGGGTTTGTGTCAACGCAGCAGGGCGCTTGGACTGGCAATTTGAACGGCATGGGAAGCGCAGCATCCATTTCGTTCGGAGACGGACCGAACGCCCTTGGGGTCTCGCTTGACGCGCAGGCGACAGCTGGTGGTCACCTGCAGGTCTATGGAATACGCGGGTCCTCAACCGTGACCTTCGGCAGCGCCGCCGACAGTTTCGTCTTGAAAGCGTTGGCATCGGGGGACGAAAATTCCGACGATGTAGTTATGGTCGGGCTTGACGAGAACAGCACTGTCAGTATGGGCGCAGGTGATGACAGCGTACGTCTGGTTCTTGAGGGGTTCACGCGCGGTGGCACTGATCACGACATCGATCTAGAGGGCATCAACGATTTTGCCGTTCTCGATCTCGGGGCGGGTGACGATACTGTCGTAATGGAGCTCACAGCCTACGGGTATGGCGAGGATGCCGAAGTCGATGTGACAGGCATTGATGACAACGCCGTCGTGGCTCTCGGGGAGGGGGACAATACCCTTACCATGACGCTCTATGGTCGCGCAGCCGATGAACCTAATGATGACGAGGATGTCGAAATATACGGGCTGCAGAGCGGCGCGCAGGTCACGGCCGGCGCCGGGAATGACAACGTCACCCTGACCCTGACGGCCATTGGCGGAACCGAGGACGTCCAAAGCAGAGGTCTGCTTTATAGCAGCATGAACCTTGGTGACGGGAACAATGCGCTTGTGATCGAAGCCTATTCAAAAGGCACCGAAACCGCGCATCTCGATGCCGAGAGCTTCGGGTTTGTCAACCCCGCCTTCACCGGAGGCGACGGCGATGACACGATCGAACTGACATTGACAGCGATCTCGATGGACGACGACGTCCAAGCAGAGGGTGTGAAATACGGTAGCGATATCACCCTCGGTCAGGGGAATAATTCCCTTACCATCACGACGTCAGCCACTGCGGACGCAGGAGGCGATGACGCTGAGGCGGCTGGAATATGGGATGGCAGCACGGTGACGGCAGGGGCGGGAGACGACACGCTGACGATCAGCATGACGGCGACGGCTGCTGGTTACCACGGCTATGTGGGCCTCGATGGGATCGACGGGTCTGGGACGTACGTCGACCTTGGGGATGGCAGCAACACGCTCGAAGTCACCGGGATTGCGCGGGCAACCGGCACGGGTGATTATGCTGGCATTGATATCGAAGGTATCGCTGACGGGGCGGCTGTCACGCTTGGATCCGGGGATGATACAGTTCTGCTGGACGTAAAAGGCTATGCTCAAAATGGTGGGGGACAAGAGGGCGCAAACGTCTACGCGTTCAATGACTCGGGTACAACGCTTCGGCTGGGTGACGGCAGTAACACTCTGACAGCATCTGCACTGGCCGACAACGTGACCGCACAAGCCTCTGCCTATGCTGCACATGATGTGGCGTTATATGGTGGTGCAGACGCTGACACGCTGTCACTGTCCGCAACCGCCGAAAGCGATGAGGGACGATCATATGCTGTTGGCATCACCGGAGGCAGTGTCCAGCTTTACGGCGGTGACGATAACCTGTCGCTGACCGTCGGCGTGACTGGCAGCGGTGAGGACGCCGACGTCAAAGGTATCAGCGGCGGTGCGACGGTCATGACCGGCGCGGGCGCAGACGACGTCGACATTGATCTCACGTTGACCTCGGGAACCACCTACGCCGTGTCCGCTCTGGGTATTGACGCCGCGACGCTGGAGACCGGCGATGGCGACGACACCGTGACGATTGACATTGCCACGGCACTTGGATCACCTTCCTCTGAAACCATTCGCGCGCTGCAAGGCGCGACAGTGGACCTTGGCGCTGGAAATGATGAACTGACGCTCACCGGCGTCGGCAACGATATTGCCGCGAACAGCTCTGTCACTGCAGGAGAAGGCGACGATACCATCTCTGGCGCCGGGGTGTTCGACTCGACTGTCGATCTCGGCGACGGCAATGACAGCCTGATTTTGACCGGTGATTTGAACAGTACCGTGTTAGGCGGTGCCGGAGATGACATAATTAAGGTTGGTGGCAACACGTCGCCAACATCCTTCATTGCTCTTGGCGACGGGTCCAATAGAGTCGAAATTGCCCAAGCGAGCCAAGGTACGATCCATGGCGGTTTGGCGGACGACACGGTAGATGTTGGTGGCTTTGCGGCCAGCGGCAGCTTCGCCCTTGGGGGAGGTGAAGACGTTATCGTCGCCTCTGACGGGGCGGATATCTCTGGTGTGAATGCCGGTTCTGCGACGACAGCGGAGACTCTGGATATGTCGGGCGCGGTGACGATGAGCGTTGCGCAGCACGATGCGTTCACGGCGATTGATGCGACCGGTGGAGCTGACGAGATCACGCTGAGCGACGCGGGCACAGTGACGGGCGACGTGGATGTCGAGAGTTACGTGCTGGCCAATGGAGATCAGACCTTTACGCTGGGAAGCGCGGGCCAGTCGGTGACGACGGGAACGGGCGCGGTGACGATCGATACAGCAGGCTTTGACGTGACGGGGACATTGGATGGTGTCCTGGCGACGAGCCTGACACTGGACATCACGGCGAGCAGTGATCTGACTGGGGCGACGCTGAACGGCGTTGACGCTGTCACGGTTGCGGCGGGCGCGACGCTTCGCCTGACCGAGACGCAGGCCTCCGGGCTGACGGCGACGGGCTCGGGTTCCGTGATTGTTGAGGGTCTGACCTCGTTGACGGACCTTTCTGGCTTTGCGGGGTCTCTGGATGTTACGGTAGAGACGACGTCTGTGACGGATGTGGAGGGGGCTGGTGCGCCCTTCGATGTGTCCGCTGTGGACAGCTTTGATCTGTTGCAAGGTGCGCTGTCAATCGACAGCGCAGACCTTGGTGCGTCAGTCAACTTCACGGACGGGGCGGCGACAGTTGCCGTTGGGACAGCAGAGACGCTGACCAAGACCCTGAGCTTCGAGGCGACGGCAACGAACACTCTGACACTGGCGACCGGCTCGGATATCTCTGGAGCGACGCTGACGAACGTGGATGCCTACGAGGTGTCGGGCGCGGTGACGATGAGCGTTGCGCAGCACGACAGCGGCGCGACGATTGATGCGACCGGTGGAGCTGACGAGATCACGCTTGTGGGTTCGGCGAACTCGACGGCTGACGAGGATATTGAGGCGTATGTTCTGGACGGGAGCGTTTTGTCCAACATGCTGACATTGTCTGCTGCGGGGCAGAGTGTGACCGGCGGTTTGGCGGACGACACGGTTGTTACAGCCGACTTAGTTGGCGCGAACACCATCATAAACTTTGAAGGAGGTGGCGCCGGAGACAGGCTTGATGTTTCTGTTTTCGGCCTGTCCAATTTTTCTGAGTTCGAAGCGCTGATGTCTCCTGAAGGTCCCGGAGGCGCGGATACTCGGATAACTTTCGACGCTGACACCTCTGTTGTGCTGGTCGGTATTAGTGTAGATGACCGTGTAGCAGTCGATGTAATTCTGTGAATTCACATTATATTGGCGGTCCCGCTGTCAACGCAGGGGGATCGCTTTTGGAGCTGGCTGTGCGGTTATCGGCTCGTACTACAGACCTGGAACTGATCCGCTGATCACCATTCCGGCCCGCGGCTTTTGGAAGTGCCGCATCTTTAGGTCTGACAAAAGTTCGCACTTGATCAAATGCCAATAGGGGCACAAACTTCTTGCAATACGGGCGGCAACCAAAAAAACTAGACGGAACACAAATCCGTTCACCCACTGAAGCCTCCCAGACACTGCTACACATTATGCTACACACCGTTCCCAACCTAAAAAGCCAAGTATTTGTTTTTATTTTATAAAATATGAAATACCCATAGATTTGGCGGACTTCCTGTCCGCCACACACCATTCGCGAACCCGAGACGAGACCCCCTGCGGGACCTTTTTTCTTTTGGGTACATGGCGAAAAATGTGTTCGCCGCATATAAATCAGGTCGTCGTAGCATTTTACTTTGGGTGATGGCTTATCGTCGCTGCATGGTGGATTACGGTTTGCAACGCCTCGATTGCTTTAGAAGCATGGGGAAGCGTCGGGTCAATCTCGATGTGGCGACCTAGATGCAGATTGGCCCGAATGGCAGCCTCTACCGCCTTCGGATCCTGCTCCACATCTGCCAGCAAGATGTTAGCGAATGACGCCACGGTGTTCGCTGCTTCGGCCATGGTCGAAGCCGCATCCATGTCATCGGCAGATTTCGCCACCACTCGTAGAGCGTCCGTAAGGTTGGACAAAACGGAGACGTGGGCGTGAGCCTCTACTGCGAGATTTCCTTCGCTGGGCGTAAAATTTATGGCAATTTCCGCCTTAGGCATTGTCGTTTTGTGCAGGAGGGCATCGGACCATGGCGTGTTGCCCAAGGTCTTGATTGTAACCGCATCATCGAAAGCAGGTGTCCAGGATTGTAGAAAATACTGCTGACCGCCGCCTACAAGCCACCAATCCTTGATTATACCTTTTTCGCTACGAGCAGGTTGCGACCCAATCTCACCGAACCAAGTCTGCAGGGTACAATCCTCTTGGATTGTCATCTCGGCCACGTGAGTACCGGCATTCCAGATAGGCTCAACTGCGTTTAAACTGCGCCAATCCCCTTCGGTTGCATCCTTTGCAGGAGGCTCTGGGGCCCAAAATGCACCCTTGGCCTTGGCTATCTGACCTCCAAACACCCGATAAAGCTTTTGCCCGGCTGGCAAGGTCGCTGCACGCACGGGGTTTGCTGCTGAAAACGTCACGGCTTGGTCTGGCTTGAGATCGAAATAACTGGCTTGATGCAAAGTAATGTGCGGCATCGCAACGAGCAAAACGGGTTTCTCTTGAGTCCCTGGAAACGGCGGTGTTTGTTTTTTCAATTGGTGTATCCCATGCTCTACCAAACGCGCCGCAGCGCTGAGATGGCCATCTTCGAATACATCAACGGCTTCTACAATCCACATCGACGGCATTCAGCCTTGGGCTGGAAAAGCCCATTGGCCTTCGAACGAAAGGTCGCTTAAGTGAGAAACCGGAGCGGCACAAAAACGCGATATGTCCGGGCCTTGTAAAAAGAACTGCGCTTTACGATCGATACGCAGAGTTTCAAACTCTGCGCGGCCGGCTGAGCCAAAGAGGATTCACGGATTGCATAGCACTTTATGCCGCTGGCTGTGCAGCTGAAGATGCCCCTTGCCTCGTGTGCATCGTCATACCACCAGATCACCTGTCATCGGCAAGGTGTGGCGATCTACTTCGTTATACTCCTGTAAAAGTGGCCTTTGGCTGTCTAACCAAGCTACGCCACGTGTGATGTTATCTTGAATCGTTTCGCTGTCTCTTACGACAATCGCAACAACTTCTTCGTCAGTCCGCATTAGGCGATGGTTGCCGTCTGAAAAGACCTGATCGTGCCAGTCTTGGATGTTTTGAAGAAATTCATCAAAACACTCAGGCTTCGGTTTGAATCTGACAATACTCAACTTCTTCGACATAGATTTCTCCCTACTTGATTGGCGTGTAGCCAGTTTTTATCTTCCGCATCAGTCCATATTCCTTTCGAACGTAATAAAGAACAGCGTCTTTAGTGAGTTCGGAATTGATATAACGGAATGCATTTTAACCACACCTTGCTTTGCATATTAGAAACGTCTGTTCTAAGAAAAAATTTCTGCATTAATGGTTCATTGCACTTGGTGTTCTCTGCCATAGAGGCAACGAAAATCTAAGGATGCATAACCATCTCAAATTTTGAGTGGCATAGCCATGCCAATATTTTTGAATGCATCCTGAATTGCAGTTTATTCTTTCCTTGTCTTAAGGCCGACTGTCGAAGATTAATTCAGGTAGTGGTGGCGGTGATGCGTTAACATCCAACCCATGAACGTCTGTTGCAAACTCAATAAACTCAGCGGGCATTGTTGACATAATTTTTGCCCAACTCGCAGCTGGATCATTACCTTCCAATGTTATGATTAATAAATCGCCTGCCGGCGTCCGCTGCAAAAAGGTTCTTTCATGTACACCGGCTGCTTCCCTTGATTCTGAGAATTCGGATGTGGATTTTATGTGATCCATCATCGCTTGCCATTTTTCCATCTTGCCTGGCAAAATTGGCATACATAGCGCGAGCATTGGCATGAGGTGTGTCTCCTTTTGCTTTTCTCAAATCACGTGATGGGAGTTGCACCAGTTTCGGTTCGTATGATTTTTCCGTCTTTGAGCAGGTTGACGACCATCACGGCCTCTGATGTCCCATCTGGGAAAGTCATAAGTGAGTGCTCAACCATGATCTCATTGTTCTCGTAGAGGCATCTTTGGTTGTGAAACACCAATGCATCGCTTTGCATCATTGTCGTCAGCGTTGGCTTCCAATCCTCTTTGCTAACTTCAGTACCTGATTGATGCCGGACAAATACAAATTCGTCGTGTAGGCAGCTCAAGAAGCCATCGATATCTTTTTTATCTTGGGCGGCTCTTACTTTTTGATAAACAGACATCCTTCACTCTCCCCACATGCCAGCGAATTCGTAAACAACTGCGCGCGTACCACCGACACACCAAGCGTCGTGGTTAGGTGAAATCGCGTAAGCATCACCTGCAGTGTAAGTAGCTTCGGAACCATCGTCACAGACACAATGAATAGTGCCTTCTACGATGATACCAGTGTGCTTCGCTTGACAGCTCGGGGTGCCCACAATTGGTTTGATGTCGGCAGACCACTTCCAATCTGGCGCGAGCGTCAACTTCATTATCCGCTGACCGAGCACGTTAACGGCTTCCATGCGTGCATTCGGCATGTCCTTAGATTCGTCGGCTTGAGACGCGAAGTTTTTTACTTCTATTGGCATGGTGGATATCCTATTTAGAGTCGGCCCATTTACGCGGAGTATGCCTTTTCAGGCTGCTTGAGTGATTGCGAAGAACTCGCTAGAACGTCTCCCCGAGAAGTCATAGTGCCAATCCCACATACAGCAGGGCAGTACATGTGAATGCCGTTAGCCATGCAACGGTTCGCAACCAAACAATTCCGAGGGCGTAGAGTGCGACGTATGCGATGCGTGCGATCAGAAAGAATAGCATCAGTTGATTAGAAAAACTGGATGCAGATTCGGATAAGTGGGTCATCAGAACGGCAGGTGCTACCAAAGCAAGCGCAAGCAGCGAATTATTTGTGGCGCGCTCCAATCGTCCTGCAAGCCCTGTCAGAACGAGATTTTCTCGATTTCCGGCAAGCGTCGATAGTCCGACCTGTTGGGCCGCTGCTAAGACTTGTGCCAAGATTACCAAAATGACGATCAACCCGTAGAACGCCAAGTAGAGCATAAAGTCTTGCATATGGTTGTCCTCCGCTCCGTCAGTTTCGACTGTGCCTAAAGGATGCCAGCAATCTTCGTGATTGAACGCATGTCGATTTCAAGCCCGTTCATCAGTTGCCCAAACTCAGGGCTGGCGGCCAAAGCGTCGTATGTTCTTTCTATCGCCGACATGTCAGGATAGGTTACGCCCAGCATGTAGGTGCCAAGATCAGAACCGGTGAGTGTTTGTCCCATGCGCATAGTTTGGGCGCCTGATGATTTGAATATGGGCGCGGTCTTGTTGAGCAAATCCAACATCGCTGTTTCATCCAGTGTCCGGCGATGTGCTCTTGTCAGCATCAGATACTTTGGCATGGGTTCAAACTGTGGCTCGAACTCGATCGGTTTTCCTCGAAATATATTTCGTGCAAAAGGCGCTACACTGTGGTCGTTGATCAAACGCGAATATGCCGAGGACTGAGGGATCATATTCATAATCTCCTCAAATCCTCGCAAATCCTCGAAGAACTGAACGAATACCAAAGCTCCGGGATAGCGGCCTGAGATCACGCTTCCATAGGTGACACGAACCGCACCATTTTGTCGGCAGTCTTGAGCAAAATGCGCCATATCTTCCAGGGCGGCTGATTTGCTTTCTGGGGGACAAGTTGCTGCTGTGATTGCAATAAATTTCGGTGTCGACATGCGAAAGCCTCCAGCTCAGTTAGGAATTGGTCAGGTCTTAACCTTCGTGAAATGAGGTTGACGCTGTGCTGATACGCAGTCTAGTCTGAATGTCAGAGTGGTTTTGCGGGTGCGATATGCTAGATTTAAACATCGTCGAAAAAGAGATGTGCCCGATAGGGCTGGCAGGACACCTGCTTGTTGACAAATGGGTGCCGGTTATCATCCGCGACATCGCATTGTTTGATCGACGCGGCTTCAACGAGATTTTGAAAAATAATCGTGAAGGTATTTCCTCGGCGTCGCTTGCGTCACGCCTACAATACATGGTGCAGCTGAACCTACTGCACGTCGACAAAACAGACGATCATGCACAGAAGAAGCTCTATTTCCTTACTGAAGCAGGCATCGCATTTGTGCCTATATTGTTTCACTTAGCAAGCTGGACTGCCGAGTTCAGAGACCCTGCACCCGACATCGTTGCACTCACCAGCCCGTTTCATTCGGGGAATGACGACTTGCAAGAAAAGTTCCTTTCCCGTCTTCGGGCAATCCATATTAACAAGTCAGTTCAACCAACGCCTTTGTGGTGGTTGGCCGACAAGCTAAGAGCTGGCAACGATACCCATTAGCGGAACGACGACGTCAATTTTGGTGTTCGAGCGTCTCTTCTAAGTGTTCCGCTCACGGCAATGCCACGCAGGATATGCGAACCTTGGAGTATATCCTCGCGGGGTAGGTGTTGAGTTCTCCAGTTGCAGATCGCCAACCGGCTGCAAATTGGTTCAAAATCTAGGACCACCTCTATGTTGACCGGACAGGTGATTATCCGGTCGCGCGGCTTTTCGCGGATCGATATGCTTGTCTGGAAAAAATCGAACGACACAGCATACCCGAGCGGTTTCGGGTAAAATGCCGAGAGAGGAACCCATATGACAAAGCTGATCGACAGGCATTCTGAGGGTGTTTTCATCATCGCTGCGACGCCTTTTACAAGCGATGGTGCCTTGGATTTGGATAGCACGGACCGGATGGTGGATTTCTATCTCGATTGCGGTGTGACAGGCATGACGATCCTCGGGATCATGGGGGAGGCGCCAAAACTCTCGGGCGAGGAATCCTCGCGGTTTGCCAAGCATGTGTTGCAGCGTGTCGCGGGCAGGGTGCCTGTTGTGGTCGGCGTGTCCGGCGCAGGTTTAGACAACATGGTGCGGTTGTCGCACAGTGTCATGGATGCGGGGGCGGCCGGTGTCATGGTGGCCCCGATGCCAGGGCTTGCAACTGAGGTCAAACTGCAGGGTTATTTTGCGCAGGTGTGTCGTGCCCTAGGGTCGGAGGTTCCGGTTTGTGTGCAGGACTACCCGCAAACCACGGGCGTGCAGTTCAGCGTTGAAACCATTCTGCAACTGACCCGCGATCACGACCAGATCGTCATGCTCAAACACGAGGACTGGCCGGGGCTCAACAAACTGTCCCGTGTGCGGGCCGAGAGCGGCACTGTAGACACACCGCGCCTGTCCATCCTGACCGGCAACGCCGCGCTGTTCCTACCGCAAGAGCTGGCGCGGGGCGCAGATGGGGCGATGACAGGGTTCGCTTATCCCGAAATGCTGGTTCAAGTCGTCGAACGGCACAAGGCGGGGGATGTGGACGGGGCGGAAGACCTGTTCGATGCCTATTTGCCAATGGTGCGTTACGAGCAACAACTTGGCATCGGGCTCGCTATTCGCAAAGAAATCCTCCACCGGCGCGGTGTGCTGGCCGCCCCGAAGGTGCGTGCGCCAGGGCCGTCGATGAGCAAGGCTGACCACGAAGAACTAACCCGGCTGATGGCGCGGCTAGATCGCAGGCTGGCGGCTTTGGGTTGAGAGGGGAACAACAACATGCAGCATGATCTGGTGATCAAAGGCGGTACGCTTGCCACTGCGTCCGAAACCTTTTCCGCCGATATCGGCATTCGGGATGGCAAGATCGCAACTCTCGGTCACGACCTGAATGGTGACGATGTGATCGATGCTACCGGCAAGTTGGTACTGCCCGGCGGGATCGAAGCTCATTGCCATATCGCTCAGGAAAGCGGCATGGGGCTCATGACGTCGGATGATTACGAGACCGGGTCAATTTCGGCGGCATTCGGCGGCAATTCCTGTTTCGTGCCGTTTGCGGCGCAGAAACCGGGGCAGAGCGTGGCCGATACCCTGGCCACCTATGACAGTCGCGCAGCACCGAAATCGGTGATCGACTATTCCTACCACTTGATCCTGACCGACCCGAACCCGTCGGTTCTTGAAGAGTTGCCAGGCGTGTTCGACCGGGGCATCACATCGTTCAAGGTGTTCATGACTTATGCCACCCGTGTCAGTGATGCGCAGTTTCTCGACATCCTGACCGTTGCGAGACGGCATGGCGGGCTGACGATGGTGCATGCGGAAAACCATGACATGCTGACATGGATGGCCTCTGCATTTGCCGACAACGGCTACACGGATCCGAAATACCACGCGCCTGCGCGTCCTGCACTGGCCGAGGAAGAAGCGATCAACCGTGCGATCAGCCTGTCCAAGCTAACCAATGCGCCGCTGATGATCGTGCATGTCTCGACACCGAAGGGGGCAGAACTTGTCGCTGACGCCCGCGCTGACGGGGCCTATGTTTTTGGTGAAACCTGTCCGCAATACCTGTTCCTTACGAAGCACGATCTGGACCGTCCGGGGATGGACGGGGCCAAATATATCTGTTCGCCGCCCCTGCGTGACAGTCACACGCAAGAGGTGCTTTGGCGACACGTCGCGCGAGGGACGTTCAGCGTCGTGTCTTCGGATCACGCACCGTTCCGGTTTGATGAAACCGGTAAGTTTTCAAACGGGCGAGACGTGGATTTTCGCAAGATTGCCAATGGTATGCCTGGGATCGAGATGCGTCTGCCGATGATGTTCTCGGAAGGGGTGGTGAAGGGCCGGATCAACCTCAACCAGTTTGTTGCCCTGTCGTCGACGAATGCGGCGCGGCTATACGGCATGCACCCGACCAAGGGCACGCTGGCCATCGGGGCTGATGCTGACATCGCGATCTGGGATCCGACCGAGACCCGTATCGCAGGTGAGATGCGCGACGCGATGGACTACAACCCGTTTGAGGGACTGGTGGTCACAGGTTGGCCAGTGACGGTGCTCACACGGGGGCGGCGGATCGTGGATCAAGGCGTCTTGGTCGCCAAACCGGGCGACGGGGCGTTTGTGAAGCGAGGTCGCACAGACCTATCCGGCCTTACCGGAACCCGCTTGCCGGAAACCGATCCTGCGACCAATTTTGGGGCGAAGGTTCTGCGATGACCGGACCGATATTGGTTATCAATCCGAACTCCAACACTGCGGTGACCGACGGCCTGAACGACGCGTTGGCCTCGTTCACGCGATTTGGCGGTCCGGAGGTCGTATGCCTGACGCTTGCAGAAGGCCCGTTCGGTATCGAAAGCCAACTGGATTCTGACAGCGTTGTGATGCCGCTGACCAAATTGGTGACATCGCGGCCCGATGCCGGGGCGTTCGTGATCGCGTGCTATTCCGATCCTGGCCTTGATGCGTGCCGATCGGTGGTGCCGCAGCCAGTGTTTGGTATTCAGGAAAGCGGTGTTCTGACCGCAATGGCGCGGGCGGACCGGTTTGGTGTGATCGCGATTGCCGATGCCTCGATCCCGCGTCACCGACGGACTATGGCGCGTATGCAGGTGCTGGACCGTCTTGCCTGCGAAATCGCGCTTAACATGAGCGTCGACGAAAGCGCACGCGGGGCAGGGACCTTCGATCGACTGATCGAGGTTGGCACCTCTCTCAAAAAGCAAGGTGCAGGTGCGGTGATCTTGGGCTGTGCAGGCATGGCCCGCCACCGCGCACGGCTCGAAGCAGAGCTTGGCGTACCAGTGATCGACCCGACGCAAGCAGCTGTCGCAATGGCGCTTGGTGCTCTCTTGGGCAGGTGACGGGGAAACGCAAAGCCCAGAACTTCGAGCTTTCTATGCGGTTGCTCAAACTGCTGGGCGCGGTGATGTCGCAACGCGCGAACCGGGCGTCACAGACACCCCTTAGAACAGTCAGCCCACGAACAGTCAGTCGACGACGCAGGGCGAGTTAAATCCACAAGATGTTTGTAGCCGCAAGAGCGATGGCGGAAGGACAACTCTGCTACGGCACCCAAATCGTCAATGAACTGTCCGGTGTCGACGAACAGATCAAGACGTTGGATCTGGCTGCCGCTGATTGCTTGCAGCCTTGCACTCAACCCGTTCTAAGCATCCATTTTGAGAAAAAGATCAAAGATCTCTGGTACATTGCCATCGCCCATTCCTGCCTCTAACGCGGCCGATAGATTCGAGGCGGTGCCTTCGGCAATTTCGGCCCGGGTTCCCATATTGTTCAGCATTTCCACGAAATAGCCGATGTCCTTGTTGGCATTTGCGATGGAGAAACCCAGATCGCTGACTCCGTCCACCGCGTATTTCTTGCAGAACTGCATGAACGGAGAATTTGACGGGCCTGCCGACATGATGTCGAAAAGCTGTTGTCCATCAACGCCTGCACGCTGTGCCACTGCGAAGGCCTGGCTCATGGTGCAGACCGTTGTCATACCCATGAAGTTGTTGATCAACTTGGTCACATGCCCGGCACCAAGGTCGCCAAGATAGAAGACGTTTTCCCCCAAGACATCCAGAACCGGTTTAATCTTGGCATAGGTTTCTTCATCGCCAGCGGCCATGATATTGAGCAGCCCGTCTTTGGCATGAGCTGGAGTGCGCCCAAGCGGTGCGTCGATCATGCCTGCGCCCTTTGCGGCCAGATCCGCGCCGATCTTCCGTGTGGACTCGGGTATTGAAGTGCCAAAATCAATGACAACGGCGCCTTCTTTGATGCCCGCTAAAATACCATCGTCGCCGAAGATCAGGCTTTCCACGACTTCAGATGTTGTGACGCAAAGCATCACGATGTCGCTGGCCTCTGCCAGCTCTTTGGGGGTGGTAACTTCGGTGGCGCCGCGTTCGGTAATGGCCGCGACTGCTTGCTTGTTGCGACCCATAACCACGAGGTCGTAGCCGTTGTTTTGCAGGCATTCGGCCATGTTGCCGCCCATTAAGCCAAGGCCGATAAAACCAATGACAGGATTTTTCATATATATCTCCTAGACTTTCTTAAACTGTGGTGACGTTGAACGCGGCAGCTCCGGCTACCGCGACTTCGTGATCTTGCGCAGGTGAACCAGAACTCACGCCAATGCCGCCAACGACATCACTCCCGCTCAGGACCGGTACACCTCCAGCTACCGCGACCATGCTGCCGCCTAATGCCGAGGCGATACCGTGTGCAGGCATGCCGGGTTGGTTGACCTCACCCAATGCTTGGGTGCTTTTCTGGATTCCGGTCGCTGTGTAGCTTTTGTCGATGGCCAGATTGATGCTTGTGATCTTGGCACCATCCATCCGCTCGAATGCGATCAGATTGCCGCTTTCGTCGGTGACCGCGATGCACATGGCGACACCGATTTCCCGGGCTTTGCTGCGCGCAGCCGCGATTACGGCGTTTGCGTCCTCTATATCGAGGCGTTTGATCGTTAACATGGCGTCATCTTTCCTGCGGTTATTCACCGATGATCAAGTTTGGCAACGTAAGCGAAATCGCAGGTACAAACGTGATCAACATAAGGGCGGCGAAAATGGCGAGGTAGAATGGCCAGATCGTTTTGACCGCTTTTTCCATCGGAAGTTTGCCCACCGCGCATCCGACGAACAGGCATGTACCGACCGGCGGCGTACACAGGCCCAATCCCAAGTTGACCAAGAGGATCATGCCAAATTGCAGCGGATCAATACCCAGCATGTTCATCACAGGCAGGAAGATCGGTGTGCAAATCAGGATCAATGCGGCCATATCCATGATCATGCCCAACAACAGCAGGACTGCGTTGATCATCAACAGGATCAGGATCGGGTTTTCAGTGATGCCCAGGAGGAATTCGACTGTTTTGGTTGGGACTCTGTTGAACGTCAGCATGTAGGCAAAAGCACCTGCGCAGGCGATCAGGATCATGACCATTGATGTGGTGCGCACAGACGAGACAACGGCCGTTTTGAAGGCTTCCCATGACAGGCTGCGGTAGACGAGCAAGGTCACCAGAAAGGCATACATTGCGCCGAATGCGCCGGATTCCGTAACGGTGAAGACACCCGACAGAACGCCGCCAACAATGATCACAGCCGTCAACAATCCAGGGATCGAACCGACAAACGCAATGGCAAGTGCAGTCCAACCCGGGAACTGCTCTGCTTTATAGCCGCGTTTGACAGCGACCACATAGGCCGCGATCGCAAGGCAGCAGCACATCAACACACCCGGAACAACTCCGGCGAGGAAGAGTTTGGAGATTGACACTGCTCCGCCTGTGGCCAGCGCAAAGATGATCATGTTGTGGCTGGGCGGAATGATGATCCCGGCAATCGACGAGGTCACCGTCACGTTGACGGCATAGTCGGCGTCATATCCCTTGTCCTTCATCACCGGATGAGGATTGACCCCAGCGCCGAGATGTCGGCGATGGCTGACCCGGAGATACCGCCAAACAACATGGACGAAAACACGTTGACGATGCCAAGTCCGCCGCGCACCGCGCCAACCGCGGCTTGGGCAAAGCGCACAAGTCGAATGGCGATCCCGCCATGGAACATCAGCTCGCCGGCAAAAATGAAAAATGGGATGGCCATCAAAGAAAAGACGTTGATGCCCGAGACAATTCGCTGGAAGCCCACAAAAAGCGGCAACCCTTCATACGCAAAAGCCCCAAGCGCGGCGATCCCCAGCGCATAAGCGACAGGTGTGCCAATGATGACGCATAGGGCAAACAGCCCTAGAAGAACCATAATACCAAGGGCTGCGATCATTGACCCACTTTCGCCCAATCTCTGGTTCCGATTGACGTGATGACGTCCGGTAG
>CANNCS010000062.1 GCA_947503115.1 uncultured Marivita sp.
GCCATGGAATCAGAGCGCGGGCGAGCTGGGAACCTCAGAAATCCCTAATGAGTCAGAAGCCAGCCCCTTTGGTATCAAGCAGAGGTTCCGGATTAATCCGGTGATCGAGTCTGGCGGACGATCTGCGCCTGCTGATGGCAAGCCACAATGAACTATTCCTCGCCTGGTGGACGAGCACAGATAACATTGTGTTGGGAATTTGGTGGAGCCTAGGGGGATCGAACCCCTGACCTCTTGCATGCCATGCAAGCGCTCTCCCAGCTGAGCTAAGGCCCCGTTTGTGCGCGTTCAATTACGCAAAGCTGGGGGCGGGATCAAGCGTGATTCCGCCCCTTTTGCAGAAATTAATCTTCGTCGTCGGCTGCGACGTCCGCAATCTCGTCCAGAGATACGTTATCGTCGTCATCGTCTTCAAGGACATCGTCGTCCTCGAGATCAACATCGACGTCATCTTCTTCCAGAACATCCACCTCGTCGGAGTCGTCCATCTTGGCCTTGCTCTGGCGGTCTTCGGCGTCTGCCGCAATCATGCGGGTCTTACCTGTGTCAACTTCGACCACTTCGCCGGTATACGGGCTGATGATCGGATTGGCGTTCAGGTCATAGAAGCGTTTGCCTGTGGTCGGGCAAACACGTTTGACGCCCCATTCTTCTTTGGGCATGGGTCATCCCCTTTATTGCGTGGTCATATCGACAATCTGCGCCAACTGCCATAACACCGAACTGGTGTCAAAGGCTTTAGGGCGCAGATCTCGTCGAGCGGCATATGAGCGTCAGAACCTTTCCCGGCAACCCCGAAATTCCGTTGAAACTGCGGAAAAACGCCCGTGCGCGCCGCATGACCTTGCGAATTTCGCGAGTCGACGGTGCTGTGACCCTAACAGTGCCGCGCGGCGTATCAGAGCGAGAGGCGCTGGAATTCGCGGCAGAGAAGCGGGATTGGGTCATTGGGAATCTGTCTCAGCATGCCAAACCGCAGCTTGTGGGGCCGGACGACAGCATTGATGTCGGTGGGCGCTCATTCCAGATTGTGCAGGGTGACGCAAAGCGCCTTTCGGTTCAGGACGGGCACATCATTCTGCCTGCGCCGATAGAAAAAGGGCGCGTTCATTTGATGGCGTGGCTGAAGGAACGGGCTCGCATCGAATTGACCCGCGCCTCTGATCACTATGCCGAGCGTCTTGGTCGTGGCTATTCACGCATTACACTCAGAGACACGCGGTCGCGTTGGGGATCATGTTCGTCGGCGGGCGCCTTGATGTATTCGTGGCGTCTCATTCTCGCGCCGAAGAATGTCTTGGATTATGTTGCCGCGCACGAGGTCGCACATCTGCAGGAGATGAATCACTCGGCTGATTTCTGGCGAGTGGTCGATCGCCTGTATGGTCCGCATCAAGAAGCGCGTACTTGGCTGCGGCATGAAGGCCCGAAGTTGCATCGCTTCCGGTTTGATACTTGACCCGTTGAACGGGTGTGATCACAGTTCAGTATGAGCGTCCTGACCCGTCCCACGGAACCTAACTTGTCTGCACATGATCGCGTGTATCGTGGTCTGCGGAACAGGATCATGTTCGGCCAGATGTCACCCGGAGAACAATTGACCCTGCGGGGTGTCGCACGGGAATTCGACGTGTCCATGACCCCGGCGCGCGAAGCGTTTCAGCGGCTGGTCGCGGAGGGGGCTTTGTCAATGTCGGCGTCGGGTCGGGTATCGACTCCGGAACTGTCCGACGATCGAATCGAAGAATTGGCTGCATTGCGCGCGCTGATCGAGGTGGAACTTGCGAGCCGCGCTTTGCCGCGTGCGCACCTTGCGTTGATCGACCGGTTGCAAACCATTAATGGCACAATCTCTGACGCGATCTCCAACCGGGATGCCGTTGGCTATATCCGCACGAATCTGGACTTCCATCGCACCTTGTATCTACGCGCCCAAGCGCCTGCGATGCTGGCGATGGCGGAAACCGTTTGGTTGCAACTTGGCCCGACAATGCGCGCGCTTTATGGCCGCCTGCGTCGAACCGAAGCGCCGCAGTATCATCGATTGATCGTGGCTGCGTTGAAGGCCGGCGATGAACCCGGCCTTCGGTTGGCTGTTCGGTCGGACGTGACCCAGGGTCTACGTCTGCTGACCGGTTAAACCGACACTTAGTGCGCCATAAACACCGGCACTTCGCAGGTTTCGAGCATGTTGCGTGTTGCGCCGCCCAAGATTGCCTCGCGGAAGCGAGAGTGGCCATAAGCGCCCATCACCACCATGTCCGCGCCGATGTCGATGACATGTCGCCGCATAACGTCCGACACCCGCGGCATCGTCTTGGACAACACATCAATGTCCACCTTCACTCCATGGCGCGCAAGAAACTGCGACAATTGCCCGCCGGGATCGGACCGGGTCGGCCCGTGTTTCGGCGGATCGATCACAACGATACGCGTCGTTTGTGCCTGGCTAAGAAGCGGCAAGGCGCTGCGAATAGCGCGAAGCGCTTCGGCGCTTTCGTTCCAGCCGATTGCAATTTTCTGGGGCAATTTCAATTCCGACCCGCCATCGGGTAGAACGATCACGGGCGTCTGTCCTTCAAACAGAGCGCCCTCGACGGCCGGTTCCAGTTCGATGCCGCGATCATCGCCGTAAGGTCGCGGAACAATGGCCAGGTCGGCGAAACGGGCATGTGAAGCCACGAACCGCGACACATCTGCCAGTTGGCACACCGCCTCAGTCACACCCCAACGAAGATCGGTCAGGTCCAGCTGCTTTTTCGCGGCTTTCGCCATCTCAGACGCCTCTTCACGCGCTTGGTGTAGCGTTTCCTGAAGGACGGCGGCGTTCATGCCTGCATAATAATAGCCAGTTTGTGTGCGATCGACACCGATACACAGAAGATCAAGATGGGCGTCCAGCGCACTGGCCATCGCAACGGCCTGCTTAAGCGTATCGTTCAAGTGTGCCTGATCGGTCGTGATAGCCAGAATGGTTTTGAAAGACATAGTAGACTCCCTTGGATGAATTCCCACTGGAACCACCTTTGACGTAAGTCGCGTGGTGCGCTTTGACACCCATCAAACAAGTCGAGCAATTCTATTGATGCAGATCAAGGATAGGTTTCGCCAAGTTTCGCATTAAGGGCCCAGTCTGAAAACCGCCTGCGCGGCAGCCGAATCGCGCAGGTAAGACGAAGGGACAAAAAATGTTGAACTATATCAAGCTGATCGCGCTTGGTTTGATCACGCTCTTTGCGATGATCGCTGCAAGCTATGCGCGCGATTTGGCCTATCAGGTTCACGCCATCCTTATCATGGCGGTATCTGCCGGGCTTTTCCTGTGGACGTTACGGAACACCGATGAACCGGTGCCAGCGGCCGTTCTCGAAACAAGCTACATGGACGGTGTGATCCGCTACGGCGTGATTGCGACTGCGTTCTGGGGTGTGGTCGGGTTCCTTGCTGGGACCTTTATTGCGTTTCAGCTCGCGTTTCCGGCGCTGAATTTTGATTGGGCGCAAGGCTTTGCGAACTTTGGACGTCTGCGCCCACTGCACACGTCTGCGGTGATTTTCGCGTTCGGCGGCAACGCCTTGATCGCGACATCGTTCTATGTGGTGCAGCGGACCAGCGCCGCGCGTCTTTGGGGCGGCAACATGGCCTGGTTCGTGTTCTGGGGCTATAACCTGTTTATCGTTCTGGCGGCGACCGGTTACCTGCTGGGTGCAACCCAGTCCAAGGAATACGCGGAACCGGAATGGTATATCGACCTTTGGCTGACCATTGTCTGGCTGGCGTATCTGGCGGTTTTCCTCGGCACAATCATCAAGCGTAAAGAGCCGCATATCTATGTGGCCAACTGGTTCTTCCTGTCCTTTATTGTCACTGTTGCGATGCTTCATGTGTTCAACAACCTAAGCATCCCTGTCTCGATCTTCGGATCGAAATCCGTGCAGGTTTTCGCGGGTGTGCAGGATGCGATGGTTCAGTGGTGGTATGGCCACAATGCGGTGGGCTTCTTCCTGACCGCGGGCTTCCTCGGCATGATGTACTACTTCGTTCCCAAGCAAGCGGAACGCCCGGTCTTCAGCTACAAACTGTCGATCATCCACTTCTGGGCGTTGATCTTCCTATATATCTGGGCCGGTCCGCACCATTTGCACTACACCGCCTTGCCGGATTGGGCGTCGACCCTTGGCATGGTGTTCTCGATCGTTCTGTGGATGCCCAGCTGGGGCGGCATGATCAACGGTCTGATGACGCTGAGCGGCGCATGGGACAAGCTGCGCACCGATCCGGTGATCCGGATGATGGTGATCTCGCTTGGCTTCTACGGCATGTCGACCTTCGAAGGCCCTATGATGTCGATCCGCGCGGTGAACTCGCTGTCGCACTACACCGACTGGACCATTGGTCACGTGCACTCCGGCGCGCTTGGCTGGAACGGTATGATCACCTTCGGTGCTCTGTACTTCCTCGTGCCCAAGCTCTGGAACCGTCAGCGGCTCTATAGCCTGAGCATGGTAAGCTGGCACTTCTGGCTCGCCACCATCGGCATCATTCTCTACGCGGCCTCGATGTGGGTCACGGGAATCATGGAAGGCCTGATGTGGCGCGAAGTTGATGCAAACGGGTTCCTTGTGAACAGCTTTGCCGACACCGTGAGCGCCAAGTTCCCGATGTATGTGGTCCGCGGTCTGGGTGGTGTCATGTACCTCACCGGTGCGCTGATCATGTGCTACAACCTGTGGATGACTGTAAAGCGCAGCCCGGCAAAAGACGCCGTGGCCAGCTCTGCAGCTGTCGCGGCCGAATAAGGAGGCTTGGACAATGGGTATTCTTGACAAACACAAGCTCATCGAAACCAACGCGACGCTGTTGCTGATCCTAAGCTTCCTTGTCGTGACCATCGGGGGGTTGGTGCAGATCGTGCCGCTCTTCTACCTCGAAAACACCATCGAAGAAGTGGACGGCATGCGCCCTTACACTCCTCTCGAATTGGCGGGTCGGGACGTTTATCTGCGTGAAGGTTGCTATGTCTGCCACAGCCAGATGATCCGCCCGATGCGTGACGAGGTTGAGCGCTATGGTCACTATAGCCTCGCGGCAGAGTCGATGTACGACCACCCGTTCCAGTGGGGGTCCAAGCGGACGGGGCCTGACCTCGCTCGCGTGGGGGGGCGCTACTCTGACGATTGGCATGTCGACCACCTGCGTGACCCGCAATCGGTTGTGCCGGAATCGGTGATGCCGAAATATGGTTACCTCGAGGCGAAGCTGTTGAAAGGCGAACATATCGGCGATCTCATGGCGACCAACGCCTTCGTCGGTGTGCCTTACACCAGCGAGATGATCGAAGCCGCAAAGCAGGATTTCCGTGCGCAAGCTGATCCTGACAGCGATTTCGACGGTCTGCTTGAACGATATGGAGAAGCCGTCAACGTGCGGAACTTCGATGGTCAGCCTGGTGTGTCGGAAGCGGATGCGCTGATCGCCTATCTGCAAATGCTGGGTACGCTGGTCGATTTCTCGACCTTCACGCCTGATGCAAGCCGCTGAGGAGGAGTGACATGGAAACCTATTCGCTTCTCCGGGAATTCGCCGACAGCTGGATGCTGCTCGTCCTGTTCCTGTTCTTTGTCGCTGTGATCCTTTGGGCCATCCGCCCTGGCAGCAACAAGACACATCGCGACACGGCCAACATCCCGTTTCGCAATGAAGACAAACCCGCCGCATCCAAGGAGGCGAGGACATGAGTAAGAAAGACGACGATCTTGACTATGAAACCACCGGTCACGAGTGGGACGGGATCAAGGAATACAACAAGCCTTTGCCGCGCTGGTGGCTGTGGACCTTCTATGCCTGTATTGTCTGGGGTGTGCTTTACTCTATCGCCTATCCCGCTTGGCCGGGCATCAAGGAGGCGACGCCAGGGCTTCTTGGGTTCTCCACACGGGCACAGGTGGCCGAAGATATTGCACGGTTTGAAGACGCCAATGCCGGGATCAACGCGCAGCTTGCATCGGTCGAGCTGACAGAGATCGCGCAGGATGCGGATCTGAACCAATATGCCCAGAACGCAGGCGGCGCGGTGTTCCGCACATGGTGCGCGCAGTGTCACGGCTCCGGTGCAGCCGGTGCCAAAGGCTATCCTAACCTTCTGGATGATGACTGGCTTTGGGGTGGTGATATCGAAGCGATCCACACGACCATCGCCCACGGTATCCGCAATGAAGAAGACGCGGACGCCCGTTGGTCTGAAATGCCCGCTTTCGGGGACATGCTCGCCGAGGAAGAGATCAGTCAGGTGGTCAACTATGTGATGTCGCTCTCGGGTGAGCCGCAGGACGCCTCAATGGTGGCTGCCGGTGAAACCGTGTTCCTCGACAATTGCGCGGCGTGCCACATGGACGACGGTACTGGTGATCGTTGGCAAGGTGCACCGAACCTGACGGACGCGATCTGGTTGTATGGTGGGGATTACGCCACCCTGACCGAGACCGTGACTTATTCGCGCTTTGGTGTGATGCCGCCGTGGACGGACCGTCTGAGTGAAGCCGAGATTCGCGCTGTGGCCACCTATGTGCATGGTCTCGGCGGCGGCGAAGCTCCAGTCGAATAACACCCATACCGTCTGGCCTTCGGGCCAGATGGGAAAGCGCCGGTTCCTCTTTCTGTTCGCGCGTTTCGAGGCACCGGCGCTTTTAACTTGTAAGGCTTATTGCCACCTACGCCCGCGCCATGGCCACCGCCCGGCGCGGTTTTTGTTTGTTTGCCCGTACCAGACGCGCGGGGGCTGATACACAACCGGATCAATCACCGCCATTCCTCCCACCGCTTGGGATCGTCCCGCGTGCGCAAGTCTTCCCGATACCAAGATTGTGGGATCGACGGCTGGTAGCGGGTCGGGGATACGCCGCTTGCCCGGAAGAAAGTTTTTGCAAGTGTAGTGAACATGTCGGTCTCCTTTGTTCGCTGTGTTTCTGTGTTCATACTTGCGTATAGATGCTGCAAATGCGACTCAGGGATAAATCCAACGTGTAAGGTAAAGTTACATGATTGATTGGTCTCGATTGCCTCCTCTTTCCGCCCTGCGCGCCTTCTGTGCGTTTGTCCAGACCGGGTCTGTGATCGATGCAGGGATTGCGCTGAATGTCAGTCATGCAGCGATTTCCCAGCAATTGCGAAATCTTGAGACCCACCTCGGATCGCCCTTGTTCGATCGATCCAGCCGCGCTTTGGAGCTGACCGTCGAGGGGCGAGCATTGGCTCGGGCTTTGGAGGATGGTTTCGGGCGGATCTCGGCTGGCGTTGAGGCACTGAGTTCAACTGACGCGCAGCGTCCGCTTAATGTTGGATGTACGCCAACTTTTGCGGCTGCATGGCTGATGCCGCGCCTAGGAAGGTTTCAGGCAGACTATCCCGGCATCGACATGATCCTGTCACCCAGCCCCTTACTGTCAGACCCGTCTCCGGGTGTGATTGACGTTGCGATCCGCTATGGCACAGGAGGGTGGACCGGCTTGGACAGTGAACCACTTTTGCTATCGCCTGTCGTTGTTGTTGGTTCGCCTGAGTTGTTCAAAGGCAATTTGCCAAAGGAACCGCGCGACCTGATTGCCTATCCATGGCTTGAAGAGTTGGGAACCACAGAAACAACCTCATGGCTCGCGGCGCAGGGGCTTGCCAATGAACGGGTCTTGTCGCGCACGCAGGTGCCCGGCAACCTGATGATTGACGGCGCACGCCGGGGCGACGGGATCGCCGTCACAACCCGAATCGCGGTTGCCGAGGACCTTGAAGCGGGGCGATTGATCTGTGTTTTCGAGGAACGTCGGGATGCCGGCTATCATCTGGTCACAAAACCCGCTGTTCAGCGCCCACCTCTTAAGGCGTTTCTACGCTGGATCCGCCGGGAAGCGGCAATAACCTGAATTAAAGATACAGTATTTGATGCAAGTCAAAGTCTGTAGCGGCGCTGCCTGAGAAAAGACGATCAAGCCAATCCGTCTTTGGGAGCCAATTTTTCGTGTCTCAAGCAGAAAACCAAACGCCGCCGAACCTTTACGCTGCACGTGAACCGATTTTTCCGAAGCGTGTGAAGGGCAACTTCCGCAGTTTCAAATGGATCATCATGATCGTCACGTTGGGCATTTACTATGTCACACCGTGGATCCGCTGGGATCGGGGGCCGCAACTGCCTGATCAGGCGGTACTTATCGATCTGGCCAACCGTCGTTTCTTTTTCTTCTGGATCGAGATTTGGCCCCACGAATTTTACTTTATCGCTGGTCTGTTGATCATGGCAGGGCTGGGTCTTTTTCTGTTCACCTCTGCGTTGGGCCGCGTCTGGTGCGGTTATGCTTGTCCGCAAACCGTTTGGACGGACCTCTTTATTCTTGTCGAACGTTGGATCGAAGGCGACCGCAACGCGCGTTTGCGTCTGCACCGTCAAGAAAAACTGGATTTGCGTAAAGTACGCCTGCGGGTGACCAAATGGGTGTCCTGGTTCATTATCGGGCTCGCCACAGGTGGGGCGTGGGTGTTCTACTTTGCCGACGCGCCGACGCTGCTGCGCGATCTGGTGACAGGGCAAGCGCACCCCGTGGCCTACACCACTATGTTGATCCTGACCGCGACGACCTTCTTCTTTGGCGGGTTCGCTCGTGAGCAGATTTGCATCTATGCCTGCCCATGGCCGCGCATTCAGGCTGCGATGATGGACGAAGACACGCTGACCATCGGTTACCGCGAGTGGCGAGGCGAGCCGCGGGGCAAGCATCGTAAGGGCGAAGGTGCCGAGAAACTGGGCGACTGCATCGACTGTATGGCCTGCGTAAACGTCTGCCCGATGGGCATCGACATCCGCGATGGACAGCAGATGGAGTGCATCACCTGTGGCCTATGCATCGACGCTTGTGACGACATCATGGAAAAGATCGGCAAGCCGCGTGGTTTGATCGACTATCTTGCCCTGTCGGATGAACCGCGCGAACGGGCCGGGGAAAAGCCGCGCACAGCGTGGTTCCACATTTTCCGCGTCCGGACGATGATGTACACCACGCTATGGGCACTGGTCGGCATCGGTCTGGTCTTTGCACTGTTTATCCGGCCCGAGCTCGACATGACTGTCGCGCCAGTACGTAATCCGACATTCGTCACGCTGTCTGACGGGTCAATCCGCAACACCTATGATGTGCGCCTGTTGAACAAACATGGAGAGGACCGCCCCTTCCGCGTCTCTGTTTCGGGCCACCCGGCGCTGCGCGTTCAGTTGGAAGGCACACCTTACGAAACTGTGGATGTCCCTGCCAACGAAACATTCCTGCAACGGGTGTACATCGTCGCCGCACCAGGATCGGACCCAGCCGAGGACGAGCGCACCGATATCCGGTTCTGGGTTGAAGATCTGACCAATGGCGACCGCGCCTATACCGACACACTCTTCAACGGGAGGAGCAACTGATGACCACTGAGCGCAAACTCACAGGCTGGCATGCTTTTGCCATCTTTGGCAGCTGTTTTGCTGTCATTATCTCGGTCAATCTGGTTCTCGCCTATTCTGCTGTGAAAACCTTCCCGGGGCTTGAGGTGAAGAACTCTTATGTCGCCTCGCAGAACTTTGATGTGCGTCGCGAAGAGCAACAGTCCTTAGGTTGGGATGTGTATGCCGAAGCCAAGGGTGGATTGCTGATCCTGAGTATCACAGGCCCAAAAGGCCGTCCGGTGCAGGCTGGCAAGTTGGATGCCGTGCTTGGCCGCGCGACCCATGTTCAGGACGACCGCACGCCTGATTTCGCTTTTGACGGTCGGGCTTATGTGGCGCGCGAAACATTGGCACCGGGCAATTGGAACATCCGTATGAAAGCCACATCGTTGGACGGCGTTGCCTTTGAACAGCGCGTTGTCCTTCACGTCGAAAGCTGAGCCATGACTCTTGCGATGCGCCCACCGACCTCGGCTTGTCCGGCCTGTTCTGCGGCTCCTGCGGCCGAGGCACTTGCAGAGGCGGCGCTGCCAAAGGACGTCAACATTATCCTGTCATTGCCGTCGATCCATTGTGCAGCCTGCATTTCGGGTGTTGAGCGTATTTTGGGTGCAACCGACGGCGTACACGGCGCTCGGGTGAATCTCACGCTAAAGCGGGCTCAGATCGAAGCGGACTCTGACGTGACCGCGGATGACCTAATCGGCATCTTGGAGCGCGCCGGATATGAGGCGCACGAACTGGATACGACAGCTTTACGAGCCACCGATACAGACAAGGCCGGGCGCGATCTTCTGATGCGGCTGGCGGTGTCGGGCTTTGCCGCGATGAACATAATGCTGCTGTCGGTCGCCGTTTGGTCGGGTGCCGATGGTCCGACACGTGATATGTTCCACTGGATTTCAGCGGCTATTGCTTTGCCAACCATCGCGTTTTCGGCGCAGCCGTTCTTTAAACATGCCTGGACCGCTTTGCGGGCAGGGCGGCTCAACATGGATGTGCCGATCTCGCTGGCGATCGGTTTGGCGGTTGCGACATCGCTTTGGGAAATCTCGCTATCGGGTGAGCACGCCTATTTCGACGCGGCCATCACGCTTACCTTTTTCCTGCTAGCTGGGCGTTATCTTGATCACCGCACGCGCGCGGCCGCTCGTTCTGCCGCCGAGGAACTCGCGGCGCTGGAAGTTCCGCGCGTGTGGCGCGTAACGGACGAGGGTGAAGAGCAGATCGCCATGTCTGAACTGTCTGTTGGCGACTTGATCCGTGTCCGTCCCGGTGGCCGCATGCCGGTGGATGGAGATATCGTCGAAGGTCAGTCAGAGTTGGATCGGTCACTTTTGACCGGGGAAACCCGTCCAATCTATGCCGGCCCCGGTGCCACAGTCAGCGCTGGAGAAGTCAACCTGACGGGCCCTCTGACCATCAGCGCCAATGCAGTGGGGCGCGATACGTCTTTGCACCGAATGGCCGATTTGGTCGCCATCGCTGAATCCGGTCGGTCGCGCTATACCTCTCTGGCCGACAAGGCGGCCAAGCTATACGCGCCGGGGGTCCATATCCTGTCGGCTTTGGCCTTCCTTGGCTGGTATTTCTACACGTTCGATCTGCGCACCGCGCTTAACATCGCGGCGGCCGTTCTGATCATCACCTGTCCGTGTGCATTGGGCCTTGCTGTCCCTGCGGTAACCACGGCGGCGTCCGGGCGATTGTTCCGCAAGGGGCTATTGATTAAGGACGCGACTGCACTTGAGCGAATGGCGCAAATCGATACGGTCGTCTTTGACAAGACCGGCACTCTTACGGCTGGCACACCCGAGGTGGTGAACCTTGGCGATCACTCGCGCCGCGATCTGAGTATCACTCTCGCTTTGGCGGAAGGATCATCACACCCGTTGTCGCAATCTTTGGCCAAAGCCGTTCGTGACGCGGGCATTGCTCCTGCGAAGATCACGGACGTCACCGAGTGTCCGGGCCATGGCACCGAAGGCACTTGGATGGGCCAGACGGTGCGTCTTGGTCGCGGCAGCTGGGTTGGTGGCGGCGATAGTGCCGAAACCTGCGCGTGGCTGCGTGTCGGAGACACCGTGGCCGATCCGTTCCGCTTTGCCGACCAAATCCGAGATGGGGCAGAGGCCTTGGTGGCCAAGCTGAAGGAAGATGGGTTCGAGGTTATGCTGATGTCCGGTGACACCACGCCGGCGGTCGAAGCGTTTGCGCATCGGATTGGCATCACCAAATGGGTCGCCGAAGCGCTGCCGCAGGACAAAGCGGCACGGATTGCGCAACTGACCGACAGTGGCAAACATGTTCTGATGGTGGGGGACGGTCTGAACGACACGGCTGCTTTGGCTGGGGCGCACGCCTCGATTTCTCCGGCAAGCGCGCTGGATGCGGCGCGTGTGGCGTCTGACGTGGTGCTGCTGGGCAAGTCGCTGGAACCGATTGCCGATGCGCTGTCCACGTCGCGCGTGGCTATCAAGCGTATTCGTCAGAATTTCACCATCGCGACTTGGTATAATATCATCGCTGTGCCGCTGGCGGTGGCGGGTCTGTGTTCGCCGTTGATCGCCGCCTTGGCGATGTCGAGCTCTTCGATTACGGTGTCGTTGAACGCGTTGCGTCTCAAATAAACCGGAGCCTTCGATGAACGTCCTCGCCTATCTGATCCCTGTATCGCTGATCCTTGGTGGAATCGGGCTTGTGGCGTTTGTGTTCACGGTCAAGTCGCGGCAATACGAAGACCCGGACGGGGCTGCGGAGCGTATCCTGTCAGACGACTACGACGATCATCCCAAAAGCTGAAACTTGATCGGTCAGCTTGGCCCGATCATAAAGCACGTCACCTGTCGCGCTTGCAGTCGGCGGCACGCAAGGTCGGCGGCATCACGGGTCAACCCCATGAAGTTCGCGTCAAAACCGCGTGCACCATTGACGACTTTGCGAAGCGATCCGTCGAGGGTCGCCATTTCGGCAAGCGCGGTTTTCAGGAGGGCTTTCTCTGCGGCATAGCGGCTTGGGAAGCGCCCGACATTGATGCCCCAATGCCGTCCACCAGAGGTCGAAATGCGTGTCACGACTTCGGCCTCGCGCTTTTCAACAGGTTGTGCGGCCTGCCGGGCCGAGGCCGACGCCAGAACCAGAGTCCGTGGGCGGACGACGGGTTTGACTGATGCGCTGGGTGCATTCTTGTCGGCGGCAATCACAGTTCCAACTGCCGTGGCGGGTACTTGTGCCGCACTGGCGATCTCCACCGTTGCCGAGGATGCGATCACCTCTTTGATGTCGGCGGTTTGCACCTCTTCAAGAACCGATTGAATGTCTTGTTTCAGCTCGGCAACCAGAGCGTTGGGCAATGCAGGTTCGGTTGATGGTCGTGCGGTAGGGCGAAGACTCGTTTTGACTGCGGCTGCAACCACACGGATGGATTTGGCGCGTGTATTTGTCGATGGCGTCTGGCTGCGCGCAATAACCGTTTCCGTCGCGGCCGATGCGTCTGGGCCAAGGTAAGGGGGCTTGCGCGGTGCGCGGAGGGCCATCCGGCTTGGCGCTTTGTTGAACCCGAGATCCATCAGTTTCGCCACCTGAGCGTTGCGTGAGGCGGTAGAGTTGCCGCCGAACACTGTCACGATAATCCGTTCACCGCGGCGTTCAGCAGATGCGGTTAGGTTGAAACCTGCCGCCCGTGTATACCCGGTTTTGATGCCGTCGGCCCCCGCATAGCTGTCCAGAAAGCGTCGGTTCGTATGGGCCACCGTCTTGATTCCCGCGTCCGTGCTCCGGCGCGAAAAGAGGTTGTAATACTGCGGGTAGTCGTAAAGTACATGCCGCCCGAGAATAGTCATGTCCCGCGCGCTGGACAGGTGACCGTTCTCGGTCAAACCATGCGCATTCTTAAACGTGGTGCGGCTCATTCCGAGCGCTTTGGCGGTGCGATTCATGCGACGTGCAAACGCGGCTTCGGAGCCGGAAATCGCCTCTGCCAAAGCCGTCGCGGCATCGTTCGCTGATTTCACTGCGGCTGCGCGGACGAGATAGCGAAGTTGGATGGTCGACCCGGCGCGCAATCCAAGCTTGGAGGGCGGTTCAGCGGCGGCTTTTTGCGAAATGCGGACTTTCGTGTCCATGGTGATCTCGCCGTTTTGTACGGCCTCGAACACGACATAGAGCGTCATCATCTTGGTCAGCGACGCCGGATGCAGACGGGTGTCTGCGTTGGCCGAGTGAATGACCTCGCCATTGCGGGCATCCATCACCATCGCGGCGTAGGGGGCCGCCATAGCGCTGATCGGTACCAAAACCGCCAACCAAATTGCAGTGATAACATACAGGCCAATTCGGCCCGGCTTTCTACGCCGTCCCGTCACGATATCTGCCTTCTCTGCCTCAAGCCGCCGAATTTTTTCGGTCAGCATTATTATTAAGAAAAAGCTAGCATATGAGCTGATACCGATAAAGCCCTTATTTTTATATCTTTTTTCCTAATGCCGGTGTGTGGCGCCGCAATATGTTGGGTTTCTTGAGTTTCGACTTACTAGGTTCGCCATTGTGGCGAGAATGTGGCAAGGCGGTCAGCCGATTTCCGCCACCAACGGGGGCAAATCACTAAGATCGGCTATCGCGTGGTAACGGTCATTCTGTGGTGGATCAGCCTTTTCCAGATCCCATTCAAGGTCGTGTGGAACGAACACACCCCAACTTCCCGCCGCGACGGCAGGGACGACATCGGATTTCATCGAATTGCCAACCATCATTGCGGCCTCCGCGCCCCCGGCATGACGTCCAAAGACATCTTGATAGGTGTTGACCGTTTTCTCCGATACGATGGCCACATCCTCGAAAAACTCTCCCAAGCCGGATTGCGCAAGCTTGCGCTCTTGGTGAAGCAGATCGCCCTTGGTGATCAAAACCAGCCTGTGGCTTTCGGCCAAGACCTCGACAGTTGTCTGAACATGCGGCAGCAATTCGATGGGATGTGCCAACATTTCTTGCCCGGCATCCAGAATGTTGCGGATCACATGGCCCGGAACCGAGCCGTCCGTTACATCAATCGCGGTTTCTATCATCGAAAGGACAAAGCCTTTCACTCCGAAACCGTAGTGACCGATATTGCGCGTCTCGGCTTGGATCAAACGGTCATGTAGCAAGGATTTGTCCGTATAATCAGACAGTAACTCTTCGAACCGCTCTTGTGTGAGTTTGAAAAAGCGCTCGTTGTGCCACAGCGTATCGTCGGCATCGAACCCGATTGTTTGCAGCTTTCGCGTCATAGCGGGGCATGCGCCTCTTTTCTCGAAGTCAGGACAGGTTATATAGAGACATCAAGGATATGGAACCCGAGGTCCAGACCCACGCATGAGACACCTTTCGGCAAACATCACGTCGCCCCGCTCTATGGCAGGGCAACCGTCAAACGATGACAACGATACAGGTGTCGTCGTTGAGACGCGTGCCAAGACGAAACGTCCGCCTCTGTACAAGGTGATGCTGCTGAACGACGACTATACTCCGATGGAATTTGTGGTGCATGTTCTTGAGCGGTTCTTTGGCATGACGCACGCTCAGGCGTTCGAGATCATGCTGACTGTTCACAAAAAAGGTGTCGCGGTTGTCGGTGTTTTCAGCCACGAAATTGCGGAAACCAAAGTGGGGCAGGTGATGGATTTCGCACGCCGCCACCAACACCCGCTGCAATGCACCATGGAAAAGGAATAACCGGGGCGCTGCTCCGGGTCTCCCATGACTTTAGCCAGATTAGACCACGCCGTTGAGACAGGCGCGCTTGCCCTGTCCGAGGGTGCGCAAGTTGTACTTCTCGAACCGTCGCCAGACGCCGATCTTGGCGCATTGGCCGGGTCCGAGATCACTGTTCAGCAAAACTTCAGACCGGCCTACGACCTGTTCGAGGCGATGGGCTATCCTGTCACCACCGAGGCACGCGGGCCTGCCGACATTGTCCATGTGACACTGCCCCGTAGTCGGGAACTGGCGCGTGGTTTGCTTGCTCAGGCCGAGTTGATTGCGGCGGGTGGCCTCGTGATCGTTGATGGGGCCAAGACCGATGGGATCGATGCGATCCTCAAATTCGCAAAGAGCAAAGTCTCGATAGACGGGCAGATGTCCAAGGCGCATGGCAGGATTTTCTGGTTCAATGCAGCCAATGCGTTTCAAGAGTGCACATTGCCGGATGCAGCTCCTGTCGTTTCGGGGTGGATCACACAACCCGGCGTCTTTTCGGCGGATGGACCGGACGCCGGCTCTGAAGCATTGGTCGAAGCTCTCCCCAAATCACTGAAGGGGCGCGGCGCGGATCTGGGCGGAGGATGGGGGTATCTGACCCGGCACCTCTTGGATTTGCCGGGCGTCACTCATGTCGATCTGGTCGAGGCGGATCGTCGCGCATTGGACTGTGCTGGCCTTAATTTGCAAGACGACCGCGTGACCTTTCATTGGGCTGATGCCACGACTTGGGGTGTGGCGAGCAGTTTGGATTGGGTTGTCATGAACCCCCCATTCCACACAAGCCGAACGCCTGACGTGACTCTTGGGCAGGACTTCATCAGGTCTGCCGCGCGTCTTCTCAAACCTAAAGGCACGCTTGTTCTGGTGGCTAACCGGCATCTTCCGTACGAAACCACACTGGCATCTTCATTTGCTCAGGTGCAGGAATTGGACGGCGACACGCGCTTCAAGATACTGCAAGCTAACCAACCAAGAACGTCCGAGAAATCCGGTCGCGCGAAACGACGCTGAGGGAGAACCGCAATGTCATTCTCTATCGAGGGCAAGACTGCGATCGTTACCGGTGCAGCAAACGGCGTCGGGCTCGCTATTGCGCGGCATTTCGTCGATCAAGGCGCAAATGTCATGTTTGCCGACATGGACGAGGCGCGCCTGTCGCATGAGTGCGGCGAGGTCACCGAAGACGGCGGGAATATTCGCTACTTCGCAGGGGACCTGCGCGAGCGACTGACGCTTGCAAACCTTCTGTCCGCGACAATCGACGCCTTTGATCGCGTGGACATTCTGATCAATGGAAGTCGGCAGGTCTTGCCCTCTGATCCGCTGGATCTGGACGATACCACGCTCGAAGCGCTGGTCTTGCAGAACGTGACCAACACGTTTCGTCTGTCGCAGATGGTCGCCAAACGGATGATCAAGCAATCTGCGGATAAGGAAGAGGGTCAGGCGGGCGCCATCGTCAATCTTTCATCCATCGCGGCACGTCGGACCCAACCAGAACTGTTGGGCTTTTCGGTGTCTATGGCTGCGCTGGATCAATTGACGCGCTCGCTTGCGGTGTCATTGGCTGAACATCGAATCCGCGTGAATTCGGTTGCGTTGGGGTCGGTCATGTCTGCCAGCCTGAAACAGGCGCTGAAGGACCACGATGGCTACCGCGAAGAAATCGAAGGCAATACACCTCTGGCCCGTATCGCCAGCCCTGCGGAATTGGCGCAGGCCGTGCAATTCCTGTCGTCGGAAAGCGCGGGTTTCATCACCGGGCAAATCATGACCATCGACGGTGGGCGTACGCTGCTCGATCCGGTGAGCGCACCCGCCCACTGACCGTTTGCGTCCACAATCAAGCCTTTGGAGTGGCTTGTGATTCTCGTGACGCGCTGTAGTGTCCTGTCAGGGAAATGGGACAGTGACATGACGGAAAACTTTGACACCGAAAAAGCGCGCGCGTCTGCGTGGTTCCGCGAATTGCGCGATCAGATCGTGGCGGCGTTCGAAGGGCTGGAGGACAGCCACGACACCGGACAGCTAAGCGAGGCCGCCCCGGGACGCTTTGAAGTGACCGAAACAAAACGCCATTCCGACGACGGCTCTGATGCCGGTGGTGGTTTGATGAGCGTGATGCGTGGTGGTCGGGTGTTTGAAAAGGTCGGCGTCAATGTCTCGTCCGTCTACGGCACATTGGGTGAGCGGGCGCAGCACGCGATGGCAGCTCGCAAGGGCATTCCCGGAATGAAGGACGATCCGCGCTTTTGGGCGTCGGGCATCAGCCTTGTCGCACATATGCAGAACCCGCATTGTCCGGCGGTGCACATGAATACACGGATGTTCTGGACGCCGCATGCGTGGTGGTTTGGCGGTGGGTCTGATCTAAACCCCTGCATCGAATATGCTGAGGACACCCAGCATTTCCACGACACCCAGAAAAAGCACCTCGATCCGCATGGCGAGACGTACTATCCGCGCCTCAAGGAATGGGCCGACGAATATTTCTATGTTCCGCACCGGGGGCGTGCGCGCGGTGTCGGCGGGATTTTCATGGACGATCACAACACCGGCGACTGGGAGGCAGATTTCAGCCTGACGCAGGATATCGGACGCGCGTTCCTGCCCGCCTACATTCCTTTGGTTGAGAAACGTCGCGTGCAGGATTGGTCAGACGCGGACAAAGACACGCAGCTTGTCCATCGCGGTCTCTATGCCGAATACAACCTTGTCTACGACCGGGGTACCAAGTTTGGACTCGAGACCGGGCATGACGCAAATGCTGTACTGATGAGCTTGCCGCCTCTCGCCAAGTGGGTGTGATTTATTTTCATGCCTTTGCGCAGCGGGCTTGATCCAGCGTAAAAGCATACGCATCTGCTAGTGGCCGGTCGCCGCGCTGCCGGATGGTCCGGCGCGCCAAGCCCCCGGCGTCCCGATAGGTTGGACGCCAGCCATGTCTCTTTTCGACATTGATTTCTCCGCCCGTGCAAAGGCACGGGCTTCTATCGTCATTGCTGCTCCGCGAGACGCAGTCTGGGCGCGCATCGCAGATCCTGAAACTTGGCCGAACTGGAACCACGGCGTTGAATGGGTTGGTGCAGTTGGGCGCATGACGCCCGGTACAAAATTCGAATGGCGCGCTGGGGGAATGACCTTCCGCAGCACCGTTCAGGCGTTAGACGCGCCAAGCTTTATCGGTTGGACAAGTGCGTCGACGGTGATTTCCGCGCGACACATCTGGTGCCTGACCGCCGAGGGGGCAACCACGCGGATCGAAACCGCGGAATCGTTTCGCGGGGCATACGCAACGATTCTGCCAAGCCACGCGAAGCGCGCAATCCACCGCGCATTGGAGCAAGGGTTGTCCGATCTGAAGATCGAGTGCGAGGGGCGCCGACCGCGCAGAGCTGCCTGAACGATGCCTTGGCCTAAGCGTCCCGCCACGTTCCCGGTGCGATCCCATCCAGCGACCATTCACCGACGGACCATCTGACCAGACGAAGGCAGGGCAGGCCGACATGGGCAGTCATCCGCCGAACTTGCCGGTTGCGTCCCTCGGTGATCGTCAGGCGCAGCCACGCATCCGGCACCGTCTTGCGGTATCGGACAGGTGGATCACGGTCCCATAGCTCGGGTGGCGCGATCCGTTCGACCTGTGCTGGTCGGGTTGCGCCATCCTTCAGAACAACGCCCTTGCGCAATTGCTCAAGCTGGTCGTCGGTCGGATTGCCCTCGACCTGCGCAAGGTAGGTCTTTGGCGACCGGAACTTGGGGTTGCTGATCTTGGCCTGCAGTTTCCCGTTGTCGGTCAATACCATAAGCCCTTCACTGTCCCGGTCCAGCCGACCTGCGGGATAGACCCCGGGCGCGTCGATGAACTCGGATAAGGTGCGTCGCGCTGTGCCTTCGGTGCCTTTGTCGGTGAATTGCGACAGAACATCGAAGGGTTTGTTGAACAGGATAATTCGTGTCATGCACCGGCCCCGCGCTTGGTGGCAAAGAAATCGACCAAAAGCTGTTCCGCCTCAGTAGCACTGACCCCATCATAGACATCGGGGGCATGATGGCATTGCGGATGCGAGAACACCCGCGCACCAACTGCGACGCCACCCGATTTGGTATCCTGTGCTCCATAGTAAAGCCGCCGGATGCGGGCATTCGAAATCGCGCCGGCACACATCGGACAGGGCTCTAGCGTCACATAGAGATCGTGATCCGTTAGGCGTTCTACCCCCAAACGGGCGCAGGCATCGCGGATTGCAAGAACCTCAGCATGGGCGGTTGGGTCGTTCAATTCGCGAGTCCTGTTGCCCGCCAGTGCGACAATAGTCCCGTCAGCCGCCACGACAACGGCTCCAACAGGCACTTCGCCTCGGGCGGCGGCTTCGCGCGCTTGGTCCAGCGCCAGTGACATATTCGATCGGAACACCATCCGTCTGTCATAGACCGCGCATTCACCTTTCCCAAGGGGTGGAATTGGACTAAGCCGCTTGCCATGACACAGAACACGCCCCCCGGCGATCGCATCGCCAAAGTCATTGCCCGCGCTGGCCTTGCCAGCCGCCGCGAAGCCGAGCAGTTGATCTTGCAAGGGCGCGTGTCCGTGAATGGCAAAACCATCAACAGCCCGGCCCTGAATGTTACCGCGTCTGACAAGGTGGTGGTCAATGGCAAGGTGGTGGGTACCCCTGACGAGCCACGCATCTGGCTTTATCACAAGCCGGTGGGGTTGGTGACGACGACCAAGGATGAACAGGGGCGGCCGACGATTTTCGACAAACTGCCTGAAGACATGCCGCGTGTGATGAGTGTCGGGCGACTTGACCTCAACTCTGAAGGTCTGCTGCTGCTGACCAACGATGGCGGGATCAAGCGCAAGCTGGAACTTCCCTCGACGGGCTGGCTGCGGAAGTACCGTGTTCGGGTCAAAGGCGCGCCGAGCGATGAAAAACTGGAACCGCTCCGCAAGGGGTTGGTGATCGACGAAGAACGTTTTCAGCCCATGACCGTAACGCTGGATCGCCAGCAAGGTGCCAATGCTTGGCTGACCGTGGGCCTGCGCGAAGGCAAGAACCGAGAGATTCGCCGCGCCATGGCGGATCTTGGTTTGACGGTGAATCGCTTGATCAGAATCTCCTACGGCCCCTTTCAACTTGGCCAACTCAAGGCTGGTGCTGTGGAAGAACTGCGCCGCAAGGTTGTGAGGGACCAATTAGGGCTCGATACCGCGCCCGAGTTGAAGCCCGCCAAGGGTTTAAAACAAAAGGGAAATACGGTTCGGCGCAAACCGCGTCCGGCGCGGCCTGGTAAGACTCCCTGATCTTTCCCTTTTAACGCCCATTTTCCGCCTGTTTTGTTGTCGACACAGACAACATGCTGATCACGTTCATCACTTCTGCTGTGCTTGTGACATCCGTGCTGTTGGTTCTTTCGAATCTGGGCATGGTTGCAGATGACACATCCAAGGCACTCCGCGGTGCGGTGCTGCGTATTCGAACACATGGTGCAATGGCGTCATGGGTCGCGTTCGCAATTCTATGGCTGACAATTTTCTCTTTGGGGCTTCTATGAAGGACCTCAAGTTCAAAAAATTGTTGGACGATCAGCGCAGCGCGGCTTTGGGCAAAATTGCGCCGGTTGATGACGTTCCGGTGGGGTTCATGGTTCTTGCGACCTGTCCCCTGATCTTTTGGCTTTTGGACGGAACGGTTGCCGGATTCGCCTCTGCGCTTCTCATCATCGGCCTCTTTGGCGTGGGATTGTTGTTTCTGTCGATCGGGCAGAAAGCACATGTCGCCTATGACGCCGCAGAAGTCGCGGCACGTCCGAGAATTCCATACAAATTGATCGGTAGTGCCATCGTTGCTTTGGTTGTTGGCCTACTGGCCACGACAAAAATCGCCGTTCCAGCGATTCCAATGGTGATCGCACTTTCAACTTTTATTCTTTGTCTGATTTCCTTTGGTCTCGATCCGATGCGGGACAAAGGGCTGGACAACCCGGTCACAAAGTTGCGCATCATCAACACGTTTCTCTATCAGGACTTTGATGATCGCTGCGAAGAGTTGCTTTTGTCTTTGGCTCGGGTCGAGGATGACGATCTATACGAAAGAACCCGCGTCGCGGTGAACACGATCATGGGCCTTTTGGGGACGATTGATGCTGCGACTCCGACCCTTCAGCGGATTGCTCCTTCGGTGACCAAACTGATCGACAAAATGCAGTTCGAAGTGGCCACTTTGGTCGAAGCGCCGAATGGCAACGTGACCGAATTCCAGCGGCGTAAATTCGTCGTCAAGATCCAGACTCTGGTCGACACATTCGAAACGCGTGCCCGCAAAAGCGGTATCGGCAAAGGACGCGACAATTTCGAGCTTCAGACCGACGTGCTGTTCAATCGTATGAACCGCTATCACGCAGCGTGAGCGGAACTGCGCCGACTTCCCCCTAGTAAGCCATAGGCACATCCCCTAAGTTTCCATTAACACTTGGGAAAGGGGGTCTCATGTCCGGTGCCGGCCTGCAAAAAGTCAGCTACGCCTTGCTGCTTGTCGTACTGTTCGGAGTCGCCAGTGGCTGGCTCGGGGGGCTGTAGCTATGGCCCAACGGTATGGGGGCAAATACAGCCCGGACGACGCTTCTTCGCAATCGGCGAAAGACGCAGCCCCCAAGTCATTCAAAGGCGCGACCGTTGACCCAGTAGGCGCGCGGTCCAACGTTCTTTTTATTCCTCCAATTGTCCTGGCTTTCACGTCGATCAACGAAGGCGCGATCGGTATGGGCCTTGGGCTTCTCGGTGCCGGTGCTTTACTGCTCGGGGCATGGTTGCTTCGAGGAGGGCTAACCGCCGAAGCTGCCTACAATGCCCGCAAAGTCTCGCGGCGTCCCGCGTTTCCCCGAAAGATCGCCGCGGCGCTTTTGGCAGGTGTGGGAGTAGGGATCGCATCTTTCGCGAATGAACCCGGCTTGATCGCTCCGGTCATTTACGGCGCAGCTGCCACGGTCCTGCATTTTGGCGCATTCGGTTTCGACCCGATGCGCGACAAGGGGATGGAAGGCATAGACACTTTCCAGCAGGATCGTGTCGCCCGCGCTGTCGATGAAGCAGAAGCACATCTCGCCGCGATGCGGGACGCCATCAAACGTTCGGGCGACCGGCGCATGATCTCTCGGGTTGAACAATTTGAATCGACTGCGAAGGACTTGTTCCGAACTGTCGAAGAAGACCCCAGAGACCTGACTGCGGCACGCAAGTTTCTCAGCGTGTATTTGATGGGTGCTCGGGATGCGACGATCAAGTTCGCGGATGTCTATTCCCGAACACACGACACACAGGCGCGCGACGATTACGAAGCGCTTCTGGATGATTTGGAACTGAACTTTTCGGCCCGCACCCGCAAGATGCTGCTGGATGACCGATCCGACCTCACGGTCGAGATCGACGTACTCCGTGATCGCTTGCAACGGGAAGGTGTCCGCATTGATCGGGACATGAAATAGAATAGAAATGTTTTGTAGAGGGGACTTCGATGTCTGAAACAATCCGCGCCAAAGCCCAGGACGCATTGGCCCTGGTCGAGGAAGTGAACGCTGTGATCTTGCCCGAACCTAAGGACGCCGGCGCCATTGTGCCACTCGCACAGGCGGACCCGGCTGTCAGCGAGGAAATTCGGTCGCGCATGGCTGAAATCGATATGGCGGATACGCAATCCATCGTGTCCTTCGGGTCCAACGCCCAAGCGGAATTGCAGGAAATCTCGCAGGCGATGCTGGCAGACGTGCGGAACAAGGATGTTGGTCCTGCAGGGGACAGCCTGCGTGGCATCGTCAGCACGATCCGCGGTTTTTCGGTGTCCGAGCTGGATGTCCGCCGCGAACGCAGCTGGTGGGAAAAATTGCTGGGCCGCGCCGCGCCGTTTGCGAAGTTCACCGCGCAATTCGAAAAGGTTCAGGGCCAGATCGACAAGATCACGGATGATCTGCTCAAACACGAGCACACGCTCCTCAAGGACATCAAATCGCTAGATCTGCTCTATGATAAGACACTGCAATTCTACGATGAACTCGCGTTGTATATTGCGGCGGGCGAAGAAAAGCTGGCAAATCTCGACAGCACAGACATTCCTGCCAAGGAAGCTGAAGTTCAGGCCGCGCCAGAAAACGATCAGGTGATGAAAGCGCAGGAATTGCGCGACCTGCGCGCGGCACGTGACGATCTGGAACGCCGGGTGCATGACCTTAAGCTGACCCGTCAGGTGACGATGCAATCTCTGCCATCGATCCGTCTGGTACAGGAAAATGACAAGTCGCTGGTGACCAAGATCAATTCAACGCTGGTCAACACTGTGCCGCTCTGGGAAACCCAGTTGGCGCAGGCGGTCACCATTCAGCGCTCGGCTGAAGCAGCGGCTGCGGTGCGCGATGCCAATGATCTGACCAACGAGCTTTTGACCTCGAACGCCAAGAACCTGCGCGACAGCAACAAGCTGATCCGCGAGGAAATGGAGCGCGGCGTGTTCGATATCGAAGCGGTCAAGCAGGCCAACGCCGATCTGATTGGTACCATCCAGGAGAGCCTGCAAATCGCAGACGAAGGCAAAGCCAAACGCGCCGCCGCCGAAGCCGAGCTCAAGAAGATGGAAGCCGAACTGCGGGACACACTCGCTTCGGCCAAAGCGCGCAAGGATGGGATCGGCGATACCACGGCCGCGTCCATGCCGGACGAATAACCACGTGCCGCGGCGCTGGTCTCATATTTTATGGTCTTGCGCCGTGCTTGCGGCCCTGTCGGCTTGCGATGCCCTTTGGATGGACAATGCCCCTGCGGACACCAAGCCGCAGGCGCGACCTGATCTTCCTGCCGCTGCTGTGCCGATCACAATACAATCGCCATCAGCGCAATCGATCGCATTGCAACGGTATTACGCCCGTGTTCAGGAAGACTTGCTAGGGCAGGGATTGCTGCGGGTCGATGGTGGGGGGGTAGATACGCCCTACACTGACCGTATGATCGCTCGGAATTTCGAACGCATTGCTTTGGCCGAAGAATACACACGGGGTGCGGGTCTTCAGCCGTCCAGCGGTGCCTTGGGCGAAATCAAGAAATGGACGATTCCGGTGCGCGTCGGCGTCACGTTCGGCAACAGCCATTCACCCGAGAAGCAGGCCAAGGACCGCGATACGATTTCCCGCTACACACGTCGGTTGGCGCGTGTATCGGGACATTCCATTTCGATGGTGTCGTCTCAGCCAAATTTTCATGTGCTGATTATGGGCGAAGACGACAAGGCGCAGTTGCGTGAGACGCTTGATCGTATCGCGCCAGGAATGGAGGCGTCGAGCCGCGCCATTTTCCTCAATTTGCCGCGTGCCATTCATTGTCTTGTTGTCGCTTTTGCCGACAGAAATTCCAGCAGCGCTTATCGTCAGGCAGTTGCCCTGGTGCGCACCGAACATCCCGACCTCACCCGCCGCGCCTGTATCCATGAAGAACTGACGCAGGGGCTAGGCCTGGCCAACGACGATCAGAACGCCCGCCCGTCGATCTTTAACGACGACGAGGAATTTGCGCTTCTGACCAGCCATGATGAACTGCTGCTGCAGATCCTTTATGACCCCCAATTGACCCCCGGCATGACCGCTGACCAAGCCCGACCCATAGTGTGGGAGCTTGCTCAGAACCTTGTCGGCGGACCAAGCTGATTGAACGGAGACCCCCGATGCCAATTTTCGATTTCCTGAGTGGCCAATTCATCGACGTCATTCATTGGACGGATGATACGCGTGACACGATGGTCTGGCGTTTTGAACGCGAAGGCCACGAGATCAAGTATGGCGCAAAGCTGACCGTCCGCGAAGGGCAGGCGGCCGTATTCGTTCATGAAGGTCAGTTGGCGGATGTGTTCACGCCCGGGCTTTACATGCTCGAAACCAACAACATGCCGATCCTGACGACTTTGCAGCATTGGGATCACGGGTTCCGGTCGCCCTTCAAATCCGAGGTCTATTTCGTCAACACGACCCGTTTCCAAGACCTCAAATGGGGAACGAAGAATCCAATCATTTGCCGTGATCCGGAATTTGGCCCTGTTCGCCTGCGGGCATTCGGCACCTATTCTGTTCGGGTTGTTGATCCAGCGCGCTTCCTTGTCGAAATCGTCGGCACGGATGGCGAGTTCACGATGGATGAAATCAGCTATCAGATCCGCAACGTAATCGTGCAGGAGTTTTCTCGCACCATCGCCCGCGCGGCAATTCCCGTGCTTGATATGGCCGCCAACACCCGCGAACTTGGCAAGCTTTTGGGAAAGGAAATTGCACCGACGCTGGCAGAATTCGGGCTCGAATTGCCCGAGCTATATATCGAAAACATTTCTCTCCCGCCCGCTGTCGAAGATGTCCTCGACAAACGGTCGTCGATGGGCGTGATTGGCAACCTGAACCAGTACATGCAGTTCCAGGCCGCCGAAGCACTAAGTAAGGACGGCGCAGGTGCTGCTGCCATTCAGGCTGGTCTTGGTGCCGGGCTTGGAATGCAGATCGGTCAGGCCGCCGCGACGCAAGCTGGCCCGTGGGGGGCGGCACCGCAGGCCCAAGGGGCGGCACCAGTGTCGCGCCAGATGCCTCCGCCGCCGCCGGTCGAACATGTGTGGCACATTGCCGAAAACGGGGAAACCAGGGGGCCGTATTCCAAAGCTGCTTTGGGTCGAATGGTCACCGAAGGCGCGTTAACCCGCGAGACCTATGTCTGGACTGCGGGTCAGGACGGGTGGAAAAAGGCCGAGGACGTCACTGAGCTGGCCCAGCTTTTCACCGTTTTGCCACCGCCTCCACCCCTATCAGATTCACACATTTTGGTTGATTTTCTGCCCCATATTCCTTGCGAGTTGAGCGCCGTGCTTGATGGATTG
>CANNCS010000063.1 GCA_947503115.1 uncultured Marivita sp.
ATGGAATCAGAGCGCGGGCGAGCTGGGAACCTCAGAAATCCCTAATGAGTCAGAAGCCAGCCCCTTTGGTATAAAGCGTCGCGAATCGCCAATCGTACACTTGGCGACTCTGGCTAGGTCCGGTGCACATGTACGAGTTTCGTAGACAGCGGAGTCGAAGTGACCCGAAATGCATTGAGTAAATGGCCTGAGGTTTCTCGTCTTGCAGGCGTTTTTCCCGGCATAACGCTGAAAAGCTGCTCAAATGGCCCGCAGATGATGCTGGTGTCCCGAAACTTGGGCAATCGTGTTGCAATGCGGCCCACAACGCGATTTATTTCATCCAGACAAGCGGAAATAATCCGTGGACCAAACAGGGAGTTCGTTTTTGCCCGACACGTCAAACAGTGACGCGTTCGTCGAATTTGAACGAGTGCAAAAAAGCTACGACGGCGTACAGCTTGTCGTAAAAGACCTTAACCTCACCATGCCGAAGGGCGAGTTTCTAACGATGCTCGGGCCGTCGGGATCGGGGAAAACCACCTGCCTCATGATGCTTGCCGGTTTCGAAACCGCGACCCATGGCGACATCCGGCTCGATGGCAAACCGATCAACAACATCCCGCCGCATAAGCGTGGGATTGGCATGGTGTTCCAGAATTATGCGCTGTTCCCGCATATGACCATTGCTGAGAACCTCAGCTTTCCGCTTGAGGTGCGCAAGATCGGCAAGTCCGACCGCGAAGCCAAGGTCAAGCGGGCGCTCGATATGGTCGAGATGGGGGCCTTTGGTGGTCGTCGTCCGGCACAATTGTCCGGTGGCCAGCAGCAACGTATCGCGTTGGCGCGGGCGCTCGTGTTCGAGCCCGAGCTGGTTTTGATGGATGAACCGCTGGGCGCGCTCGACAAACAGTTGCGCGAAAAGATGCAGTTCGAGATCACGCACCTTGCGCACCGTCTGGGCATTACCGTGGTTTATGTGACCCACGACCAGACCGAAGCCTTGACCATGTCAGACCGCGTTGCCGTGTTTGACGATGGCCGCATTCAGCAGTTGGCGCCGCCGGACGAATTGTACGAGAAGCCGCAAAACAGCTTCGTTGCTCAATTCATCGGTGAGAACAATACGCTTGAAGGCACCATCCGCGAGATCAAGGGCGATCGTTGCGTTGTGCAGCTTGACGATGGTGAATTGATCGACGCGAAGCCAGTCAATGTCAGCAAGGTCGGTGAGCGTACCCGCGTATCGATCCGGCCCGAACGTGTCGAGATCAACAAGGATCGTCTGCAGGACGGGGCGCATACGCTCAAGGCGGAAGTGCTCGAGTTCATCTATATGGGCGACATCTTCCGCACCCGTCTGAAAGTGGCGGGCAATGACGAGTTCGTCATCAAAACGCGGAATGCGCCGGATCAGGTGCGGCTTGAGCCGGGGACGCAGATCGATATCGGGTGGTTGCCCGACGATTGCCGCGCCCTGGATGCGTCCAGCTAACAGAATTGTCGCGGGAGCAGTTTTTGTTCCCGTGTCATTACAGGCGTTGCTGGTGCGGCCCGACCGCCAACGCCATCTGTCATAACCGGGTCGAACGGGAGAATATCAATGAAACTGTCTAAAACACTTTTGGCGACCAGCGCACTCACCGTTGCCGCCGCAGGTGCATACGCCGCCGGTCACGGCATGGCTGACAAAATGACTCTTGTCAGCTGGGGCGGTGCCTATCAGGCGTCACAGCAAAACGCGTACGTCGCACCCTACATCGAGATGAACGAAGGCGTCAGCGCGTCTTGGGACGAGAGCTCGGCTGAAGCCGTGGCAAAACTGCGTGCCATGAACGAAGCGGGCAACGTTACTTGGGACCTCGTCGACGTCGTTGCCGCTGACGCGATCCGTCTGTGCGACGAAGGTCTGGCCATGGAAATGGACCACGACGAAATGCTGGCTTCGGCGCCAGATGGCACCAGCGCGAGCGACGACTTCGGCGATCTGATCGTATCCGACTGCTTCATCCCGCAGATCGTGTACTCGACGACATTTGGCTACCGTACAGACATGGTTCCGGATGGCGTTGCAGCCCCGACTGACATCTGCTCCGTCTTTGATCTGGAAACATATCCGGGCAAGCGCGCGCTGGAAAAGCGTCCGATCAACAACATGGAATGGGCGCTGCTTTGTGACGGCGTTGCCAAGGACGAGGTTTATGACGTTCTGGAAACTGACGAAGGTCAGGACCAGGCTCTGGCCAAGCTTGCCACCATCAAGGACGACGTGATCTGGTGGAACGCCGGCGCGGATACGCCGCAGCTTCTGGCGGACGGCGAAATCTTCATGGGTTCGACCTACAACGGTCGTCTCTTCTCGGCGATCGTTGAGCAGGGCCAGCCGATTGGCATGATGTGGGACGCACAGGTGTTCGACCTTGATGGTTGGATCATCCCGACAGGTCTTTCCGAAGATCGTCTGGCCCGCGTGTTGGACTTTGTAAGCTTCGCGACCGACACACAGCGTCTGGCAGACCAGGCCAAGTACATCTCGTACGGCCCGGCGCGTCTTTCGTCTGCTCCGCTCGTGTCCACACATGCGGAACTTGGCATCGAAATGGCACCTCATATGCCGACCGATCCGAACAATGCTGCGAACACGTTCCTCTACAACTACGAGTTCTGGGCTGACTATCGCGACGATATCGACGCGAAGTTCCAGGCGTGGCTGGCACAATAAGCCATTGATGGCTTTGGGATGGGCCGATTGGCCCATCCCGCACCGGAAGGACGGTCCCATGCCCAAAGGCTATATCATCGGTCATATCACGGTGAACGACCCCGAAGCCTATAAGGAATATATCGAGCGCGACACGCCGATCCTTGAGAGCTACGGCGCTAAGTTCATTGTTCGGGGCGGACAGTCCGAGACGATGGAAGGCGAAACGCAAAACCGCCACGTCGTCATTGAATTCGAAGATTTCGAAACCGCGAAGCGCGCATATCACGACCCCGCCTATCAAGAGGTCGCCGAGATTCGCCACCGCACCGCGACAAGCACAATCATTCTAGTCGAGGGCACCTGAGCCATGACGGACGCCGCAACCGAATCCGACAAGATCCCGGGCTCCACGCCCGACGCCATGAAAAGTGCTGCGGGAAACGCCGAGAACGGTCCCGTTCTTGCCGCTGACGGCACGCCGCTTAAGCGGTCGTTGAACCGCGCTCTGCGGGCACAGAAAATCCGTGCGTTGATGCTCATCGCGCCGCTTTTGCTTTTTGTGTTGATCAGTTTCATCGCGCCGATTGGGGATATGCTGTTCCGGTCCGTGGAGAACCAGATCGTCCGCGATACCATGCCCCGCACGGTAACTGCCCTTGCCGATTACGACGCCGCGGCTGGCGGGTTGCCGCGCGACGAGGTGTTCGAGGCAGCCTATTACGATGTATTCTACGCTGCTGAACGCAAGCTGCATACGCGGCTTGGGTCACGTCTGAACTATGAATTGACCGGAGCGTCGTCGCTGTTCCGCAAATCAGGCCGGGGCATCGATGATATCGGTGAAGTTTATCAGGACCAATTCGACGATTTGAACGGTGATTGGGATGAAGCCCGTCCTTGGGCTGAACTGATGGGCGACCCTGACTGGATCGCGGCGCAAGAGGGTTGGGATGGCTCGGGCCGTATGCCAGCATTTGAACTGCGCTCTGACATCGCTGATGTTTTGCCGCGTACGGCGGCTTCGTACCAGATTTTCGCGCGCTTCATGCAGGTCGAAGAGGGGGACAGCCCTCTGGAGGAAGAGCCTTGGACAGTGGTGCACACCGCGCTCTACCAAGATCTCTCCGAACGTGATGTCAGCGGCTACACTGGCCCACGAGCGGACATGCTCCAAGCTGCTGCTGCACTGGTGGCAAGCCCAGATTTTGAGACCGTCGCGTTCCGTGATGGGTTCGACGAGATCGATGAAGATTGGGTTGATCCGGCTATCTGGCAAACCATCAAGACCTACAGCCCGGCTTACACCTCGGGGTATTTCCTGAACTCCGTCGACATGCAGAAAACGCCCGAAGGCTCGGCGCTGCGTGACGAGGACGAGCGAATCTACGGCCTGCTGTTCCAGCGGACCATGTTCATGAGTATGGTTATTACGATCAGCTGTATCCTGCTGGGTTATCCTATCGCCTACCTGCTATCGAACTTGCCATCGCGTACGGCAAACCTGCTGATGATCCTCGTATTGCTGCCGTTCTGGACCTCGCTTTTGGTGCGTACTTCAGCGTGGAAGGTGATGCTGCAACAGCAGGGTGTGATCAACGACACGCTGGTCTGGTTAGGGCTTGTGGCGGATGATGCGCGGTTGACGATGATCAATAACCAGTTCGGTACTATCGTGGCGATGACGCATATCTTGCTGCCGTTCATGATCCTACCGATGTATTCGGTGATGTCGACGATCCCGCCAACCTATGTACGCGCGGCCAAGTCGCTGGGCGCGACCAACTGGACCACCTTCTGGCGGGTGTATTTCCCGCAATCGGTGCCGGGCATCGGCGCGGGATCGATCCTCGTCTTCATCCTGTCGATCGGTTACTACATCACGCCGGAAATTGTGGGCGGCACCTCGGGTATCTTCATCTCGAACCGGATTGCGTACCACATCTCAAGCTCGCTCAACTGGGGCCTTGCGGCTGCCTTGGGCACGATCCTACTGGTGGTGGTTCTGGTACTTTACTGGGCCTACGACCGGATCGTCGGCATCGACAACGTGAAACTGGGGGGCTGAATCATGTCGGAAGCCATTCTCACACCAATCGAGAAAAAACCCATCGGATTCACGGCGGGTGTTCTGGCCGCAGCGGGCGGGTTTGCCGGGCTGTTTCTTGGCACCGCGCAAGGGTCTGGCCTGTTGGGCATCCTTGTTGGTGCCGCACTGATGGCTGGACTGGCCATTGTCGCAATGCAGGTGCTGGGCGAAGCGATGGAAAAGCCGGTGCGCTGGGGGCTGATCGCCGTGGCGGCGGTTGGAGGGTTCCTTTTCAACGGCATTCCCGGATTGATCATGGGCGGCCTTTTCGGCTGGTTCTTTAGCTGGTTCATCTACTGGATCGGGATGGGACGCTACCGGGCGCATCTGGTGCCTTACCTCACCAGTGGGCAGGTCTTGTGGCATTATTCCTTCCGCGTGTTGTGCGGGGCGATCTTCGTTTTCCTGATCACGCCGATCATTGTGGTGATGCCGCTGTCGTTCAACGCCGAAGACTTCTTTACGTTTACGCCTGAAATGCTGGCCTTTGACCCTGCGGGTTACAGTCTCAAGCACTATCGCGACTTCCTGACCAACCCGGAATGGACCAGCGCAGTCAAAAACTCGCTGATGGTGGCCCCGGTTGCTACGTTAATTTCGGTCTCCTTGGGTACGCTTGCGGCCATCGGCTTGAGCCAGAGCCACGTGCCGGGCAAACGGGCGATCATGGCGATCCTGATCTCTCCGATGATTGTGCCGCTCATTATCTCGGCTACGGGGATGTATTTCTTCTACTCCAAGATCGGGCTGGTTGGCACCTATTGGGGCATTGTTCTTGCTCACGCGGTGCTTGGTATTCCGTTTGTCATCATCACTGTGACAGCCACGCTGGTGGGCTTTGACCGGTCTCTGACGCGGGCGGCAGCGAATATGGGCGCAAACCCGGTGACCACCTTCTTCAAGGTGCAGATGCCATTGATTCTGCCAGGCGTGATCTCGGGTGGCTTGTTCGCCTTCATCACGTCTTTCGACGAAGTGGTGGTGGTGCTGTTCATTGGTTCGGCCGAGTTGCAGACGCTGCCATGGCAGATGTTCACCGGCCTGCGCGAGCAGATTTCGCCGACCATCCTCGCCGCTGCGACGATCCTTGTGGGCATTTCGATCTGCTTGCTGACCTCGGTCGAAATTCTGCGCCGCCGGTCTGAACGGCTCCGGGGCATGTCGCCGGGTTAGGGCAAGGGTTTTGAAAACCCTTGCAAGAGGCTTTGAAGCCTCTTGGCTGCTCACAAAAAAAGGCCCTGCACTTGTGGTGCAGGGCCTTTTTCTTTGACGAATGTCGGGATCAGCTGCGAACGAGTTTCTCGTAGCCTTCCGCAATCTCGCGGGTGAGCGATCCGACTTCAAAGTTGTAGTCGCCGATCTTGCCAACCGGCGTGACCTCGGCGGCCGTGCCGGTGAGCCAGCACTGCTCGAAGCTTTCCAGCTCTTCCGGCATGATGTGGCGCTCGTGCACTTTGACCTGACGATCCTTGAGCATGCCGATCACCGTCTGACGGGTCAGGCCGTTCAGGAAACAATCTGGCGTCGGCGTGTGCACTTCACCGTCCTTGACGAAGAAGATGTTGGCGCCGGTCGCTTCGGCCACATAGCCGCGATAGTCAAACATCATCGCATCCGAGCATCCTTTGGCTTCGGCGGCGTGTTTGGACATGGTGCAGATCATGTAAAGACCGGCGGCCTTGGCGTGGCTTGGGATCGTTTCAGGCGATGGGCGCTTCCATTTGGAGATGTCTAGCTTTGCGCCCTTCATCTTGGCGTCGCCGTAATAGGCGCCCCATTCCCAGCTTGCGATGGCCATACGGACCGGGTTGCGCGCCGACGCGACGCCCATGTCTTCGCCGACACCACGCCACGCCACTGCGCGCACATAAGCGTCGGATTGACCGTTTGCTTGGAGAACCGCGTTCTTCGCGGCTTCGATTTCATCCACGGTGTAGGGAATCTGGAAATCGATCATTTCCGCAGAGCGCTTGAGCCGTTCCGAATGCTCGCGTGATTTGAAAATCTTGCCGCCATAGGCGCGCTCACCCTCAAAGACCGAGCTTGCATAATGCATGGCATGGGTCAGAATGTGGACGTTCGCATCGCGCCAGTCAATCAGCTGGCCATCCATCCAGATTTTGCCATCGCGGTCGTCATAGGTTCCGGCCATTTCAATTCTCCTCGCCCGGATTTTCATAAATTGCGCAGATTAGGTCCGCATCGGACATAATATTGCGCCAAAACTGAGATTCGCTACCATTTGATCCTTGGAATGTCAACAAGACTGACGTATTTTCGGGACCAACCAAAAAGACGGATTGGACGACGGACCATGGCGGAAGGGCAATCGCAGAACGCATCTAGCGGACAGGCGCTGTTGTATCTCACGGACGAACAGTTGCGGCAGGGGATCGAAGCGATGTTCTTTGCCTATCGCGGATTTACCGCCGACCCAGACCGTATTCTTGAGGGTATGTCTTATGGTCGGGCCCATCACCGTGCCATCCATTTTATCCATTGCGCACCCGGAACCACGGTGAACAATCTGCTCGCCATTCTGGGGGTGACAAAACAATCTCTGAACCGTGTGTTGCGTACGTTGATCGAAGATGGTCTTGTGACAAGCCATGTAGGACGTAGCGACAAGAGAGAGCGGCATTTGACCTTGACCGAGGCTGGAGAGGCGCTGGAACAGCAATTGTCCGACGCGCAGCGCGCCCGGATGCGGGACGCCTATCGCAAGGCGGGGCCCGAGGCTGTTGCTGGGTTCAAGACGGTGCTTGAATCGATGATGGATGACGACATGAAACGCGCCTACGTCACGCTGAGAGAGGGGCGCTGAAATGGCTGATCCCGACGCACACCTGCTGATTGTTGATGACGATGAACGTATCCGTGGTCTTTTACAAAAATTCCTGATCCGCAACGGGTTTCTGGTCAGTGCGGCTCGCGATGCTGCGCATGCGCGACGCATTCTGTCCGGGTTGGATTTCGATCTGATCGTTCTGGACGTGATGATGCCCGGCGAGGACGGGATCAGCCTGACTCGGGGCATCCGTGAACGCTCGACCACGCCTATCTTGTTGTTGACCGCGCGTGCGGAAACCGAAGACCGGATTGCCGGGCTTGAGGCGGGAGCAGATGACTATCTTGCCAAACCGTTCGAGCCAAAGGAGCTGTTGCTTCGGATCAATGCCATTCTGCGGCGGATGCCGGAGCAAGCCTCGGCTGACAGCGCGCCGAAATACCTTAACCTTGGACCGATCCGCTATGACACAGAACGTGGCGAGATGTGGCGAGGTGAAGACCTTGTGCGTCTGACCTCGACCGAGATTCAGCTAATGAAGATCTTCGCTGCAAAGCCGGGCGCTGCACTGAGCCGCACGCAACTGGTCGAGGAACTGGGTCGCGACCGAGGACAGAGCCAGGAACGCGCGGTGGACGTGCAGATCACACGCCTGCGTCGCAAGCTTGAGGACAATCCGAAACAGCCGCGCTACCTGCAAACGGTGCGCGGTGCGGGGTATATGCTTGCGCCCGACTGACGGGTTTGATTTTTGCATATTTGAAAAAAGAAGAAGCAAGGGGCACGCTCATGCCGACGGCACTGGTCACGCACGCGGATTGTCTGGAACATGTAACGCCGGATGGCCACCCCGAACGGGTAGCGCGGTTAGAGCATGTGCTTCACGCTTTGCAGGGGTTGGCTTTGCGCCGCGAAAGTGCGCCTTTGGTCGACCCGGCACATTTGGCGTATGTGCATCCACAGTCGCATGTGGATGCCATTGTTGCCGGGCAGCCAGCCGAGGGGCTTCACCAACTGGACGCTGACACATGGATGTCGCCGGGCAGCATAAACGCCGCCTTCCGCGCGGCCGGTGCCGTGGTTAAGGCGGTCGACATGGTGCTGGGCGAGGAAGTGGGCAACGCGTTTTGTGCGATCCGTCCGCCAGGGCATCATGCAGAGACGGCCACGCCGATGGGGTTCTGTCTGTTTGGCAATGCTGCCATCGGGGCGAAGCACGCGCTTGAAGCGCATGGACTGTCCCGTGTTGCGGTCGTGGATTTTGACGTTCATCACGGCAATGGCACGCAGGATTTGCTGTGGAACGAGGCGCGGGCGTTGACGATCACGAGCCAGCAGATGCCGCTTTGGCCGGGCACCGGTGATCCGTCGGAACGTGGCGCACATGACAATGTGCTGAACGTGCCGTTGCCACCGCGATCAGGCGGGGCCGAGATGCGAGCGGCTTACGAGAGCCAAGTGTTCCCGCGTTTGCGAGACTTCAAGCCGGAGCTGATCATCATCTCGGCGGGTTTCGATGCGCATCAGGATGACCCGCTGGCAGAGTTGCAATGGTCGACCGAGGATTTCCGTTGGCTGACCCGCAAGCTGTGCGCTTTGGCGGCGGAATTGTGCGAAGGGCGCGTCGTCTCGACTTTGGAAGGCGGGTATGATTTGTCTGCGCTCGCGGAAAGCGCGCGTGCGCATGTGGAAGAACTGATGGAGGCCGCGTCATGAGTGACACACCCGTAGATGACATGAGTTTCGAGGCGGCGATGGCCGAGCTTGAAAAGGTGGTGGGCCAGCTGGAGCGCGGTGATGTCGCGCTTGAGGAATCCATTGCGCTTTACGAACGTGGGGCTGCTCTCAAGAAGCGCTGCGAAGCCAAGCTGAACGAGGCACAGGAAAAGGTCGCGGCGATCACTTTGGATGCTGACGGCAAGCCCACGGGCACCGCGCCCTTCGATCCCGAGTAAGCTGGGGCGATGTTTTCCGAAGTGCTGCGCCGCGATGCTGCCCGGATCGGAGCGCATCTGGAGACCGTTCTAGCGGAGCAGCCTGACCTGCCGGTGATCGAGGGCATGCGCTATGCCGTGGCGGGTGGCAAACGGCTACGCGGGTTTCTGGTGCTTGAGGGTGCGCGCCTGCATGGCGTGAACGAGGCGCGGGCGATCTGGCCAGCGGCGGCGATCGAAGCGACCCACGCCTACAGTCTTGTGCATGATGATCTGCCCTGCATGGATGATGATGATCTGCGGCGGGGTCTGCCGACGGTTCATCGCAAATGGGATGACGGGACGGCTGTTCTGGTAGGGGATGCGTTGCAGACCCTTGGGTTCGAACTGGTGCTTGATCGCGCCTGCCACGATGACAGCTCTGTCCGAGCCGATCTGGCGCTGAACCTTGCGCGCGCTTCTGGCCACAAGGGGATGGTGTTGGGGCAGGCCTTGGACATTCTGGCAGAAACCGCGGAGATGCCATTGACGCTGGACCAGATCACGGAACTGCAGGCGGGTAAGACCGGGGCGCTGATCGTGTGGTCGGCTCAGGCGGGTGCGCGGCTGGCGCAGGCTGATCTGAAACCGCTCACTGACTATGCCACGGCGCTTGGCCTGGCGTTTCAGATCGCGGACGATATTCTGGACGTTGAAGGCGACGAGACTACAGTTGGTAAGGCGGTTGGCAAGGATGCAGATCGGGGCAAGGCCACGTTTGTGTCACTCTTGGGGCTGGACGGTGCAAAGAGGCGCGCGTCTGATCTGGTCGAGGCCGCCTGTGATGCCTTGTCGCCCTATGGCGCGGGGGCGCAAACCTTGAATGAAGCGGCGCAGTTCGTTATCTCGCGCGACACCTGATGCGACCCGGAGGCGCGGTATATGTCCTTTTCCACAGAGACCCCGCTTCTTGATACGGTCTCTTCCCCGGCTGACCTGAAACAATTCTCTGACGCTCAGCTTGAACAGGTGGCAGATGAGCTGCGCCGTGCAACGATCACCGCTGTGTCTAAGACCGGCGGTCATCTGGGTGCTGGGCTGGGGGTGGTCGAATTGACCGTGGCGCTGCATGCGATTTTCGATGCGCCGCGCGACAAGATCATCTGGGACGTGTCGCACCAGTGTTATCCGCACAAAATCCTGACCGGTCGGCGCGACCGTATGGGCACGCTGCGGCAAGAGAACGGGCTGTCGGGTTTTACCAAACGGTCGGAATCTCCGTATGATCCGTTTGGGGCCGCGCACAGTTCTACGTCGATTTCGGCTGCCTTGGGCTTTGCCGTGGCGCGTGATCTGGGCGGCAATTGCGACACTGGGCATGGCGATGCAATTGCGGTGATCGGTGACGGTGCGATGAGCGCGGGCATGGCCTATGAGGCGATGAACAACGCGGGTCATCTTAAAAAGCGGTTGATCGTCATTCTGAACGACAACGAAATGAGTATTGCCCCGCCTGTCGGTGCGCTGTCGTCCTATCTGTCGCAGCTTTATGCGGGTGCGCCGTTTCAGGATTTAAAAGAGGCCGCCAAGGGCGCGGTCAGCTTTCTACCTGAGCCGTTCAGGGAAGGAGCGAAGCGGGCGAAGGATTTGCTCAAGGGTATGGCCGTTGGCGGCACGCTGTTTGAGGCGCTTGGGTTCTCGTATGTCGGTCCAATTGACGGGCATGATCTTGACCAGCTTTTGCCGGTGCTTCGGACGGTCAAGGACCGGGCGCATGGGCCGATCCTGATCCATGTGGTGACCAAGAAGGGCAAGGGCTATGGTCCTGCGGAGGATTCCGCTGATCGTGGGCACGCACGGGCAAAGTTCGATCTTGTGACGGGCGAGCAGAAGAAAGCTCCGTCAAATGCGCCAAGCTATACCAAGGTGTTTGCGGACGCTCTGATGCAGGAAGCTGCCGATGATCCGATGGTCTGTGCGGTGACCGCCGCGATGCCGGATGGTACAGGGTTGGATTTGTTTGCCGAACGCTACCCGTCACGGACGTTTGACGTTGGAATTGCAGAGCAGCATGGCGTGACCTTCTGCGCCGGGTTGGCGGCAGGGGGGCTTAAGCCATTCTGTGCGATGTATTCGACGTTCTTGCAGCGTGGGTATGACCAAGTGGTGCATGACGTGGCTATTCAGCGCCTGCCAGTGCGCTTTGCCATCGACCGCGCTGGGTTGGTCGGGGCAGATGGCGCGACCCATGCGGGCAGTTACGACGTGGCCTTTTTGGCAAACCTGCCGGGTTTTGTTGTCATGGCAGCGGCGGACGAAGCCGAGCTGAAGCATATGGTGGCGACGGCGGTGGCGCATAATGATGGCCCCATCGCGTTCCGCTATCCGCGCGGTGAAGGGCGCGGGGTTGATATGCCGGAACGGGGCGAAATTTTACCAATTGGTAAAGGGCGGATGATCCGCGAGGGCAGCAAGGTGGCCATCCTGTCCTTCGGCACACGTCTGGGCGAAGTTCTGACCGCCTGCGAGGCGCTGGAGGCCAAGGGCATCACGCCAACTGTGGCGGATGCGCGTTTTGCCAAGCCGCTGGATCGTGACCTGATCCTGAAGCTGGCGGCGGATCATGACGCGCTGATCACCATCGAAGAAGGTGCCGTCGGGGGCTTTGGCAGCCATGTCGCGCAGCTTCTGGCCGAGGCCGAGGTGTTTGACACCGGGCTGAAGTTCCGGTCGATGGTTCTGCCTGACACCTTCATTGATCAAGCCAGTCCGCAGGCCATGTATGACGTGGCGGGTTTGAATGCCGAGGACATCGAGAACAAAGTGCTGGATGTGCTGGGTGTCGCGTCGATTGGCAAGCGTGCTTAGAAAATCCCGCTGATCAAGGCGATCACGACCGCCAGCGACAAACCCAGAACGGTGTATCCTCCGATCAGGACAAACCCGTCTCGTACCATCAATGCGAAGGCAATCAGCGCAACGCCGCCTGCGCTGATTGACGTGAACATCGGCAGGATTTCAAGAAAGGGCCACGTCGCTGCGACGACCATAACGGCCAAAAGCGCGATCCGGTCCATTGGTGGAGCTGATAGGAAACGCAGTCTGTGTCGGCTTTTGCGGTCGAGCCAGGCTGCCGGCTTGCGCAGATAGTTGACCGCGCGTTTTAGTTGCGGACCGCTGAGCTGTCTGGACGCAAGCACTTTAGGAAGCCAGAGATGATCGCGCCCAAAGAAGGCTTGAATCGAGATCGTGAGGATCACCAGCCCGCCGATGGTCGGCATCAAGGGAATGATGGAAAGCGGTGACACAAGGATCAGTGACGGTACCAAAAGTGCTGCCCCAAAAGACCTTTCACCGACGCGGTCGAGCATGTCCTGGATGGTCAGCCCCTCATATGCATCATGGTGCCGGATTTCAGCCCCGGTTGCGGGGTGGTCGGGGTCAAGCGTGTCCAGCAGGCCGGTCAGCGACCGTGGAGCAGCCGCGTCGGGTGTCACTGTTTTGCCTGTTCGTCAGCAAGGATGGCGGCGAGACCTGAACGGTAGTCTGGATATTTCAGCACGATTCCCAAGTCGGATTTGATCCGATCGTTTCGAACACGTTTGCTTTCTGCATAGAAGCTGCGCGCCATTGGAGACAGATCGGCTTCTTCGAATGGCAATTCAGGGGGTGGATCAATGCCAAGAAGCGTCGCGGCGTGCAGGATGACGTCTTGCGGCGGAGCGGGGTCGTCATCGCAGAGGTTATAGGCTGTGCCCGGTCTGGGGTGTTGCATCGACGCTTCGAGCACTTGGGCGATATCCTCGACATGAATGCGACTGAACACCTGACCGGGTTTGATTATCCGACGCGCGGTGCCGTTGCGGACCTTAGAAAACGGGCCGCGACCTGGGCCGTAAATGCCCGCGAGTCGGAAGATATGCAGCGGTAGTTCTGGGATCGATGACCATGCCGTCTCGGCGCGGACCCTGCGTCGACCACGTTCGGTGGCAGGGGTCAGAGGGGCGCTTTCATCCACCCAATTGCCTTGGGCATCGCCATAGACACCGGTGGTCGACAGGTAGCCGACCCAATCAAGTCGTGCGGCCTGGGCCGCGATGTCGGCCTTGAGTAGGGCCAGAGTCGGGTCGCCGTCTTCGGTGGGGCCAGCGGAGATCAATACGTGGCTGGCGTTTTCAAGCCATGGGAGAATGGCCTCTCTGTCCCACAAAAGCGGTGTAATGCCTTGGGCATGGAAGTCGCGAAACTTGTCGGGGTCGCGCGTCGTGCCAGCAATTTTCCATCCCTTGGGCCGCAGCCGCTGCGCTAGATAGCCGGCACTGTATCCGTGCCCAAGAGAAAGTAATGTGTGGTCCATAACGTGTACTTGGGGTTACTCATTCCAAAACCAAGCGGGGCAATCGCCTCCCCACGTGAATGTTAACGCTCAAGAGGCGTAATCGGATCCCTCGGAATCCAATATTTTTTTCAATTCAGACAAATGGCGGGCATCCTGTTCGGGATATCCTTCGAGTTCCTGCGCCGTTTTCTCGGCGATTTTGTCGGATAGAACCTTGAGAGGCTGTCCGGTTTGCAGTGCGCGGATATAGGTTTCGGCAGCGCGTTCGAAATAGTAGAGGCGGTTGAAAGTATCGGCGACCGTGTCACCGATGACCATCACGCCGTGGTTGCCCATGATCATCACCTTTTGCTTTGGGTCGGTGAAAAGCTGGGCACAGCGTTCGCCCTCTTCCTCAAAGGCAAGACCACCATATTGCGTGTCGATCACATAGCGATTGAAGAACGTGGCGCAGTTCTGGTCGATCGGGGGCAGGCGTGGGTCTTGGAGACAGGCCAGCACGGTGGCGTGGATCGAATGCACATGCATGGCGCAGCGTGCATGTGGGCAGTGACGGTGCAATCCGCCATGCAAACCCCACGCGGTTGGATCGGGAGCGTTTGGTCCACGCAGTGTTTCGGGATCGTTGGCATCGACAATCAGAAGATCGCTCGCCTTGATGCGGGAAAAGTGCATCTGGTTGGGATTCATCAGGAAACGCGTGCCGTCGTCATTGATTGACAGGCTGAGATGGTTGGCCACGGCCTCGTGCATGTTGAGCCGAGCGATCCAACGGAAAGCGGCGGCAAGATCAACGCGCTCTTGCCAATGCTCCATATTGGGGGAGAGTTGCGTGACGGACATCGTGGCCTCCTGTGGTTGCGTTCAGAGCAAGTCTTTCTTGACGCTAAGTCAAGTGGCGTAGTTGTGGTGCAGCGGGTGTTATAGAGGGCGCGAAGGAACCCACGCGTAGCCGTCCGGGCACAGCAGGACGCATTCGCGCAGCCCATGCGGTTTGTCGGTTGGCGGTTGCAGGACAGTAAAGCCCACTGTTTCGGCACGCGCTGCGGCGTCGTCGGGATCGGTGTCAAAGAGGTGTATCTGCACCCCGGCACCGCGGGGTGGATTTTCTGGCAGAAGGTTCAGGAGTGGATGTGTGGCATATGTCGCGTCCGCGTGGAGTTGGAACACCTGTTGACCGTATGTCAGGATGGAGAAATTTCGCGAAGCCTGAAAGGCACGCATTCCAAACAACGCGCTAAGACTTTCGACGTGCGCCAACACATCGCGTACCAGTAGGTTCAAGCCGATCCCGCGCAAGGATGCGCCGAAATCGCTTGCGGACACGGTTTCATAGTCCATGTGCACCCCTTGTGACGAAAGTCAGCAGTGCTGACCATTTCTCCAGCTTGATCCCACCCACGCAAGCTGTCAACCTGCGGGCGAGGCAGGCGCAAGACCAAGAAAGGCCCGGGATGCAGGACCGTTCCATCAATCTCGATATTCTATCACCAGAGGCCCCGGAGCCCGAGCGTTTCGATGATCCGAAGGCGGCGGTTGACCGGCTGTGCGCGCTTTATGCGCAGTCTACGCGTTTCTTGTGCGATAGCTTTCAAACGGCAATGGAGCAGGGACATCCCGGCGTGCGGTATCGTGCCTTTTATCCCGAAGTGCGCGTTACCACGACCAGTTTCGCCAAGGTCGACAGCCGCCTGAGTTTTGGTCATGTGGCGCATCCAGGCACACATGCGGCGACGATCACTCGGCCTGACCTGTTCCGGCACTACCTTGAGCAGCAATTGTCCCTTTTGATGGGCAATCACGGAGTGCCTGTCGAAGTCGGCGTTTCGGATACGCCGATGCCCGTTCATTTCGCTGTGGCGAACGATTCTTCGATCTCGGTTCCGCAAGAAGGGGTTGCCGATTTCATCCTTCGGGATGTGTTCGACGTGCCCGATCTGGCGACCACGAATGATGATATCGTCAACGGTGTGGCCAAGCCCGCGCCGGATGGAACAGAGCCTTTGGCGCCGTTCACTGCGCAACGTGTCGATTATTCGCTGGCGCGCCTGTCGCATTATACGGCGACCGACCCGCATCATTTCCAGAACCACGTTCTGTTCACCAACTACCAGTTCTACGTCGCCGAGTTCGAGGCCTATGCCCGGGCGCAACTGGCCGATCCGGACAGTGGTTACACAAGTTTCGTGAGTACCGGGAACGCCGAGATTTTTGAATCCGATGCGCCATTGCCTGCGGTCGACAAGATGCCTCAGATGCCGACCTATCACCTCAAGCGCAAAGGTGGGGCGGGGATCACTCTGGTGAACATCGGGGTAGGGCCATCTAACGCCAAGACAGCGACCGATCATATCGCGGTGCTGCGCCCTCATGCGTGGCTGATGGTTGGGCATTGTGCGGGGTTGCGCAATTCGCAGAGCTTGGGCGACTTCGTGCTGGCCCATGCCTATCTGCGCGAGGATCGGGTATTGGACGACGATCTGCCCGTTTGGGTGCCGATCCCGGCGCTGGCCGAGATCCAGATCGCGTTGGAACGCGCAGTGGCGACCGAGACACAGCTTGAAGGCTATGATCTCAAGCGCATCATGCGGACGGGGACCGTGGCCAGTGTCGATAACCGAAACTGGGAACTGCGCGATCAGCATGGACCGGTGCAGCGGTTAAGTCAGAGCCGAGCCATCGCGCTCGACATGGAAAGCGCCACGATCGCGGCAAACGGATTTCGGTTCCGGGTTCCCTATGGCACGCTTCTTTGCGTCAGCGACAAGCCGTTGCATGGCGAACTTAAACTGCCTGGCATGGCGTCGGATTTCTATAAAACGCAAGTTGCGCGCCATCTGATGATCGGCATTCACGCGATGGAGCATCTGCGAGAAATGCCGCTTGAGCGCATTCATAGCCGGAAGCTGCGCAGCTTTGAGGAAACCGCATTCCTGTAAGCGATTCTGTCTCGGTAGCGCCGAATGTCGGAATTGTCCGATCTCAGCGGGAATAAACCTGTGGAAATCGGCTGAAAAAGGCGAAAAACGTTAGGGAAGGCCCTACCAACCGTTGTGTTTCTCCTCAATATACGGTTAGTTTTTCACCACGAGGCCCAAGATCGGGCAGATAAGGAGACCACGAAATGGCGAAACCAATGACAAAGACCCAGCTTGTGGCCGCTCTGGCCGAAGAAATGGGCAGCGACAAGAAAACCGCCGGAGCAGCGCTGGACGCAGTGACAAGCATCATCACCAAAGAAGTTTCTGGCGGCGGCGCCGTGACTCTTCCTGGCGTTGGCAAGATCTACTGCCGCGAGCGACCCGAGCGCATGGTCCGCAACCCGGCCACCGGCGAGCAGTTCAAGAAAGAAGCCGACAAGGTGGTCAAGATGACTATTGCGAAGGCTCTCAAGGATAGCGTGAACGGCTGATCCGACCTTTCGACTTACCTTGAAGGCCGCTCGTTAGAGCGGCCTTTTGCATTTGGGGGATCAGGTGTGCGGTCCTGTGGGCGTGCTGTGTTCCTTGTGAAGCGCAGTGTCGAGCGTGCCTTCTTCAATGCCGTCATTCTTCCAGAGCGGAACACCCGTTGATACGACCGAACGACCTATCATGTGCGCACCAATAGGCGCCGTAAGCAGTATGAAGAGCACGATGGCGATCACTCGGATGATGATGTCCGAGGTGCTGAAGATCGCCGCGCTGGACAGTAGGATTAGGCCGCAGGCCAGTGTGCCGATCTTGGTCGAAGCATGCATCCGCAACAGTACATCTGGCAGCCGCAAAAGGCCAATTGCACCGATTACTGCGAAGAACCCACCAAGGATAATCAGGGAACCGGCGACGATCTCAATCATCATGTGACCTTTCTCTGGTGCGTTCGGTGTTCCGTTCGGCAAATCGGGCAAGGGCGACGGTTGCAAGGAAGCCGACCAACGCCAGAACAAGTGCCACATCTAGAAACGCCGGGGTGCCATAGCGGATGGCAGCAAGACCGCAAAACGCGACAATAGCCACGGTCATGAAGTCAAGCGCGACGACACGGTCCTGAAGGCTTGGCCCTTTGACCAGGCGGACAAAGGCGAGCACGACCGAGAGCACGATGCATATAAAGCCGATCTCTAGGCTGATTTCGAGAAATCCATCCATCACGCACTCTCCACGGCATCAATCACCCAACGCTCCATCCCGTCTTTCAGGCTTTTGCGCAGGGCATCGGGATCGTCGGCAAACATCGCATGTACCAGTAGCGTTTTGCGATCTTCGCTCACGTCAAGGCTGAGCGTGCCGGGGGTCAGCGAGATCAGGTTGGTGACAAGCAGAATGCCGGTGTCTGATTTTACGTCCAGCGGCACCTCGATGATCGCAGGGCGCGACCTGTGGCGCGGGGTCAGTACGTCGATGGCCACGGCGATGCTGGAGACGATCAATTCATAGTGGAACATGATCACAAGCTTGATCCATGCCGCCACACGTTTGAAATAGCTGTTGGTTCCGATCAGCGGTTGAATGAGCCACAATGCGCCGTATCCGATCACAAACCCGGTTATGAGGCCGACAAGAGACACAGAGCCGGTAAAGGCGACCCACGCGATGGCGAGGATGGTATTCAATCCAAACGCGTTCATGTTTGTTCTCCCAGAACGGCGCTGATGTAGGCGGTTGGGTCAAGAAGCTGCGCAGCAGAGGCTTTGGCGAATTGCACGAAGTGTTCGGGCATCACACCGATGATCACGGTTAGAACAGCCAGTCCGGCAATCGGGATCAGCATCGCGGCGCGGTCTCGGTCGCTCAGGACGGAAAGTTTCGGGTCAATCCCGTCGGGATGTGGTTCCCAAAACGCCTGCGCCCAGATCTTGGTCATGGAGTAAATCGTGAGCAACCCAACGGAAAGCGCGATGCCCGCGATAATCCAGCCCTGTACGTCGAGCGCCGCCTTTACCAGCAGGAACTTGGCCCAGAAGCCCGAAAGCGGCGGAAACCCAGCGAGCGAGAAGGCCGGGACGACGAAAAGCACGGCGAGAAGTGGCGCGGATTTGTAGAGACCGCCGATGCGCGACAGTTCCGTGCCACCCGCGATGCGCTGGGCGACCCCGGCGATCAGGAAGAGGTTCGCCTTCACTACGATATGGTGCACAAGGTAGAACACAGCGCCCATGATGGCCAGCGGGGTCAAAAGAGCCAGGCCAAGGATCATGTAGCCAATCTGGCTGACGATGTGGAAAGACAGGATCTTGCGCATATCTGATTGCGCTGCCGCGCCAAGAACGCCGACGACCATTGTCAGGCCCGCAACCCAAAGCAAGATCGTATGAGTGAAGGCAGTGTCATGATCGAACACCAGCGTGAACATCCGCAGGAGCGCATAGACGCCCACCTTGGTCAGCAATCCGGCGAACACCGCAGATACCGAAAAGGCTGGGGTGTGGTAGGAGGCGGGCAGCCAGAAGAAAAGCGGGAACACCGCTGCTTTGACGCCGAACGCAATCATGAAAAGGACAGCGACGATGGTCAGCAAACGCTGATCGGCCCCGTCCACGACGCTTGCCAAGTCGGCCATGTTGAGTGTTCCCGTCATGCCGTACAGTAGGCCGATGCCCGTCAAGAACATGATGGTTGAGACAAGGTTCAACGCCACGTATTTCACGCCACCGTCGATTTGTTCGGGACGTCCGCCCAGCACCAGTAAGCCGAAGGACGCAATCAGCATGACCTCGAACCAGACATAGAGGTTGAAGAGGTCACCGGTGATGAACGCACCGACCACACCGGCAATCAGCATGTTGAAAAGCGCGTGATAGCCCAGAAGCTCCATCCCTTCGTCGACATCCGCGATGGCATAGATCGACACGGCGACCGCGACGATGGCGGTGATCAGGACCATGACCGCAGACAGCAGGTCGGCCACCAGTGTGATGCCAAAGGGCGCGGGCCACTGGCCCATCTGCGCGGCAACTACACCTTCGCGCAGGACGGTATTCATCAGCACGGTGGAGGCGATCAGCAGGACCGATGATCCGGCAACGGAAATCCAGCGCCCCAAGGGGCTTTGGCGCGTCAAGAACGCAAAGACAGCCGTCAGGAAGGGGATGACAATGGGAAGTGCAAGAAGCCAGCTCACTTGGGCGCCTCTTCAGGTTCGGCCAGGCGCATGTCGTCCGGCGTCAGAGAATTCAGAGTGGTCCACGCGCGGAAAACCAGCACGATGGCAAAGGCGAAAAGGCCAAAGCCAATCACGATGGCAGTCAGCACCAGCGCTTGCGGCAGGGCGTTGGCCACGTCGATCAGCGGTGCATCTGCGCCTTCAGGGATTAGCGGCGGCGCACCGTCGGTCAGGCGACCTGCTACAAAGATCGTCAGGTTCGCCGCGTTCGAGATCAGGACAAGGCCGAAGATGAACCGCAGAAGGTGGTTTGATAGCATCAGGTAAACGGCTGACGCGACCAGAACGCCGATGGTGATGGCAAAGAGAAACTCCATCAGATTTCCTCCTCCATGGCGAAGACAAGGGTGAGGATCGACCCGAAGACCACGAGGTAGACACCGATGTCGAAGACCAACACGGACGATAGGGGCAGGCCCTTGTCGGTCTCGGTTGCGCCGATGAAGAGCCATTGCCCGGTAAAGAGCGCATCCCCGAAAAGAGCCGCAAACAGACCGGCGGCCAGGGCGATGCCCAGCCCCCAGATCGCGAGGGTCTGCGGCATGACGCGTAGCGCTGCGCGGGCGTCTTGTGTGCCGCAGGCGATGGCGTATAGGACAAAGCCGGTTGCGCCAGTCAGGCCACCAATAAAGCCGCCACCCGGTTCATTATGGCCGCGCAGCATCATGTAGAATGAGAACACGAGCAAAAGACCGGCAAGGTAACGTGTGCCAACGCGTAGGATTACGGAATTCATTTCTGGTCTCCTTTGCGTGTTGTGCGCAGCAGTGCGTAGGCGGAAAGGGCGGCGATCACGACCACGGCGATCTCTCCGAACGTGTCGAGCGCGCGGAAGTCCACGAGGATCACGTTGACGATGTTGCGCCCATACGCCTCGGGCCAGCTTGTCGCTTCGAAGTAGTCGGTCAGGTGCAGGTCAAGTGGGCTTGAGACCACCGCGATCAGGATCAGAGAGACGGACGCGCCGACAGCGATGGAGAGCAATGCATGGTTCAACCGAAACTCGGTTTTGGGCAGCGAGGGCAGGCGCAGCATCACCACCGCGACCAGTACCACCACCAGCGTTTCCACAAGCAACTGGGTGATCGCCACGTCGGGGGCGCTGTATACGATGAAAATCAGTGCGATGCCGATTCCTACCACCCCAAGGGCTGCAATTCCGGCAATGCGAGAATTGGTGACAAGCGCCAGAATTGCCCCTGCGATGGTCAAAAGCGCAATCGATGTGTGCTTCCATTCCACGTCTGAAAGGTCGACGGCGATCTTCGGCATACCCGTGTAGACCAGCGTCAGCAGGATACCTGCCGCGATGGTCAGGAAAGTGCTGAAGAGATAGCTCGAGAGTTTGCCGTTTTGCACAATCCGGCTTTGCCACTTTGCAAAGGATTTGAGGCCATCAAGGAAGCTGTCCCAGCCGTAGTCGAGGTTCGGTATTGATTGAAAACTCCGTTCCAGCATCGCGCGCAGTTGGACGTGACGCCAGTAGAAGAGCAGGCCCAGAACAAATGTGGCGATGCTCAGGAAAAGCGGGATGTTAACACCAGCCCAGAGCTTGAGCTCTTTCGCTTCGCCGACTTCGCCCGTTAGTGAAATCACGGTTGGATTGATAAGCGCAACTTGCAGCAGGTCGGGGTAGATGCCGAAGATCGCGCCAAGGCTGGCAAGGATGATCGGCCCTGCCCACATTTGCCAAGGCGCTTCACGCGGTGATTGCGTTGATGGCACGCTGCCTTGCCAGAAGGGTCGGAAGGCGACGACCCCTGCGACGGCAAACATGAGGGCATTCGACAGAAGCGCCGCACCAGCCACGAAGAGGGGCTCGGAGGCCACCGCGATAGCGCCCGCGTACTTAAGTTCCTTGCCGATAAAGCCAAGGAACGGTGGGAAGCCCGCCATTGACAGTGCAGCAAGGGCAGCGGCGGTGGCGGTGATCGGCATTAACCGTCCCAGCCCACCCAGTTGATCGGTCTCGCGCGTGCCGGTGGAAAGATCGATGCAGCCGACAACAAGAAAGAGCGACGCCTTGTACAGCGAATGGACGATCAGAAAGGTCGCAAAGGCAGTCATGGCGTAGCCCGACTCCTGCCCGAGAAACAGCGTCAGCGTGCCGAGCGCCATCAATGTGGTGTAGGCCAATGCCTGCTTGAGGTCTGTTTGACGGAGAGCCAGGAGGCTGGCAAAGACGGCCGTCACCGCGCCGAGGATCGTCAGTGTCCAGAGCCAGACATCGGTGCCGGACATAGCCGGGTGCATCCGTGCCATGACGTATACGCCCGCTTTGACCATCGTGGCCGAGTGCAGAAAGGCGCTGACCGGGGTCGGGGCTGCCATCGCGTTTGGCAGCCAAAAGTGGAACGGCACCTGCGCTGATTTGGTAAAGGTGCCCGCCAGCAGCAGGATCAGGATCGGCAGGTACATTGCATGCTCTTTGAGCGCGCCGCCCTGTGCGATGATGCCCGATATGCTAGTCGTCCCCGAAGCCGCAGCCAGTAGGATCAGGCCAGCAAGAAAGGCCAAGCCACCGGCACCGGTGACAAACAACGCCTGCAACGCATTGCGGCGGCTTTTCTCGGTTTCATGCGAGAACCCGATCAGCATGTAGGAGGTGAGTGTCGTCAGTTCCCAGAACACGAACAGCAGGATCAGGTCGTCGGCCAGCACCAGCCCCAGCATTGAGACCGTAAAGGCAGTCAGGAACAAAGCAAACCGAGCATACTGCGGATGCCCGGCCAGATAGGTGTTGGAATAGAGTAAGACCAGCGTGCCGATGCCCGAAATGAGCAGCGAAAAGGTCAGGCTCAACCCGTCCACGAGGAATGCCAGTTCGATGCCCAATGACGGAATCCACGGGATCGTGACACGGATCACTTCGGCCGCAGCGATCGTTGGCACGAGCGAGGCGAAGTAGACAAACAGGGCACCGGCGAACAGGACCGGGACAACCCCTGTTAGACCGTTGCTGCGCGTGTCGTTGGGAAGTCCCCTTGCCATTAGTTGAGGCCTCCCGCTGTGCGAGCGCCGAAAGGTGCTGAGAGGCTTGGCGTCTTGGCAGTCACAAACAAGCAGCAGACGAGACTGAGAACAGTGTCGGTTGTGACGCGTGTGTCATTGGTCATTACACGCCGAGCCGTTCGGGTCATAGCGCGTGCGAACGTACTTTGCGTGGCCCATACAAAAAGATTGTTCCTGAAACGTTGCACGCCGATCCACTCCCTTGCTCATCAAACGAGATAGGGTGGGTATCTAATTGACAAAATCGAAAATAATCTTAGTTTCGATAGAAATTTTCTATTAGGGGGCGATATATGCCAAGCCTACAGCAGCTTCGCTATCTGGTTGCAGTCGCGGACCAGCTGCATTTTCGGCGGGCCGCAGAAATGTGCAACGTGACCCAACCAACGTTGAGCGCGCAAATCAAAGAGCTGGAAATGCGGTTGGGTACTACTCTGGTCGAGCGAAGCCGGTCCAAGGTGATGATGACCCCGACCGGCAAAGAAATTGCGGAGCGTGGGCGGCGCGTTCTTCGTGAGGTTGCCGAGATTCACACCATAGCAAAAACGGGGCAGAGCATGTTGAGCTCGGTTATCCGCATTGGAGTGGTTCAGACAGTGGGATCGTATTTCCTGCCTTTGGTGATCCCTGATCTGCACAAGCAGTATCCAAAGCTGGGTCTTTATGTCCGGGAAGGTTTGCCAGACCTCTTGCTTGGCAGTCTCGAAGACGGAGCGCTCGATCTGTTATTCTTCCCTCTACCGGTCAATCGGGCAGAGTTGGAATCGCAATCTCTGTTTCGCGAACCTATCCAAGTGGTGATGCCCGCGGATCATCGGCTTGCACAAAAGACCGAGATTGATCCAGTAATGCTTCGGGGGGAGACGATCCTGTCGCTTGAACCGGGGCACAGGCTGCATGAGCTGGTGCGCTCGATTTCCGAAGACTATGGTGTCGAACTGTCACACGATTACGAAGGCACCAGCCTTGATACGCTTCGGCAAATGGTGGCTACGGGTATGGGGCTGTCGCTGATGCCAGCGCTTTATGTAAAATCCGAGGTGGCCCATCAGGATATTGTGGTCGCACGGCCGTTCCGGGGCACCGCGCCGTCGCGTACCATCGGGATGGTCTGGCGCAAAGGGACGTCGCGGGAAAAGGAGTTCCGGCTTTTGTCCGCGCTTGTTTGCAGAACTCTGTCAGCTCGCGCACCCGAGATCACTGTCCTTGGTGACGTGTCCCGAAATTTGTAAAGCGCGCTTCAGGCGTAGCTCAGGAGCGAATCAACTGTACGATCACGCCGCCGTACCGTCGACGACGCACCTTTGGTCCAGGCATCCTTGTCATCCAATGACGGGGGGGCTTCGAAATCGAACGGAACCTTTGATAGGTCCGGATCCATCATTTCGATCAACTCATACACAGGCTCAGAGGCACGGCGGCGCTTTTCCGAAAACTGTAGGGATAGCGCGATCAATCGCCGGCTGTTGTAGGGCGAAAGATAGAAGTTGCGCCACAGCGCGGGGAAAGACGATCCGATAGACGCGCTGGAATAGACTTCGAGGAACATGAAATCGGCGGCTTTTTCCATCGCGGATGCGGGCAAGGTTGATTGCCAAGCGACGAAGTCTTCGCGGAAGCGGTCGGCAATCTCAGCGTTGAAATGCGCGCGGGGCACGACCAGCAGTCGTTCTATCTGCCAATCCGGGTCACGCCACTCGGATTGGGGCCTGAACACATAGACCGCGCGTAGCAGGTCGGTCTGGTGTCCTCTCATAATGACGTTGCCATCTGGAACACCGTAAATCACCCCGTTCTGATATTCTTGCGGCGGGGAGGCCGGGGCGCCGAAGGTTAACTCATAGGCCCGTAAATTCAGGCGGGCTTCTCGTCGTGCGATGCCGAAATGCCGCTTGTCGTGGACCTCGTGATCGACCTCGCAGACCCTACAGAGTTCTTGGGCGATGGCCGCGTCGCGTCGCGTCGCGTAGTTGTTGATGTGGGTGTAGAACTGTTTGATCTTGCCTCGATGTTCGCCTGCAAAGGCAAGCAGCAATCTGCTGTCCATGCCGCCGGATACTGGCAAAGAGCAGGGGTAGTCATTCGCAATAGCGCCGATATTCCCACGCGCAGTTTCGATGATTTCTTTGTATACTGCACTTGGGTCTTCGGGTTCGGGAGTGAAGCTCACGTCGCGGGGCCAGAACCGTTTGGATTCGAGCGTTCCCAGATCAAGATAGTAGTTCGGGTTCAGTCGCCGCACGTCTTGGTCGGCGGTGTGAAAAAGAGTGATTTTGCCTGCGAGGTCGCGGATCGCGTCGAAATCGTATTTCGGATGAGGACGCAGCGCGCGTTTGATGGCCAGCATCGTCGAAGACGCAACATAGCCGTCCTCGACGTTGTAGACTGCGCCAATCATGCCCACGGGATCGGTATAAAGACGCGATTGTCCCAACGCGTGAAGCACAAACGCATAGCGGCCTGCCGCGTCGTCTAGGAAGGACTCGAAACGGGTCCAAAAGGTCTTTGCGGTCTTCTTGAATGGCAGTTTCAGCGTTTCTTTGCTTTGCTGCGCACCCGTGCCAACCGCGATGCCAAGGACGTAACCCACCTTGGCACCAGTTGCATCATGCAGTTCGCGGAGCGGTAAATCCTTGCCGCAATAGAGGTTCAGATCGCCAATTTTGCGTTCCACAAACCCTTCGATGGATTCAGTGGAACGTGAAATGACGTATTGATACCGGAACCGTTCTGCGAACGATCCGTATCGGTAGCTCCACAGTTGTTGTGCCTGAAACATACTTTGCTGCCGCTATTATCGTTTTTTATGAATACTGGCACAGTGCCCCCAGTCGGCAAACGGTGTTTCTCAGTGAGGCAAAAATCAGGGCGCAAGTGTGATTCTATCCACGCAACCGATATCATACCAAGGGCTGCGATCATTGACCCACTTTCGCCCAATCTCTGGTTCCGATTGACGTGATGACGTCCGGTAGG
>CANNCS010000064.1 GCA_947503115.1 uncultured Marivita sp.
TGTCGGAGCGTCTCATCCGCCAATCATGCCACGACGCAGCAGCGTTGGGAATCCTATGTCAGGCGGGGAACACTAGAGACATCTTAGCAGGCTGCTGAAAAACGATTTTGAACAGCCGTTTTCGTGGAGCTGATCGATGCGGGGCTCAAGAGATTTTCATCAGCTCGACGAGAGAGCGCAAAAATCACCCCTTTTCGGCGGGTTCGTAGGCTGCGCGAAACTTTTTCAGCAGCCTGTTAGACGTTCATATCGGGATCACCTCCGTTGTGTGTCAGGAGATTGGCCCCTCATTGGACAGCACCAGTCTCAATGGTCTGTCAAAGAAAGAATGGCCTCTTTGTTTCGTGCGTCTTCGCTTGATGACTCGACTGCGACGAGGTGCAGGGGGTTCTTGAGTTGGCTGGCCAATCCCAACGACTGATCGCAGCACGTTTTTCGCGGCGAGCTGTTTGAAACCGCGCTGGCAGACAACGAGGAGTGTGTCGTGTTCGCAGACATCGCAAATCGGAGTGATGGCGGTACCAAGGAGACCCGATGCGCGTAGCGAGGTCGAGCCATTTTTTTTAACAGTATGTTTGTTGTACCCCCCTTTTGCACAACCTGACTCGAGATCCTATCATGGAAAGGCTATTACTGCGTTTGAACGCTATTGGACCTCGGTTTTTGCATGGCAAGGACCCCGACAACAAGAAAGAGTCCGAATGTGCCCATTCGAAAATAGAAGACAATTTGCAATCAGTCTTTGCCATGAAGCCGGGGAACGCGCCCTGTCGTTTTTCAAGGATCGCACCCGGCTGGTTGTCGACAAGAAGGGCACTCAGGACTGGGTCAGTGAAGCAGACCGAAATGTCGAATTGCTCATCCGGCAACGTCTGGCTCAGGCATGGCCCGAAGATGGTGTCTATGGCGAAGAACACGACCCCAAGCCGGGAACGAGCGGGTTTGACTGGGTGATTGATCCAATTGACGGAACAACCAATTTCGTAAACGGCATTCCTGCATGGACCATTGTCTTGGCGGGTGTCGCTGCCGGGCGCACGGAAATCGGCGTGATACACGATCCAAATTTTAACGAAACCTTTGCGGCGCAGCGTGGCGCGGGAGCAACGTTGAACGGTGCGCCCATGCAGGTTGCCACCGGCACGCCGCTACACAATGGGACCGTCTCAGTCGGCTATTCGAACCGTGTCGAGGCGGGAAATGTGATCCCTATACTTTCCGGCTTGATCGAAGAGGGTGCGATGTATCACCGTAATGCCAGCGGCGCGTTATCGATCGCCTATGTCGCGGCTGGGCGTCTTCTTGGATATGTAGAAGAGCACATGAATGCGTGGGACTGTCTGGCTGGCCAGCTTATGGTCGAAGAGGCAGGTGGTCGGGTCGAAATGCAAGATGCCAGTGGCATGATCCGGGATGGTGGGCGCGTGGTTGTGGGGACGCCAGAGGTGTTCAATACGCTAGTCGACATCGCGGATCGGGCCTGGAACGGTTGACGCAACGGGTCAGGCCATCGCCTTCCACCCATGATCGGGGCGAAGGGAGGTCAGATCGGCGGTCCAATAGTGGCCCTGTCCCGGCTGATCATGGACGCGGTCGATCGGTAGGCCGCACAGGTGGCAATAGAGCAGGGTGCCCACAGCGCCATGTGTGACGATGGCCAGATCGCCGCCGTTGTGTCGTGTCGTGATCTCTTGCACAGCGCGAACGATCTGCGCTTGGGCGTCAGAGGCGGTTTCCCAACCTTTGAAGCTTGTCTTGGGGTCGGCAAAGAACGTGTTGGCGGCCGCTTCGAACCTTGGCGGCGGCAGAAACCCGGTTGCACTTCGGTCGTTTTCACCTAGCCGCGCATCGACGGCGATGGGCAGGTCACGAGGTCCGGCAAGCAGGTCGGCCGTTTCGCGCGCCTTTGTTTCGGTGCTGGACCAGATATGTGTGACTGACGCCATCTGATCTGACCCCCCAAACAGCGCGCCCTGGTGCCGACCGCTTTCGTTCAAGCCCCAATCACACACAGGGACTTGAGGATCAACGACGACCTCTGGATGGGTGATTATCAGAAGTCGCGGCATCTATTCGGGCAAGAGCACCGGGCCTTTGGCCGCAAACCCCATCCGTACTTCGGTTCCGGGTTCAAGCGGAGTGTCGACATTGTCATGGACCGCGAAGACTTGACCGAATTTTCCGGTAAGCGTGTATTCCATCCGCACGCCCACATAGGTCGCCTTGGCAACAGTGGCAGGCACACCGTCGCCTGAGTCAATCACAAGGCGCGAAGGGCGAACGGCGATAGTGGCGGGACCGGTTGGCAAACCGCGCGAGGGCAGGGTGTGGCGATAGCCTTCGATCTCGATGATGGCCATATCGCCATCGACTGACAGAATCTCGCAAGGCAGCAGGTTTGCCTCACCAATGAAGTCGGCGACAAATCGGTCATTTGGGGCATCGTAAAGCTGACGTGGTGTGCCCATCTGGGCGATGGCCGCGTTGCGCATCACGACGATCTCATCCGAAACGGCCAGCGCCTCTTCCTGATCGTGGGTGACATAAACCACCGTCAGGCCAAGGTCTTTCTGGATCGCGCGGATGTCTTCGCGCACCTGACGGCGCAGCTTTGCGTCAAGGTTGGACAGAGGTTCGTCGAACAGCAGGACCTGCGGTTCCAGAACCAACGCCCGCGCGACGGCCACACGCTGTTGCTGGCCGCCGGACAGTTCGGACGGTAGGCGGCTGTCAAACCCTTTGAGGCCTACAAGGTCCAAACCCGCAAGTGCGCGACTGCGGGCTTCCGGCTTGGCGAAGCCCGAGAAGGTCAGGCCATACATGACGTTCTCCAGTACCGTCATATGCGGAAAGAGCGCGTAGGATTGAAACACCATCGACACATCGCGGTCGGTCGCCGGTAGCTTGGTCACATCGCGGTCACCGATCAGTATCTTGCCGGATGTCGCCATCTCAAGCCCTGCGATCATCCGCAGCGTTGTGGTCTTGCCGCAGCCAGACGGACCCAGAAGGGTCACCAGTTTGCCAGCATCGACATGCAGGTCGATATTGTCGACTGCCCGGACGTCTTTGCCGAAAACCTTGGAGACTCCGTCAAAGCGGACCGGCGCGGCTTTGGATTGTATCGTCATCTCAGGATCTCCTAGACATTGGTCCGAGACTGGCTCATCCGCCGCCCGATCTGGGTGCGTCCGACGATCAGCTGCATTGCGCCAACAACCGCCAGCATCACAAAAATCAGAGTGGTGGAATAGGCGATGGCGAGGCCGTAATCATTGTTCTCGACCCGACCGATGATATAACTTGTCGCCATGTCATATTTGGCCGACACCAAGAAGATCACCGCCGAAATCGCCGTCATCGCCCGGACAAAGCTGTAAACCAGCGCGGCAAGGATTGCGGGACGCAGCAGCGGCAGGATTACCCTGCGGAAGGTTTGCCAAGAATTTGCGCCAAGTGTGAGCGAGGACTCGTCAAGGCTCCGGTCGAGTTGTGACATGGAGGCGATGCCAGCCCTCACACCCACCGGCATGTTTCGGAAGATGAAGCTGATTACGAGGATCACGCCGGTTCCCGTGATCTCAATCGGCGGCACGTTGAAGGCAAGGATGTAGCTCACGCCGATCACAGTGCCGGGAATGGCAAAGGACAGCATTGTGCCGAACTCAAAGGCGTTTTTCCCGGCAAAGCTTTGGCGGGTCAGCAGATAGGCTGTCACAAGCCCCACCGCAGCTGTGAGCGGGGCCGCAATCGCGGCGATGGTGATGGTGGTCCAGAAGCTGTCCCACGCGGCGCCAGTCCAGCGGATGCCTTCCTCTTCGAACCGCACCGAGAACGCGGTGACATAGTGTTTGAAGGTGAGAGAGTTGTTGACCCCCCAAAGCTCGACCACGCTGCCATAGATGATCATGGCATAGACCGCTGCCGTGAAGAGTGCCCAACCAAGTGCGACGACCATGACCGGGATTGCCAGCCCTTTCGGCATCAGCGGATGAACCCCGGAATCCCCTTTGCCCGTGACAGTGGTGTAGCTTTTCTTACCGAGCCACATGCGCTGAGCGTAAAAGGCGGACAGGGTGAAAAACAGCAGCACGATCGCCAGCACAGCAGCGCGTCCCTGATCGTATTGCGCGCCCACAATGGCAAAGAAAATCTCGGTCGAGAGAACGTCGAAATTCCCACCCAGCACCAGAGGATTCCCGAAATCGGCCATGCTTTCGATGAAGCCCAGCAGGAAGGCATTGGCGAGACCGGGCCGCATCAACGGCAATGAGACCGTCTTGAATGTTTGCCAGCGGTTTGCCCGCAAGGTTTGTGCGGCTTCTTCCATGGAAGGAGACACACCTTCGACAACGCCGATCAAGACGAGAAAGGCGATGGGGGTAAAAGCAAGGGTTTGTGCGATCAGAACACCCGGCATCCCGTAGAGCCATCGCGTAGGTGTCAGGTCAAAGAGCTCTGCGACAAACTGAGTGACTGTGCCGGACAGGCCAAAGAGCAGGATCAGCGCAAGGCCGATCACGAAAGGTGGGGTGATGATCGGGAGAACTGTCAGGGCGCGCAACGCACGCTTGTAGCGAAAGCCGGAGCGGGTGACGACAAGTGCGAAGGCAAGACCGAGCGCCGTTGTGATGAATCCGACCATGATGGCGAGAAAGAGCGAATTCCATGCAGCTCCGCATCGCGCGCCCCACAAACACCCCAGCCCCCAAAGTCGGTCGTCAAAGAATTTGGCAAAAAAGACCGAAATGGAATACGCGCCGTCCTCTGTCACGAACGCTGCGAACAGCATCTTTGCGATGGGAAAGAACACGAAGGCGGTCACGATTGTAATCACGCCGCCAATGGCGCTGACCACGAACACGTCTCCATTGATCGCCCCGCGAGCGGCGATGCCTTGGGTCAACAGAAATAGAAAAGCTGTGGCGCAGATCATCGCGCCATAGCCCATGCCGAACTGGCGCAGACGGATGTCGCCGAAAAGCGAGCCCAGCCAATCGTAGTTGAAGCCGCGAATGCCGATTGAGAAGCCCTGTGCAATCAACCAGCCGAATCCCAAGGTACCAGAAAGGATCAGGATTCGGGAATAGACCGGGTCAGATTTGACGCGGCCCAAAACCAGAAGGGGCAATGCGAGCGGGATGAGAAGAGGGGACAGCCAAATCTTTTCGCCCTGTCCAATCAAGAAGGCGGCAGGCGCATAATCTTCGTCGAATGGATAGCCATCGAAGAGCCACTCGAACGACCAGAGACCGTCCTCCACCATGTACCATGGCAGAAGGCAGTACCCGACCCACCCGGCAAGGATCCAGAAGATCAGTACCGGGTGGGAGGTCTTATCAGTCGTTGAGACGCGCACTTACTGCGGCAAGGTCGAGACGTCTTCGTCCCACTTCTGCAGCAGCCGCTTGCGTTCGTCGGACGAGCCATACTTCTTGAAGTCGTAGTTGATCAGCTTGATCGTCGACATATCCGGCGCGCTTTCCGAAGTCTGTGCGCCCTTGTTGGACGGAACCTGGAACGCGTTGACCTTAAGCGCGAGGTTCTGTGCCTCGGCGCTCAGCGCCCAGTCATAGAATTTCTTGGCTTCTTCCTCGTTGCGGGCACCATCAATGATCGACATGGAACCGATCTCGTAGCCGGTGCCTTCGCAAGGGGCCACAACCTTGATCGGGAAACCCGCAACGGCCTGCGCCACGGCGTCATGCATGAAGACAATGCCGATGGTGCTCTCGCCACGGCCCGCCGCCTTGATCGGGGCAGACCCCGACTTGGTGTACTGATTGATGTTGGCGTGCAGGCCCTTCATGTACTCGAAACCTTCGTCCTCGCCGAAGATTTGCACCATGGATGCAAGCGTGGTGTACGCAGTGCCCGATGAATTGGGGTTCGCCATCTGGACATGGCCCTTATAGTCGGGCTTCAGAAGGTCCTTCCAGCACGCCGGTTCAGGCAGGTTGTTGGCGGCCAAAAGATCGGTGTTGTAGCCGTATCCAAGCGCTCCGGAATAAATACCGATGGTCCGGTTGCCAGCGCTTTCGGCCTGCGAAATGGCCCAGTCATGCAACTGATCGCGCATCGGGGAGACATATTCCATCGTCAGGCCTTCTTCAGCCGCCTGCAGGTGCGGGTCACCCGTGCCACCCCACCAGACATCGCCTTTGGGGTTGGACGCTTCGGCGCGGATTTGCGCAAAGGTTTCTCCCGAGGATTTGCGTGTCATGTCCACGTCAATCCCGGTTGCATCTTCAAAGCCACGTGCCATCAGCTGGCACCACTCTTCCTGCGCGGAACAATAGAGTGTGAGTTTATCAGCCTGTGCGGCCGACACTGACACAGCTAGCGCTATCGCGGTCCCCAAAGCTGTTGTGGTAAATTTCTTCATGGTTCTCCTCCCTTGGATTTCAGTTTGTCCGGGTTTCCCGGTTATTTTGTGCTCGTGATTACGCGGACCTCCGCATGTTTTCGATCATGGCGACCATCTTCTTTTTCTCTGCAACTTCCCGCAGAAGGGTCGACAGCTCTTTTTCTTCGACCAGCTTCGACGCCTTTCGTGCTGAAAACCAATGGCGCTTTCTTTGTTTGCGTTCTTTCCAGCGTCGTTTGAGTTTCTCGACAACCATTGGATAAAGAATGACGCGGCACCGCGTTTTCGTGCCGTCGTCCATCTGTTTGTCGTAGTGGTAATGACCAATCGGTGTGTTCGAGATAAACCCAACGGCTCCGGCTTCTTCCAAAGCTTCAATTTCTGCAGCCTGCCAGGGCTTGGCTCCGTCCATTTGCCAGCCTTTCGGCATGACCCAGCGCCCGCGATCCCGCGATGTCACCATGAGAACACGCAGTTTTCCGTTCTTGTCCCAATGCACCGGCAGGGCGGCAATCTGATCAATCACGGGCTTTTCTTTGACCTTGCTCATGCTGTTCCTCCAACGGTTCGAGGACGGGCAAGACGGCTTTCCAGCAAGTCGCCGGTTTCCTCGGCGATGGGGTAGGCGACATAGGTCAGTGCGGCGTTGATCTGCTTAAGAACGCGCAGGGTTTCCTGATGGATATTGGTGGTTTCGATGCTTGCCATGCCCCCGCGTTGCAACCGTTTGAGATGGCGTTCCTGCAGTTTTTGCTCTTCGATGCGGATGCGGTCTTTCTCGGCGACGAGCTGACGCGCCGCTTCGGCATCTCCAGTGGTCAATACGCTGAGCGCAAGCTGACCGTTGGTCACGATCTGGTCGTGAAAATGAGCAATGTCATCAAGGCCCTCATCCGAGAAGGTGATGGCTTCGTCCGACATTTTTTTTGCCAACCCGACAAGGCTAGTTGCGATGCGATCCGCAGCTTCTTCGAGGCTGTTGGCCATCGCCACGATCTCGAGCGTTTTCTTGTCCTGATCGGGGTCGATGTTGTTCTCGCGAAGTCGAGACACGTAAATCTTTGTCTCGAAATGCATCCGGTCGATTTCGTCCTCACGACGTTCGATCATGCGCGCCTGTTCGGCATCCCAGTTGCGGAAGAGATGCATCACGGAGATGAGAATGGACTGCACTGTCTCCGACATTCGCAAGAGCTCTCGTTGGGCGCAGGCCAATGCAAGAGGCGGATGATCGAGAGCATTGACGTCCAGTGCGCTGAGAGAGGGCGTCTCCTTCGTGATGTGGCGGGGCAGCGTCGCATTGGCGATGCGGATGATGATCCCGGTCAATGGCAGCGCAACAAGGAGAAGTGTTCCGTTCAACAGAATATGCAGCGCAACAACCTGATTGGCCACGTTTCCGCCCAGCAGGCCAAGATCCGCGGCGCCACTGATCAGGATGATCAGGAAAACGACCGTTATGCAGCCGCGGGCCACGAGGTTTCCAAGGACGACAAGTCGGGCAGGGCGCTCGGCATTCCACAAGAGCGCAAATGGAATTGCGGCTCCGCCTAGGTTGGCACCAATCACCAAAGCGGCAGCGACAGGTGCAGCGATCAGGCCTGTTGCTGCGAAGGTCGCAAAGGTCAACACCGCTGCGAGGCTCGAATGCATGGCCCATGTCAGAGCCGCCCCAAGCACGTAGGCGCTGACAAGGTCGTCCCTGAAGTAGGCCGCTATGCTTTGGATAATCGCGTTATCGCCAATTGGGGCAGTCGCTTCGCGGATCATGCCCAGCGAAATGAAAACAAGAGCCAAGCCGATGATGATACGCCCGACCTGTTTGGTCTTTCGGGTGTTGGCTTTGAAGAACGCGGTAACCCCGATCAGAAGAACGAACGGAAGAATGCTGTCGACGGGCAGGATCAGAACACGCGTCATCAGGGCTGACCCCAATTCGGCACCGAGGACCAAGGCAAGCGCCGTTTGCGCAGCGAGCATGCCTGATATGGCGAAGCCCGCGCTGATCAGGGCCACGGCGGTTGCGCTTTGCATGACCATTGCTGCAAAACTGCCCCCGGCGGCTGCGGAAATCGCGTTTCCGGAGAGGCGTTTCAGTCCGGATTTCAGCTCGGGCATGAAAGCGCGTTCAACACCTGTCCGGATCAGCCGCGTCGACCAAAGAAGCAGCGCCACTGCCGCTGCAAGTTGTGCGGCAAGCACAATCATGTCGCGTTGTCCGAACCAGCATTACGCCGAGGCATGTTGAACAGTACACCTTCGTTTCTTGGTCTATCTAAAAATCTGACCATTCTGTTGAGGCTAATGCAACAAAAATATTTGCAAATTGCAGTAAAGACAACAAAACTGGTGAGGTATTCGAGTCGGGACGACCAATGTCAAACACGGAAACTCAGGACTTCAATGCAGAGATCGGACCGGTCCGGATCAAGAAATCCGACCGTCGTCGTCAAATCCTACTCGAGTTAAAGTTGCGCCCACATGTGCGCATCAGCGAGCTGGCCCGACGTTTCAATGTCTCGACCGAGACAGTGCGGCGGGATGTGGATGCCCTGTCAGACGACGGCCTCATCACACGTGCGCATGGAGGAGCGTCTGCACCAGCGCAGGGGCATTATCCGGGCCTTGATGAACGTACGAACACCCATGTCGAAGAGCGCGAGCGGATCGGCCTCAAGGCCGCCGAATTGGTGCAGGACGGCGAGACCGTAATGATCGATTCCGGTTCCACAACCATTCAACTTGCGCGGGCTCTGGCGTTTCTGGGCACGCAATGCACGGTGATCACGAATTCGATTCCAGTCGCCATGACCATCGGCCATGGTGTTCCTGAAGTCCTTTTGTGTCCTGGCGAGTATCTCGCGGCGGAATCGGCCGTGATCGGGACTGAGACCCTTGAATTTCTTGCACGATTCAACGTGGACCGCTGCATGATTGGCGCGTCTTGCTTGTCATCCGAAGGGCCTTCGGAAACGGTCCGTGGCTTTGCGGCGGTCAAGCGGATGATGCTCAGCCGGGCGACCAAACGCCACCTTCTGATCGACTCGCGCAAGTTTGGACGGAAGGGGTTGGCCCATGTGGGAGAGATGGCCGACCTTAACTCCATCGTCGTGGATGCGCGTCCCAAAGGCGATCTTCTGGCGTCGTTAGAAGGAGCGGAAGTGGAGGTCATTGTCGCTCAAGAGACTTGATTTGAAGGCAACACGAAGCGGCGAAAAACGCCGTATCAATGGGAGGAAAGACACATGAAACTGGATATCAAACTGTTGTTGGGCGCATCTGCTATAGCGTTGATGTCGTTTGGCACAACCGCGTCTGCACAAGACTGCCCGCGCGGGGATTTGGACGAACGCTTCTGCGACGTCGACGGCGATCTTCTGGCCGATACACCAACCGATCCGGCGGATCTCGTGGACCCGGATACGCTCATTTTTGCGTACACCCCTGTCGAAGATCCGGCGGTTTATAAAGAAGCATGGTCGGATTTCCTGACCCATCTGGAAAAAGAAACCGGCAAGTCGGTCGTCTTCTTCCCCGTTCAAAATAACGCGGCTCAGATCGAGGCAATGCGCTCTGGTCGTCTGCACATCGCTGGCTTCAACACCGGGTCCAACCCTCTGGCGGTGAACTGCGCAGGGTTCAACCCATTCACCATCATGGCGTCGGAAGACGGCAATTTCGGCTACGAGATGGAGATCATCACCTATCCCGGCTCTGGCATCACGTCGCCCGCCGACATCAAGGGCAAGCAGCTTGCGTTCACGTCGCCTACATCCAACTCTGGCTTCAAAGCGCCCTCTGCGATCCTGAAGGCAGATTTTGGCCTCGAAGCGGAAAAGGATTTCGAGCCGGTTTTCTCGGGCAAGCATGACAACTCGATCCTTGGTGTCGCCAACAAGGATTACCCCGCAGCCGCAATCGCCAACTCGGTGATGAGCCGGATGATCGAACGCGAGGTAATTTCACCGGACCAGGTGACGTCGATCTATAAATCGCAAACCTTCCCAACGACCGGGTTTGGCACGGCGCATAACCTGACACCCGAGCTGAAAGAGAAGATCAAGAACGCGTTCTTCAGTTTCGAGTGGGAAGGCACAACGCTTAAGGCCGAGTTCGAGAAGTCAAACGAAGGTCAGTTCCTGCCGATGACCTACAAGGAATTCTGGGACGTGATCCGCAAGATCGACGCAGCCAACGGCGTGTCGTACGCCTGCGAGTAATCCAAATTCTCTACGAATGGCAGGCCCGTCATGGGCCTGTCACAACGCCGCGTTAGGGGCCTTCTTATGCTGCGTCTTCAAAGACTTACAAAAACATACAAGACCGGTGATCAGGCACTGAAAGCCATTGATCTCGAAGTCCCTAAAGGTCAGGTTCTGGCTCTTATCGGGCCGTCCGGTGCGGGCAAGTCCACAATGATCCGCTGTATCAACAGGTTGGTTGAACCCACCAGCGGGGCCGTGATGCTGGACGACACGGACCTTACCAAACTAGGACCGGGTGCGTTGCGGCGGGCGCGGCGCGAAATGGGAATGATCTTTCAGGAATACGCGCTGGTCGAACGCCTGACCGTGATGGAAAACGTGCTGTCCGGGCGTTTGGGCTATGTCGGCTTCTGGCGCAGTTTTCTGCGGCGCTATCCGCAAAGTGATGTCGACGAGGCGTTTCGATTGTTAGACCGGGTCGGTCTTTTGCATATGGCAGACAAACGTGCCGACGAATTGTCTGGTGGGCAGCGTCAGCGTGTCGGCATTTGCAGGGCTCTTATTCAAAACCCCAAGCTCTTGCTGGTTGATGAACCCACGGCATCGCTTGATCCAAAGACCAGCCGTCAGATCATGCGGCTGATCACGGAACTTTGCAGGGAACGTGGACTGGCTGCGATCATCAATATTCACGATGTGGCGTTGGCGCAGATGTTCGTACCGCGCATCGTCGGACTGCGCTTTGGTGAGATCGTCTTCGACGGCGTGCCGGCCGCTCTGACACCCGAAAAGTTGACCGAGATTTACGGTGAGGAAGATTGGGAAGCGACCATCGAAGCAGTCGAAGACGATGAAGACGTCGAGGCAGCACAATGAGCCACCGTGAACTGGATGACATGCTGGGCAGAAAGTGGCGCAAGCCGCATTTTGTCACAAACCCCGTACTCCGGTGGAGCCTGATCGTCGGCTTCATTGCCTATCTGATCGCCGCCTTTATGACCATCGAGGTCGATTGGGGTCGGGTCTACGAAGGCCTGGACCGCGGTTGGCAATTCATTCTCGCGTTCACGCGTCCCGATTTCATCAGCCGGGCCGGGGATATCTGGGGCGGTTTGCTGGAAAGCATCGTGATGACCGTCGCCGCGTCTGTGGTGGGCATCCTTATCTCGATCCCGATCGGCCTAGGTGCTGCGCGCAACATCGCGCCACTGCCGGTTTACATGATCTGTCGCGGCATCGTGGCCATCAGCCGCGCGCTTCAGGAAATCATTGTCGCAATCCTTTTGGTTGCGATCTTCGGCTTTGGTCCATTGGCTGGGTTCCTGACGCTGTCATTCGCAACAATCGGCTTCCTTTCCAAACTCTTGGCTGAGGACATTGAATCCATGGACAAGGTACAGGCCGAGGCCATCCGGGCGTCGGGCGCCAAGTGGATGCAGTGGATCAATTATGGTGTGCAACCACAGGTCATGCCACGATTAATCGGTCTTTCGATCTATCGCGTCGATATCAACTTCCGGGAAAGTGCAATCCTTGGCCTCGTGGGTGCCGGAGGGATCGGCGCGACGTTGAACACCGCTTTTGACCGATACGAGTACGACACCGCCGCCGCAATTCTCATCCTGATCATCGGGATCGTCATGATGCTGGAGTATCTGTCGGGCGTCATCAGGGCGAGGGTGCAGTAATGCCGGTGCTTGAAAAAGACGGTGCTCAGGTCTGGCGTCGGCACACGCTGCGCGAAAAGCTGGTGCGTTGGTTTGGCTGGCTCCTTGGCCTTCTTGTGTTTGCCATTTGTTGGCAGATCATCTCGGAATCGACCACGTGGTTCTTCGTATGGGATGCCCCGCGGATCGCAAATGACATCTGGACCCGTGCCACGCCACCACGTTGGGAATACATCACCCAATTGGGCCGCCCGATCTGGGACACGTTGAACATTGCGACATTGGGAACGGTCATCGCTTTGTTCCTTGCTGTTCCGGTTGCTTTCCTTGCCGCGCGCAACACAACACCTTCGGCTCTGTTCATCCGCCCCGTTGCGCTGCTGATCATCGTGTCCACCCGGTCGATCAATTCCTTGATCTGGGCTTTGCTGTTGATTGCAATCATCGGACCCGGCGTCTTTGCCGGAGTGATCGCAATTGCGATCCGATCCATCGGATTCTGCGCAAAACTGCTGTACGAAGCCATCGAAGAGATCGACCACGCACAGGTCGAAGCCATAACAGCAACAGGGGCGTCGCGTTGGCAGGTGATGGCCTACGGTATCGTTCCCCAGATCCTTCCGGCATTTGCAGGGATCGCGGTGTTCCGCTGGGACATCAATATCCGGGAATCCACCGTGCTGGGCCTCGTTGGTGCAGGCGGTATCGGATTGCAGCTTTCGTCCTCGCTGAATGTCCTCGCGTGGCCGCAAGTCAGTCTCATTCTCCTTGTAATCCTTGCCGCAGTGGTCATCAGCGAATGGGTGTCGGCGAAAGTCCGGGGGGCCATCATTTGACGGTGATGTCGACCGAAACCGCCTTCGAGGCTTACGAATCCGTGCGGCATCGTCTGCCGGTGGTTCGGCCATCGGCAGCAGGCTTCCAACGTGTGGCAACGCTTGCGGATATCGCCGATGGCTTCGATGTGTTCTTATTGGACGCCTTTGGAGTTCTTAACATCGGCGAGGCGGCAATCCCCGGAACGCCCGAGCGCATCGCGAACCTCAAGGCGGCGGGCAAACGCGTTTTGGTCGTCTCCAATGCTGCCGGGTTTCCACACGCGGCGCTGATGGAGAAATACAGTCGACTTGGCTACGACTTTGCGCCTGAGGACGTGATCACCAGCCGCGTCACGCTGCTCGCGGGCTTGAATGGCCGAAAGAACCTGCATTGGGGCCTGATGGCCACGCGGAGCACAGGCTTGCGTGACCTCGAGGATTTGACACTGACCTATCTAGAAGAAGGCCCGGCGACCTATGACGCGGTTGAGGGCTTCCTGCTTGTTGGAAGCGCCGCATGGACAGAAGAGCGGCAGGCGCTGTTGGAAAACGCACTTAAAAAGCACCCACGTCCAGTGCTTGTCGGAAATCCGGATATTGTCGCACCGCGCGAAACGGGCTTTTCTGTCGAGCCGGGACATTTCGCCCACAGACTTGCTGACCGGACGGGGATTAGTCCGGAATTCTATGGCAAACCCTTTCCTGACATTTTCGATATAGCCTTCAAACGATTGGGAAATGTCGACCGGTCTCGTGTGCTGATGGTTGGTGACAGTCTGCACACTGACATCCTTGGGGCGCGCACAGTCGGGATCGCCTCTGCCCTGGTTGCGGAATACGGGTTTTTTGCGGGGCAGGATGCCGAAAAGGCCGTTTTGGCCACCGGTATCGTCCCCGATTTCATAGTGGAGCGGCCATGACAGAAACCTTTGTCATGATCGCTCCACTAAACGCGATGTCAAATCGCGAAACCGGGGTGGGTTGTCTGTCCCGGTCGTTCAGTCACAGAGGGAGAACCACATGAAACACACGATCAGCATACTCGCCGCCTCCGCCGTTCTGGGATCAACTCATGCCGCGACGGCCGCTACCGAAATCGAATTCTGGCATGCGTTCACCGGTCGCCTTGGCGAACTGGTTGCCGAACAGGTTGAGACCTTCAATAGCTCGCAGTCCGATTATGCTGTCGTCGCAACGCACAAAGGCAACTATTCCGAGACGCTCAATGCCGGAATTGCGGCCTTCCGTGCGGGCGAACAGCCCGACATCCTGATGGTATTCGAAGTCGGCACCGCGACGATGATGGCCGCCAAGGGCGCCATCAAGCCGGTTTACGAAGTGATGGGCGACGGGTTCGACCAGTCGAAATACATCAGTTCGGTCTCGGGGTACTACACGTCACCAGAAGGCGACATGCTGTCCCTTCCGTTCAACTCGTCCACACCCGTGCTTTGGGTGAACCGTGACAAGCTGCAGGAAGCGGGCATCGACCCCGACACCGATCTGTCGACTTGGGAACAGGTCGGCACCATTCTGGACCAGTTGAAAGAGGCGGGCGTGAGCTGCCCGATGACGACCGCGTGGCAGAGCTGGATTCACCTTGAGAACTTCTCGGCCTATCACGACGTGCCGTTTGCAACCAAGTCCAACGGTTTTGACGGCACCGATACTGAGCTTGCGTTCAACAGCGCGGCGCAGGTGGCGCATATCAGCGCAATGGGCGAATGGGCGCAGGATGGCAAGTTCATCTACGCAGGCCGCCGCAACGAAGGTGGCGCGAATTTCCGTGCCGGGGAATGCGCGCTTTTCACCGAGTCCTCGGCCGGTTACGCAGGCATCAAGGCAGAAGCCCAATTCGACTTCGAGGTGCGTCCGCTGCCTTATTGGTCTGCTGTCGCCAGTGAGCCGCAGAACACCATTATCGGTGGCGCATCCCTCTGGGTGATGGAAGGCCAGACAGAAGAGGAATATGCAGGCGTCGCCGCCTTCATGAATTTCCTGTCCAGCCCGGAAATCCAGGCCAAGTGGCACCAGGACACCGGCTACCTCCCGATCACGTCTGAGGCCGGCGACCTGACCCGCAGTCAGGGGTTCTATGACGCCAATCCCGGCACCGACATCGCGGTGATCCAGATGACAGCAAAAGAGCCGACAGCGAACTCGAAGGGTCTGCGCCTTGGGTCCTTCGACCAGATCCGCACGATCATCGACGAAGAACTTGAAGCGGTCTGGGCTGGCGACAAGGGCGCGCAAGCGGCGCTGGACAGCGCTGTCGAGCGTGGCAATGCCCTGCTGCGTCGTTTCGAGCAGGCATCCCGTTAACGTCCACACACAGGAGAGGCTGCTCCGGACATCCGGGGCAGCCTTTTTGGTCATATGGAAAAGCGCGTTACGTTCAAAGGCATCTGGCTGCCGCTTTTGCTGGTGCTGCCCCAGATCCTGATCACGGCCATCTTCTTTTTCTACCCGGCAGGGCAGGCGATCTGGCAGTCGCTCTTCATCCCCGATCCGTTCGGGTTGTCGATGCAATGGGTGGGACTGGGCAATTTCGAATACCTGCTGTCCGACCGCTTCTACCGCGCGTCCTTCATCACGACGGCGGTGTTCTCTATCCTTGTCACTGTCGTGTCGATGGGCGTGGCGCTGTATCTTGCCATTCTGGCGGATCGGCTGATCAAGGGATCGGGCACGTATCGCACGCTTCTCATCTGGCCCTATGCCGTGGCCCCCGCCGTAGCTGGTGTGCTCTGGCTTTTCATGTTCAACACTCGTGTTGGCGTGGTGACATGGTATCTGGGCCTCTTGGGCTATGACTGGAACCACGTTCTGAACGAAGGCGAGGCGATGGGCCTTGTCGTCGTTGCCAGCGCATGGGGTCGCATCAGCTACAACTTCCTGTTCTTCCTCGCGGGCCTGCAGGCGATTCCGCGCTCGGTGATCGAAGCCGCAGCAATCGACGGCGCGCATTTCTGGACACGCTTCCGCACCATCGTCTGGCCGCTTCTGTCGCCGACGACATTCTTCCTGCTGGTGGTGAACATCATATACGCCTTCTTCGAGACCTTCGGCGTAATCCACACCATCACCTCCGGCGGACCGCAGCAGGCGACCACGATTCTTGTCTACAAGGTCTACTCTGACGGGTTCGTGGGTCAGGACCTCGGGTCCTCGGCGGCGCAATCCGTGATCCTTCTGGTGATCGTGTCGCTGCTGACAGTAATCCAGTTCAAATACATCGAACGCAGGGTGCATTACTGATGGCTGAACATACTGGCATGGTCGAAAAGCGCGGCGCCGGGCTGTGGCTGACCCATCTGGGTCTGATCATCGGTGTCGCCTTCATCTTTTTCCCGATCTGGCTGGCCTTTGTCGCTTCGACGGTGAGCCAGCCCGAAATCGTGCGTCCCCCGATGCCGCTTCTGCCTGGAGACCAGTTCTTCGAGAATTACTCCAAGGCCCTGACAGCCGGCATCAACGCGCCGGTGGCCTTGATGCTGGGCAACTCGCTCTTCATGGCCTTGGGCATCGCCATCGGCAAAATCGCGATCTCGCTGCTCTCGGCCTTCGCGATTGTCTACTTCAAGTTTCCCGGCAAAAAGCTGTTCTTCTGGCTGATCTTCCTTACCCTGATGTTGCCCGTCGAAGTGCGCATTGTGCCGACATACGAGGTCATTGCAAATTTCGGGATGCTGAACAGCTATCAGGGCTTGATCCTGCCGCTGATCGCGTCGGCAACCGCCACGTTCCTTTTCCGGCAATTCTTCATGACAGTGCCGGACGAGTTGGCCGAGGCCGCGCGAGTCGACGGGGCAGGGCCGATGCGGTTCTTCTTCGACATCCTCTTGCCGATGAGCCGGACCAATATCGCCGCACTTTTCGTCATCCTGTTTATCTATGGCTGGAACCAGTATCTCTGGCCGCTGCTCATCACCACCGATCCGTCGATGAACACCATCGTCATGGGAATCAAGCAGATGTTCCCCTCGGGCGACGACATTGCCGACTGGCCGGTTATCATGGCGACGTCGATCCTTGCTATGGTGCCACCGGTGATCGTGGTCGTTGGCATGCAAAAACTCTTCATCCGAGGGCTTGTGGAAAGCGAGAAGTAAGAAAATGGCAACGCTGACCCTTAACAACGTCAAGAAATCCTTTGGCAAAACCGACGTTATTCATGGCGTGTCCATTGACGTCGAAGATGGCGAATTCATCGTCATCGTGGGGCCGTCGGGCTGTGGCAAATCCACCTTGCTGCGCATGGTGGCAGGCCTTGAGACCATAACCGACGGAGAAGTGCAGATCGGTGGGCGCCGCGTCAATGAAGAAGAACCCATGGCCCGCGATATCGCGATGGTGTTCCAGAACTACGCGCTTTACCCGCACATGTCGGTTTTCGACAATATGGCCTATGGGCTCAAGATCGCAAAGGTCGACAAAGCTGAAATCGCCGATCGGGTTAATCAGGCAGCCAAACTGCTGCAGCTGGAACCTTACCTCACCCGCAAGCCGCGCGAGCTGTCGGGCGGGCAGCGCCAACGTGTTGCCATGGGGCGCGCCATTGTGCGGAAACCGGCGGTGTTCCTCTTTGACGAACCGCTCTCCAACCTCGACGCCAAGCTGCGGGTGCAAATGCGATTGGAAATCCGCGCCCTGCAACGTGAACTCGGCGTGACCGCGCTCTATGTCACCCACGATCAGGTCGAGGCGATGACGATGGCCGACCGGATGATCGTCATGAACGGCGGTGTGGCGGATCAGATCGGAAAACCGCTTGAGGTTTATGCCAATCCCGCAACCGAATTTGTGGCAGGGTTCATCGGCTCTCCTCCCATGAACTTCCTGACGTGCGGCCTCATTGGTGAGACCGGTGACGATCGGATCGGGATCCGTCCGGAACACATGCGCTTGGCAGACGCCGGAGAAGGCAGATTGAACGCTCAGGCGGCGTTCTGCGAAGTGCTTGGAGCCGAGACGCTGGTCCACCTGAGATGTGTCGATGGCACTCAAGTCACCGTGCGACAGGATGCAGCCAAGGCCATCCCGGACGAAGGCACAAACGTTGGGCTGAGTTGGGCTGGTGCGAATGAAATGCGCTTCGACTCAAACGGACAGCGCATTTGAAAGGAACCAAAAACCGGAACGAAAAAGACGAGTCTTTACTTGGGATTGATATCAAGGTTCGACACAATCGGAACCCGCATCGGTCCGAAATGAGGATTCTGCGGATCATTTGAACGGCTGCGATGGGCCCGAAGCATTGCTGCGCATAGGATGACCATGCGCCAGTTCCTGCCGCAGGTCGGCTATGGTGAAGGTTTTCTGATGCGGGTCGCGGCGTGAGGGTTGTGTCTTGGCGGGCGGACGACCCGCGTTGGAAAACCTCCCAAGGTCGAAGCCGCGAGGGTCTTGGTGATGCTATGGGTAAAGTGCGCTGACGGTCGATTCGACGGTGGTTTCAGCGGGCCGTTTGGCCTTTTGCGCATGGCTGTAGATGCAGTTTTCCCAGCCCAGTTGCCAAGCGCTGCCGGCTGGGCTGTGTGGATTTGTGGTCCGTGACCGCACTGACAGTTGATCGGCGCAGATGGCTTGGGCCGGGCCTGCGGGGTGCAGCCAGCATGGGTTGATGATCTGCGACCGGCGCTCGGTCATGCGGCTTGCTCCCTTGGTGGCGCGCGCGACGTCGGTTTCTGCCCGCGACGGAAGATCTCGATGATGCGCATGGGTCCGCCGCAGCATGGGCAGGGTTCACGCAACGTGAGCGGGGTGACGTCTGCCTCAGTGTCTTGGACATCTGCCTGATCCGCTGGCTGGACACAGAGCAGTGCGCGGATTCTGGTGAGGTTCGCTTTGCGGGCGCTGCTGGCCAGCAGGCCATAGTGACGGATGCGGTGGAACCCGTCTGGAAGGACGTGGATGAGAAAGCGGCGGATGAACTCGGGTGTGGCCAGGCGCATGACCTTCTGGCGGTCCCCATTCTTGATGCGGTAATCCTTCCAGCGGAAGGCGACTGTGTTGGGATCAGCGCTGACCAGGCGGTGGTTCGAGATGGCGACGCGGTGCGTATAGCGGCTCAGGTAGGCAAGCACGGCCTCTGCGCCACCAAAGGGCGGTTTGGAATAGACCACCCATTCGGATTTGCGGAAAGGGGCGAGCCATTTGGTGAATGCGGCAGTGTCGGTCAGTCCTTCGCGATCACCGAAGAACGCAAACTCTCCCACTTGGTGTAATGCCAACAGCCCTTCGATGAACAGGCGTCGGAACAACCGCGCCAAGACCCGCACATGCAGGAAGAACCCTGGTTTGCAGGCAACCCACTTGGTGCCGTCCGGTGACAGGCCACCGCCTGGCATGATCATGTGTATGTGGGGGTGATGTGTCAGCGCTGATCCCCATGTGTGCAAGACGCTGGTCATGCCGACCTTTGCGCCCATACGCTTGGGATCAGCCGCAATGCGCATCACTGTTTCCGCTGAAGCCCTGAACAGCAGGCCATAGACCGCCTTTTTGTTCCAATAGGCGATCTGGGCAATCTCCGCGGGCATCGTGAACACGATGTGGAAATACTCGACGGGTAGTAGGTCCTCGGCGCGGGCCTCCATCCAGTCGCGTGCAGCCGGTCCCTGACACTTTGGGCAGTGGCGGTTTTTGCAGCTGTTGTAAGCGATGTGATGGCGGCCGCATTTGGCACAGCCCGCCACATGCCCGCCGAGCGCCTCGGTTCGGCAGGCTTCAATCGCCGACATTACTTTGAGCTGGGAGAGGCTGACATGCCCCGCATTGGCCTGCCGCCACGCAGGACCATGAGCACGGATTATGTCAGCGATCTCCAGCTTGGGCCGGGGCAACGCCCGGGCCTATCACTCCAGGCTTCGCTTCACGGTCTGGTCCTGCAACCTTGCCAGCATCTCGTAGGGGCTGACCGTGTCGCGGATCGTCTTGGTGGCCACATGGGTGTATCGCGCGGTGGTCGTCAGCTTGGCGTGGCCGAGCAGCACCTGAATAACGCGCACGTCGGTGTTGGCTTCGAGCAGATGCGTCGCGAAGCTGTGCCGCAACGTGTGCAAGGTCGCAGGCTTGGTGACGCCAGCCATGTGCTTGGCCGAGCTGAACGCTCGATTCAACTGACGCGGTGAGATCGGGTTGATCTTAGGCTTGCCTGGGAAGAGCCAGCCCTCCGGACGCGCCTCACGCCACCATGCGCGCAGCAACTCCAGTAGTCCCGGCGACAGCATGACCTTGCGGTCTTTCTGCCCTTTGCCCAGTTCGACATGAATCAGCATCCGGTCACTGTCGATATCACTGACCTTGAGGTTACAGACCTCGGCGGCCCTGAGCCCGGCGCCGTAAGAAATGCTGAGCGCAGCCCGATACTTAAGCCCTGGCCCGGGTGCCGCCATTAGGATGTCGGACACCTCCTCAACGCTCAGAACGATGGGCAACTTCCGCGGTTCGGTGCGGAATTGCATGTAGCGCTTCATCTCCTCCCGCCCGCAGGTCATGCCGAAGAAGAACCGCAGTGCCACGATCCGAGCGTTGAAGGTTGACGGCGTGACCCCCGTGTCCGTCATGTGGAGTTGATAGGCGCGCAGTTCCTCCGGCGTCGCAGTATCAGGTGAATGGCGAAGGAAGGCGGTAAAATCCTTGATCGCTCGAATATGAGCCTTCTGGGCTTTATCGCCCATGCCGCGGATACGCATGTCTTCGATCATCCGCTGACGCAGCGGGCTTACTCTCTCCTCTGTCATGGGAACCTCCTGTCTGATGATTGAGAAGGCCCCAATCGTCAGACAGATCGCCGTAATCACGAAATGCGCGCCGCTATGGGCGTCTCAACCCATCAGCCAAACGCGCCAATGCCGCGGAGCGGCTTAGTCCTTGGGCCGTTCACGTTGGCAGCAGCGATCAAGAGTTCCCAACTTTGCAAAGCCCGCGCTTTCTGCGCACTGCACACACACCGAAACTTCTGGCACAGCCACTGCGAACGGAAAAAGGTCCGCATAGCTGACACTTGGATTGTCCAGAGAGCAACTGGGATTTCCATAATCTGATGGGGCATCTTCTGTCAGGTACAGAATATCAGGTGGATCATATGGTTTGCAGCAATGCCTTAAGCGTTGCGTCTGATTGTTGGTCACTGACAAGATTGGTTGCTGCGGGCATCGAAAATGTGCAGTGCAACATTGGTTCACAACCGCTTGGCGAACTGCTTAGGAGGCAAGAGCTGCTAGAGGCCGTATAGTGTCAGATTGCATCTATTGCAGTTGCGCCAGTGGCCCGAGGGGCAAAAGCCTTGGTAACACGAGGTGACGTTTCCCCGATTTCTTACCAAAAAATTTTGCGAAAAATATTGGCTTACCGTAGGGCAGCGATGCTGACTCGATTCCGTCGGACTTTTTAAAAAACTACCAGGTGGGCTGGTCGCCGTCAGTCCATGATCAGAAACTGATGGCAGGGGTGTGGGCCGTTGGCTAACAGCATGTGTCCGTTGAGGTATAGGTTATCGGGCGGTAAAATTGTACGGTCAAAGGGTGTCCTCTAGGGTTGTTTTCTCCTTTCGGACAGTGTATCTATCGGTCATAGCCTTAACGGACAATCTCTAGGAGATGAATGTGATGACCATGACCGTGATGTATGCCCGAGTCTCGACCGTCGAACAGACCGTCGCGCTCCAACGCAAGATGGCAGAGGAAGCAGGGTTCCAGATCGACCGGGTGATTGAGGATGACGGGGTCAGCGCCTATTCTGTGACCTTTGCCCAGCGACCAGGGGGGGCGCGTGTGCTCGACGTGCTGCGACCGGGCGACGTGCTGGTTGTGCGTTGGGTTGATCGCCTTGGCCGCGACTATGACGATGCGACCGACACATTGCGCAAACTCATGGCGCGCGGTGTCGTGGTCAAGACGATCATCAATGGCCTAGTGTTCGACGGCGCAACGCGCGATCCGATCCAGAAGGCCATGCGGGATATGGTCATCGCTTTCATGGCTGGACTGTCACAGGCACAGACAGAGGCGACCAAGGCCGCACAGAAGGCAGGGATTGCCCATGCGAAAGAGACCAAGGGCGATCTGGCGTATCGTGGTCGCAAACCGTCATATGATCGAGCGCAACTCGACCGGATCGTCGGCATGCTTGCGACGGGCGCAGGGACAACGGATATCTCACGTGAAACCGGTGTCAGTCGTCAGACGGTCCTGCGCGTCAAAGCGGATCAGCCTGCGGCCTACGCTGCCCTTGATCGTTGGGAAGCGGCGTAACGTCATCAACGCCTGACAGCTGCTAAGATCGCCACTGGACTATGCCCGAACCCTCGGGCAACGTCCGCAACGTGCGACATAGCTATCCCGCACACATCGGACAGCGAGGCTGCAACCTGCCCGTTCCTTCGCGGTCCGAACACCCCCCGAGTAGAAAAAGCTCATCCCCTCCCAGTGGAAAAGCTCAGGACCTGCGCAACATCGCGTGGGGCTTGGTCATTACCCCCTTCAGTGGGAATGCGGGTGCCGAACGGTTGAGGTGGCCCGTGGCGGTTATGGGCTGGCTGGAGCTGTGATTATTGTCACGCGACACCCCTAACTCGTAGAGTTGAGTCAGCCCCATCGCGTGACAAATCATGGTGTGGCTGTCGTATCTCGAAGAGACGCAGCTGTCTCAAGGAGAGGAACGACATCAAGGCGAATGATGTCTTTCGCCAGTAGCCGATCAGGCCAAGCCCATAGAGGTATCTTTTCCGTAGCGTTTACTAGGACCTTAGCCCGTTCGATATGCGCAACATGGTCGGCCACATCAATCTCCAACAACGCGTCCCGCGTGGCTTGGCGTTGCTGCGCTCTTTTGCGCATCTCTTCCACGGTCTTCTGTTTCATGAGTTGAACGCGTATCCGATTGTCACGCGAGGGTGCTGACTCGTCTCTACGAGTCAGGGGTGTCGCGTGACACCTGATTTGCTTTGCCTCGGTCTCCACGCCCGCCCGTTTGAGGACAGTTTTCACGGCAGAAACCGCATTCTGTGGGCGCTTCGGCTTATCCCCCCTAAACCTTCTGCGATACTTTTCAGGTACGGCACCGGACGCAGCGTAGGCGTCGGCGTTGTCCATGATCCGATCTAGGATGACCGTTGCGTCCGATGGTGTCAGATAGAACCCGTCAGCAAACAGATCGAACCCTTCGAAGATTTCCTTGAGATGCTGACGACGCGCCCGTCTCAAACGACGGTGAACAAGAACTGAGCGTCTGTCGGTCAGGCTCAACGGAACAGGCTCATCGCGGTGGGTCAGGTCTTCGAAGAGATCGATCTTTGCAATTCCGTCCGTGTCATAAAAATCGATGTCCTCTTCCGTCAGTGTCGCAACACCGAGAGCGCGGGTCATATCCCAAGTCTCCAAAAGACAGCGTTGCTCGAGCGTCTGTGCGGTCCTGCGGAGCTTTCTGATCTCATCCTGTGATGTTGCCGGCAACAAGTCGCAAAGTTGTATCAGTAAAAACTTGCGTTCTTCCATGCGTTGTTTCGCGATCTCGGGCCTTACGACGGCGAAGTCGTCGGACTCTTCCTGTGACCGCGTCAGGGTCCATCCTGCCTTCTCCAGTTGCCACCACAGCCCACCAGCAAAATCGGCGCGGAGGTTTTCGCTACGAGCCTGGAACCCAGCAACCAGCCGATCAAAAGAGGACGTGTCGACGACGTGGTCTTCATCTTCGGTGGCCTTCATGCGACCTTCGATGATCGACTTACCCGTTAGTTTTCCAGCTTTGTTGTTTATGCTCAGGCCCAACACAAAACGGTCCAGATACCGCACCCGACCCACCATCTGCACGGCGTCTGATGGTTCAATCTTTAATCCCGACCCGATGAACGCGCCCAAGGTGAAATGCGGATCATCAGAGTGTTCAACAGATATCCCCGAACTGACGACGGGGCTGGCAATGACTGCTCTGTATTTCCGAGACTCGGCCTCAGGGTTTTTAAAGAATGCAGCTTGTTGTGGTGACAGCTTCGTGTCGGCGGTCAACACCAACACGTTTTGGGGTCCGACGATATACCGCAAATACACGCCGATGTCTTCGGCAGGACCAGCCCCTTCACATGCGACCCAGACAGCCCCGCCGATCATCAGTTCGGTGGCGATGTCATCCACGGCTTTAGCGCGAACATCCGACCCGCCGGCGAAGACCGTGGCGGTGATCCCCGCGTCCTCTGGGGCGCGCATTTCGGTAATGTTGATTGTGTCTTGGGGACGGCAGAGACGGAGGAACCGGATCACCACATCATCGATCTGGGCATCAGCAACCAGAACGCCTTCTGCCTCGCTGACTATGCGCCGCAGCTCATTGAACACATCCGCCGCTGTCGCATTTGCCGTTCGACAGTGATGCTGCGCGGTGAAGAAGCGCAACACTTGCCCGATCTCATCAATGAAGATGAACTTTGGCTCTTCGAACATGAGGTCGTTTTTCAGGATCGACGGCAAACATACCGCCAGACCACCCTTACTGAGGATTTCCTGGTTGAGGTTCGCGTTTTCGTAATGGGCCAGTCCTAGCCGCTGTGACAGCTCCGCAACGAGCGTCCGACGGTGCGTGATGGCCCAGACATCACCAAACGTCGTCCGGCGCTTTGCCTGTTTGATGAACGGAGCACCGACCAACTGCGTCTTCCCCGTGCCCATCGGCGCACGGACGACGTGGACACCTCGGATGTCTTCCACAGGGTGGAGCTTGTCGACAAAGCGGTGTGTGACGTAGTCCGCAGACCTGATCTTATCCGACAGTTGCACGGGCTTCAGTGCGTCTGCTTTGCGGCGCTTGTGTGATGCCTCCGCCCGTCCCATGATAGCATCGATCCAAGCCTCGGAGATCGCATCAGGCCGAAGGTGTTGGACTAAGAAGGCGCGGACATCATCCAAGCCGAGTCTGGCTGGTGCCTGTGCCGATAAGATCGACACAACAGCCAGAACGACCCCGAGGTCCTCTTCGCCTCGAACCTCGCTCAGAGTTTTCTTCAAATCAGCGCGACGCTTTGATGACAGCTTGGCGGGTGTGATGCTCCAAACAGCTTTTGATGCTGGTGCGGGCAACTTGTAGATCGTCTTGGTGCCGTGGGCATGCGAAACAATGATGGGAGCAGCATGCTCTTTGCCCCAAAAGAGTGTGGCAGTCGTCGCGCCATATTCAGGCCCTTCAATTGGGTCAGGAAGGCTGATCTTGCATCCAGGTGAAACCGACTTCACCAGATCGGCAGCAGAAACCTTGCGGCCATTCGGGTCCCATAGTAGTGCTTCAGCCTGAAAGGATTTTTTGTCTTGAATTGCTGAGACAATTTTTTCCGCATCTTGACGGGAAACTCCCTGCTTTTCGGCAATTTCTGCAGCCTTGCGGGCTCGCCAATTTGCTTGACGCTTTTCCAACTTTGCATGAGCGGCAAGTATTGCCTCAGCAACTCTCTCGGAGACGTCTGGCGCATCTAGTGCTCCGAGTCTGACACTTCTTACCTGTTTCCGCGGATTTCATCGAGCGCGTCCAGCGCACGGCGTTCCCTG
>CANNCS010000065.1 GCA_947503115.1 uncultured Marivita sp.
CCATGGAATCAGAGCGCGGGCGAGCTGGGAACCTCAGAAATCCCTAATGAGTCAGAAGCCAGCCCCTTTGGTATTACCGCCCATGATGGTGCAGGTTTCGCTTAATCTGGGCTGGGCAATTTTGAATGCCGCTGGGCTGTCGTTTATCGGGCTGGGCGTGCGTCCGCCGACTCCTGAATGGGGGATCATGGTTGCGGAAGGCGCGAACTTTATCGTGTCCGGCGAATGGTGGTTGGCCGTGTTCCCCGGCCTTTGGCTGATGATCGCCGTCTTCACATTCAACCTTTTGGGTGACGGGCTTCGCGACATCGTCGATCCGCGCAAGAGGACTTAAACCATGTTGAGTGTGAAAGACCTGGCGGTCAGCTTTCAAACCCGACGGGGCCAAGTGGATGCCGTGCGCGGCGTGTCATTCGACGTCGCAAAAGGCGAAATTCTAGGTATCGTTGGCGAAAGCGGATCAGGCAAATCCGTCACATCCTACGCCTTGATGCGTATTTTGGATGCGGGCGGTAAAATCACAGCTGGTGACGCCACATATTCCGGAATCGCTCTGCGCTACGCTGCAGAGCGCAACATGCGCGATATAAGGGGCCGCGAGATCTCGATGATCTTTCAAAATCCCCGCGCCGCCCTCAACCCGATCCGCAAGGTCGGGCACCAGATCGAGGACGTCCTGCGCCAACACGCCAGAGCCACCCGTCAGGACGCACGCCAAAAAGCAATCGAGGCACTCAAGGCGGTTCGTATCAAAGACGCCGAGGCGCGTTACGAAGCTTATCCCTTTGAGCTGTCGGGCGGGATGTGTCAGCGTGTTGTCTGTGCCATTGCGCTTGCGTGCGATCCTAATCTGCTGATTGCAGACGAACCAACAACCGGTCTGGACATCACCACACAAAAGGCGGTGATGGACCTTGTGCGAGACCTCATCCGTGACCGCAAGATGAGCAGTATCCTGATCACCCACGACCTTGGGCTTGCAGCACAATACTGCGACAGGATTGTCGTCATGAAAGACGGGGTAATCGTCGAACAGGGCAACCCGGTGCAGATTTTCTCGGCCCCGACCCACGCTTACACCCGCAAACTTGTCGATGCGACACCCCGTGAGGGCGAAAGCATCCGCAGCCTTTTGCCACCAGAAGACCGCACACCGACCCTACCCCACAAGGTGCACAACCGACCTCTGCTTGACGTGCAAAATCTCGTTAAAACCTATCAAGGCAAATCTGGGCCTGTTCACGCGGTGCGAGACATCTCGTTCCGTGTGCACGAAGGTCAAAGCGTCGGTTTGGTAGGAGAGTCTGGCTGTGGGAAATCCACAACTTCGGAAATTCTTGTCCGACTTACTGACCCGACCAGCGGTACAATTCTGTTCGATGGGCAGGATATAGCAGGCATATCAGCGCGGCGCTTTGTCAGAGACCCCAGGCGCGCAGACATCCAGATGGTATTTCAGGACGCCACCGACAGTCTGAATCCTCGCCACAGCGCAAGGGACTCTATTGCCGAACCATTGCGGCGGCTCGGAGGAGTGCGATCCGCCAAACTGAAGGCACGTGTCGAAGAACTTGCCGCACTCGTAGGTTTACCTCTGCCGCTGCTGGACCGTTTTCCACACCAATTGTCTGGTGGGCAGAAAGCGCGGGTTGGCATCGCCCGCGCGGTGGCACTTGAGCCGCGCTTTCTTATCCTCGACGAGCCAACAGCCGCGTTGGATGTGTCGATTCAAGCGGTTGTTCTCAATCTGCTTGTAGACCTGCGTGCCCAGCTTGGTCTGAGTTACCTGTTCGTCAGCCATGACCTGCACGTGGTGCGGCTTCTGTGTGACCATGTGATCGTCATGAAAGACGGACAGATCGTCGAACAAGGGCCCACCGAACAGGTTATGCGCACACCCCGAGACCCCTACACCAAGACGTTGCTTGCCGCAGCGCCCAAACCACCGGCCCGACGGGTGGCTGCTGAATAAGACCAAAAGTGGAACCTATCGCCATGCTCAATTCCCTTCCTTTCACATTGTCCGCGCTTTCAGAGGCTTACGCCCAAGGATTAAGCCCAGTGGATGTCATCGAAGAAGTCTATGCACGGCTTGAACGAATAGGTGATCCACACATCTTCATCCATCTCTGCGACAAGGCCACGCTACTTGAACAGGCAAAGGCATTGGGCGCGTATAATCAGGACATGCCACTTTGGGGCATCCCGTATGCGGTCAAGGACAACATCGACGTGGCGGGGATCGACACAACAGCCGCTTGCCCGGCCTATGCCTATCACCCCTCAGATGACGCGTTTGTGGTGGCCAAGCTGCGCGCGGCAGGTGGGATGATGGTCGGAAAGACCAACCTTGATCAATTCGCCACGGGACTTGTGGGACTGCGGTCGCCCTACGGCGCACCTTTGAACAGCATTGATCCAGCTATCGCACCGGGCGGATCATCGGCGGGCTCGGGCGTGATCGTTGGGCATGGTGCAGTCGCCTTTTCGCTGGGTACAGACACCGCAGGATCGGGACGCGTGCCAGCTGCTTTGAACAATATCGTCGGTTTGAAACCAACACTCGGGACATTGTCAGCCAGTGGCGTCGTACCAGCGTGCCGTACGTTGGACACCGTGTCGATCTTTGCGCCCACGGTCGATGATGCCTATGCCGTCTATGCTGTCGCGCGCGGCTACGATGAAACCGACGCCTATTCACGCGATTTTCCAGCTGAGCCATTGACTGGCGCCTCACCTGGCCTGCGCATTGGTATCCCCGATGCGGCCAGCATCCGATTCTTTGGTGATACCGCTCAAGAACAGGCGTTTGCTCGTGATGTTGGACGCTTGGTCGCCATGGGGGCCGAGGTGGAAGAGATCGACTTCAAGCCGCTCTATGACATTGCTGCCATGCTCTATGAAGGGGCGTGGGTTGCCGAGCGGCACACCGTTATATCCGGACTTCTCGGTCGTGATCCAGAAACCGTTCACCCAGTCACCCGACAAATCATCGGGCACGCCGAAACTCTGACAGCGGACGACGCGTTCAATGGTTTCTACAGACTGGCCGATCTCAAACGTGAGGCAGCACCGATTTTGGCGGGCCTTGATATGCTGTGTGTGCCAACCATTCCTGATTTCGCGACTGTCGAGGAGTTGCAGGCTGATCCGATCGTGCCAAACAACCGAATGGGGACGTACACAAATTTTGTGAACCTGATGGATATGTGCGGAATTGCTGTGCCGACTGCACCACGCAGCGACGGACGACCGGGAAGTGTGACACTGTTGGCCCAAGCTGGTCACGACGCGCGCGTCGCGTCAGTCGCGCGAGAATTCGAACGTAACTGTCCTCGCAAAATGGGCGCGACGCCGTTTGCATTGTTAGAACCGGCAACGCTTCCTACGAAAGACACGGACCGTTTCGAATTGGCGGTCTGCGGAGCACATATGACTGGCCTTCCGCTTAATTCTGAAATGACGAAACTGGGTGGGCGTTTAGTCCGATCGGCAAAAACGTCCGCGCATTACAAGTTTTTTGCCTTGGCGGGTGGGCCCCCTGCGCGCCCCGGACTTGTCCGCAGCACAGACTCGGGCACGGGTTCTGTTGCGGTGGAAATCTGGTCACTACCCAAAACAGCTGTTGGGGAATTCATCGTTGGCATCCCGGCCCCTCTGGCCATAGGCACGGTCGAATTGTCGGACGGTACGTGGGTCAAAAGTTTTGTCTGCGAAGCAGCAGGCACCGTCGGGGCGCAGGACATTACCGATATTGGTGATTGGCGGAGTTATATCTCCGAACATGTGGTGCCTGTCTGATGTCAGTGGCGGAAACACGGTTGAAAGAATTTGGACTAAACCTGCCACCGGATTGGACACCGCGCGGTCAATTCCTGCCGTTTCGGCGTGATGGCAAGGTGATCTATCTTTCCGGCCAAATCTGCGAATGGGACGGTGCCGTCACCCATATTGGCCCAGTTGCCGACACCGAAGACGACATTGCCCTCGCGCAGAAGGCGGCGCAGATTTGCGCTTTGAACCTACTCTACCGTCTACGTCAGGCCTGTGATGGGGACTTGGACCGCGTGGCAAGTGTTCTTCGTTTGGGCGGGTTCGTCAATTGCGTGGCGGGTTTCGGAGCAACGCCGCAAGTGATCAACGGAGCGACCGAAGTGTTTGTAGCCTGTTTTGGTGAGAACGGTTGGCACGCTCGTACCGCTGTCGGGGTTTCTGGTCTTCCCGGCAATGCGGCTGTGGAAGTGGATGCAATTGTCCGCTTGCGCGATTAGACCGGTGGACGCTTGGGGATCGGACGTGCGGGTGCGCTGTCTTCAAGTTGTTGCGCGAGGGTCAACAAAGGCATGTCCGATCCCGGGCGACCAGCAAGCATCACCGCACGAGGGCGGCCTTCGCGGTCGATCCCCCAAGGCAAACTTACCAATGGCCCACCGAAGACAGTCCACGGAGTAAGCCAGTCCTGAAACCCAGTTCCGTCCCCCAACTTGGGCGCGCCTTCTGGAACTGGAACAGTCAGGATTGCATCGACATCCTGCATCCCGCTCCAAAACGCATCCGCTGCAGACCGGAGCGTTTGGCGCGCTGATGACACATCCGCCGCGTTGAGACCTGCCCCTGCATCAAGCGCAGCACGAAACTTAGGGCGCAGCAATTTCGCCTGATCTGACCGCAAAATGCACCCATGCGCCTCAAAGGCTTCGGCCAGCATGACCATCCGATGAGCATCGACAATCGCCTGCGGATCGCATGGCACTGATGGTGGTGGCGGAAATTCGGCGTTTAGGGCAAGCGCTTTCGTTGCTGCATCCAATGCAGACAAAGTGTCCGACGAGGCCTTAACCTCTCCCGGTAAGAGCCATCGCACAAAGGTCATCAACTTGCCTTCCGGCGATGTCTTTTGGTTGTGCATCACAGCAAAGGCAGATTTCGCCACCGTGACCGATTTTGCGATAACGCCGACGCTGTCAAAACCAGGGGCAAGCGGTGTGACTCTGGCACGAGACAAAGCGCCATAGGTTGGTTTGAACCCGACGACACCACAATAGGCTGCCGGTCGACACAGCGAGCCTGCGGTCTGTGTGCCCAGCGCAAAGTCGACCAAACCCGCTGCAACCGCCGCGCCGGACCCGCTGCTCGATCCACCGGGCGTCCGACTGAGATCATGGGGATTTCGACAGTCGGTCGGATCGGTGAACGCGAATTCTGTTGTGCTTGTCTTGCCGACAACGCGCGCCCCTTGCGCCCGCAATGCCGCTACGACCTCAGCGTCCTTCGTGGCTAAAGAGACATCTACGCTGGTAGCACTTCCATTGCGGGTATGTGCTCCTTCCACGTCAATGATATCTTTAACCCCAAAGGTCAGGCCGCTTAATACCCCCTCGTGCGTCGCGGTCGCAACTGGGAGTATTTCGACGAACGCGCGGATATGCGGTTCCCACAACGCAAGCGTATCTCCATCGAACACACCTTCATCCGCCGCACCCAAGGTCATGCAATCAGCTCTGGTATGGCGTGACGGCAATAGTCATGAATCTCGCCGCTGCGCGTCAACCAAATGTCGTCACGATGCGCGCAGATATGCGTCAGCGCCCGGCGCAGGTGCCGCAGGCGATAGGGCTGCCCTACAAGATAAGGATGTAACGCGATCCCCATCACCAATGGCTGCGTTGCGGATTGACCCAACATCTCGTCGAAATTGTCGATGATCATATCAGCGAACTGTTCTGCACTGTCCTTGCGGGCAACAATTGACGGAATGTCGTTAACCTCTTGCGGATAGGGGATTGATAACAGCCGCCCGGCGCGGGTCTGCATCCACACCGGTTGGTCATCCATACACCAGTTTAACGTATACCCGTATCCTGCCTCGACCAGCAGGTCCGGGGTGTCGAGACTTTCCGCAATCCAGGGCGACAACCACCCTTTCGGTGCGGTGCCTTCTGCGTACGTCAGGGCCTTTGTCGCCTCGTCAATGAGCGCCGCCTCTTCCGCGTTGTCCAAAACACTCTGTCGTTCCGAATTTGTTCGGCCATGGCCGACGATCTCGTCTCCCCTTTCGCGAAACGCGGTCATCAGATCGGGCGCATAATCGTACATCACGCTATTGGCCAAAACGCTGACTGGCATGTCCATTGCGTCAAACAGGTCACGCATCCGCCACGCACCGACGCGGTTGCCATAATCGCGCCACGCATAATTCAAAACGTCTGGCGATGGACCACCGGGCGCAAGTTCGGCCCCCAAACCTTCTGCGAAGGCAAAATGTTCGAGGTTCAGGCCGATATAGACCGCCAACCGCGCGCCATTCGGCCATGTGTAATCAGCACGATCAGTGATTGCGCGATAGGCATACCGTCCGTGGTTGCGCAGCATTTACAGGTCCGCCTCGGCCAATCCCGCCTTGTGAAGCAGGATTTCTGCGCTGTCGTTCCAGACATCCGTCGCGACAATCTTTCCGTCACGCACAATGAACTTGTCCATGTAGCGATTGGTTTCAAACCCACTGCCATCTTTCCATTCTCCGTAAAGGTATCCAGTATTGTAGACATGAACATCGCCGGTTTCTGAATCCAACGCTGCATCGGTGCGCAGGAACCGTTTCTTGACCCACGCATAGCGCTTGGCGTTGAACGCCGAACTGTCCGCCGGACCGGAAAAGCGGCGGCCACCCGTAAACACCAGTTTAAAATCTGGAGAGACAAAAGCCGCCGCCCCTTCAGGATCGGGCACCATGGAGCGTTCGAGATAGGCTTCTACAATTGCCTTGGCCTCGGCAACGAGATCGGTCTTCTGATCCATTTGGGTCTCCTGTGTGTTGGCCGAATGTCACGCACGCTGCGCCGAGCCATCAGACCCAGCGCATCACGTTTTCATGGGTCAATCAATTGATTGATACGTCGAGCATCCGCTCCGAGGCAGGCGCAAGGAAGGATCGATCAAAGACTTCAGACGCTTCGGGGAGCGTGTCCAGTCCGTATCCTTCAGCAATTAGCGCGATTGACCGTGTGAGACGTTCATCCACCAGATCACCGATACCGGTCTCCGTGGTTTCAGGGGCGTTCATCAGCTTGGTCAGGGCAAATTCCAACCGTGCACGTTCAAGTTCTGGATCAACAAGGTTGTCGAATGCCATGATCGCCTCGACCGCAACATCCTGATCTTTCATGATTTCCAAAGTCGCTTTGGTAACGGCTCGAACAAGCCCTGCCACGGCGTCTGGATTTTCGGCCAACAGCGTCCGCGACACCATCATACCGTTGGAATAAAGGTCCATACCGTAATCTTCGTAGTTGAACCAATCGAAGTCAGCGGCAGGATCTTTGCGGTTCGCAATCAGGTTGAACCAGCTCGAAACTGTGAAGGTGTAAGCACCATCGATTTCGCCACGGATCAGCATGGGTTCCTGAAGATTAGGTGCGAGGCTTTCATACTTGACGGTATCAATGTCGATGTCGTTGAGGCGTGCAAATACTGGGAAAAGCCGTGTTGTTGGCGTGCCTTGTGCGCCGCCAAGCGTCTTGCCTTCCAACTGTTTCGGTGATGTCAGGCCAAGATCCTTGGGCACTGCAATTGCGAACGGGGGGCGGTTCCACATCTGGAACACCATCACTGGGGCTTCCCCGGGGCGTGCGGCGGCGTTCTGGATAATGGCGTTGATGTCGCCAAATCCCGCATCATACGCACCGCTCATGACCCGTGTCACCGTTGCAGCAGAGCCTTCGCCTTGATCGATGGTGACGTTCAGCCCTTCCTCTTCGAAATAGCCTTCATTCAGCGCAACAAGAAATGGCGCGTCGCTGCCTTGGGTCTTCCAGCCAAGCGTGAACTTGATATCCGTCATTTCGGCCATTGCCGGGGTAATCCCGGACATCACGGCGACTACGGCTGCAAACAGGGTATGCTTCATCGTCTTGGTCCTTTCGAAAGATTGAAAATTCAGGTCAGGTAATGGCGATCTCGGTGTCGCGGGTGGCCCACCCCGTCACATGGCGTTCAAGCAAAGAGAAAAGCGCGTAGAGCATGACGCCCAACACAGCGAGAATGATCAGCCCAGCAAAAACCAACGAGACCTGGAAATTCGAGGACGCTGTCATCATCACGTTGCCGATACCCCGGTTTGAGGCCACGGTTTCCGACAACACCGCACCGACAAAGGACAGGGTGATCGCGACTTTCAGCGAAGCAAAGAAGTAAGGCATCGTGCGCGGAAGACCGACATTCCAAAGGATCTCGGACTTCGAAGCGCCCAATGTCTTTAGCACATCTTCAAGGTCAGGCTCAGTCGTGGCGAGGCCTGTGGCGATGTTCACCACAATCGGAAACACACATATTACCATCGCCGTCAGGATTGCGGGTGTGGTTCCAGACCCGAACCACAAAACGAAAATCGGCACGACGGCGACCTTGGGAATAGACGAGAACCCAACCAGCAAGGGATAGGCAACAGAGTAAGCGACTTTGGACGTCCCAACCAAAACACCCAAAGCGACCCCAATGCTGACCCCAAGGGCACTATCACCAATAAGCGTAGAGTAGAGCGTCTGAAGTATATGCGGCCAGAGGATCGGAAACTTGGTCCAAAGCGTTACAAGGATCTCGGAGGGGCGCGGCAGCACAAGGTCAGATACATTTAGAACGATGCACAGCACCTCCCACATCAGGAAGAAACCGATGAACAGTGAAAACGACCACAGGCGGATGCGTTGTTTTTCGGTCATAGTGCGCTCCTAGGCCCGAACCTGAGCGATCAAAGCGCGCAGGTTTTGGGTCTTCTCAACGAATTCGGGCGTATAGATCGTTTCGATGGCACGCGGTTGCGCAAGCGGCACCACTTCGTCGGAGATAATACGCCCCGGACGGGCGCTCATCACGCAGATGCGTTGCGCCAGAAACCCCGCTTCACGAAGATCGTGCGTGACCAAAAGCACTGTGGGTTTGCGATCGAGGTACAACTCCTGAAGAGTTTGCCAAAGCTCTTCGCGGGTGAACTGATCCAAGGCCCCAAAAGGTTCGTCCAGAAGCAACAGGTCCGGATCGTGCACGAGCGCACGGCACAAATTGGCACGCTGCAACATGCCACCTGACAATTGCCAAGGGAAATGCCCCGAAAAATCCCCAAGACCCACCTGGCCCAGCAGCGCATGCACCCGGTCGCGGAACGCGCCTTTGCGATCTTGGCGATACGATTGCTTGAACGGTTTGACGATCTTTAGCGGCATCATCACATTCTGTTCGATCGTGAGCCAGGGCAGCATGGTCGGATTTTGAAACGCCATCCCCATTCGCAAATGCCGGATCGCTGCGTCTCGCCCACCGACCAATACGGCACCAGAGGACGGCGTGATCAGGCTCGTGACCAATCGCAAAATCGTCGATTTTCCGCAGCCTGAAGGTCCGACAAGCGCAACAAAATCACCCTTGTCGAGCGTCAAGTTTGTCGGGGACAGAGCCGTGACTGCCTTGTCGCCGATGCCGAAAATCACGGAGGCCTGCTGCAATTCCACGGCCTTGCGACGGGTCGAGGCCGCATCCGTCATCTCGGGCAAACTCACAGTCAGTGGGGCATCTGTCGTGTGTGCTGAAATGTTCATGCGATCTGTTAAATCGCAGGAGACTTCGCTTCTTGACACTTAAGTAAATATCTTTTGATTTAATTTCAGTCACGATCAAAGCATGGTCAGATTTCCGGCCGCTTGCCTCGGAAGTTTGCACATGTGGAAGTGAGCCGCGTACAGATCGGTCAACTCGTTCGACCTTATCTTTTAGGAACAGACCTACCACAGAATCAGGAACGCAGACTCCAGGAGGGCCATCTGACCCAACGAACGGCGCGAGATTAGCGATCAGAGCACCACGTCACTGGCGATAGCACTAAGTAAACGAATGTTTTATTATGAGAGGTATTTAGCCACGCGTTTGAATTCCAAGGTAGGATAGAACAACCTCGACCGCGTGGTCGCGGCGCTCTGCCTGCCACGATAGGTCGGTAAGGTCCTGACCGACAACCGTTCCAAGGGTTGCGGCATTGTTCAGGTGGTGTGCCGATAGAGCCACGACGGTCACATAAAGCTGCACAGGGTCCGGTTTGCGACTGAACACGCCTGCCGAGTAACCACGTTCCATCAGTTCCCCAATAGCTGCGATAAAGGGTTGTGACATGTCCCGGATCATCTGCGATCGCTTGATATACTTACCTTGCAACAGATTTTCATTGCGGATCATTTTCAGGAAATCGCCATTCTCTGCAAAGTAGTCATAGGTGAACTCCACTAGCCTGCGCGCTTCTGTAATGGGATCGGCAGTTCCGAACCGCAACTGCGCCTCGCGATTGCGGATCTGAGCATACACGCTGTCCAGAACCGCGAGATAGAGTTGCTCTTTGCCGCCGAAGTAATGGTAGATCATTCGCGCGTTGCATTTTGCCGCCTTGGTAATCCGCTCGACCCGAGCACCGTGGAAGCCATGTTCAGCGAATTCGTGAACCGCTTCTGACAGGATTTCTGCCCGGGTTCGTTCCGGGTTGCGGCTGCGGACCGATGGTGCTTTGAGTGCGTCTTCGACTTTGGACATAATCAGCCTTGTGAAATCGTATGCCCTTCGAGGATAGGACCAAGCCAATCGAAATGAACACCCCCTGCGCCGCCCGCGGCCTACTGCTTTACAATAGAACTGACTGATTTTGTCTAAAGTCCCTGAAGGTGGCTCAGCATTCTTTCGGCAGATGACACATCAAGAGGAACGCCAGACGGATTGTCTTTGAAGTCCGGTTCGATGAACAGCTTCTCAATACGCGCATCGTCAACGAGCATCGAATAACGCCAGCTTCGCAACCCCATACCATTGCTCGTCCTTTCCACGAGCATTCCCATCTTGCGAGTAAATTCGGCATTTCCGTCCGGCAACATCATGACTTTTTCGATATTCCGTGACAGCGCCCATTGATGCATGACGAAGGCGTCATTGACAGAGAGACAGACCACCTGATCGACACCAAGCGCGCGGAACGCTTCGGCGTGTGCTTCGAACCCCGGCAAATGATCGTCCGAGCAAGCCGGAGTGAAGGCACCCGGCACACCAAAAAGGACGATGCGCTTTCCTCTGAAAACATCTTGAGTCGACAGCTTCTTCCACTCGAACGGGTTTGGGCCACCCAAGGCATCATTGCGAACGCGCGTGTGAAAGATTGCGTCAGGAACGGTTTGGGGATGCATGTTTGGCCTTTCCAGAAAGTGCCCGCGACGATTTACGAGGAACTACAAGATAGATCAGCTTTCAAACAGGTCGACGAACATTGAAGCATTCACCAGACTTGATCATTCGTCACCCGGCACGCCGTAGGATGGCGCCTTCGTCGGATCAAGCGCCCGCTGGACATAGACGTCTAGCTGCGGCTTGTAGACGTCCCACGCGGTGGCGACAGCCTCGATCGGGCAGTCCTGGGTCCAGTCGCAGCGCAGATCGGCAACGGGCCAGCTGACCTTGTCGACAAGCATCATACCCGCCGAATGCACTGGCCCCGCTTCACCACCTGCAGCAAGGCCTGCCTGCAATGCTGCGATAAGCCTGTCGCCCAGATGGCCTTGCGCGGTCTCGAACCCAGCAACGATGGCAGCAGGCACGCCGTCGTTCGCCAGCAGGTTCCCCCCCGACGCGACATCCCTGCCTTCGGCCTGTGTCCAGATGCCCAACGATTTCGGCCCGGAATGGATCGCCGTCCGGCCCTGACGATCAATCGCCAGAACCTGTCGGTACGCGATGTGCCGCCCCTGATCGCGCACACCCGCGATGGCTTCTGCCGCCGACATGCCGCCTTGCATGAGATCAAGCGCAAATGGTCCCAGAGTGGGGTCGGTCACGTTTTGGCTGGCCACGGCCCCGGCACTTGCTCGCGCATAGGAACAACGCGCAGCAACCGCCGGAGAAGAGGAGGATATCGCAACTCCGAACATCCCCGTTTCCGCACAACGTGCAACCAGAGAAAACGTCATTGTTTGTACCCTTCTGGAATCACGGCAGTACCATCGATTTCGACCAGCCATTCGGGCCGCGCAAGGGCTTGGACGACAAGGCCGGTAGAGACCGGGTGCACCCCTTTTATATACTCACCCATGGTGCGATAAACGGCCTCTCGATGGCGCACATCGGTGATGTATACCACCACCTTTACCAAATGCGCCATCTCGCCCCCGGCCTCTTCAATCAGTTGTTGGATGTTTTGCATGACCTTGTGGGTCTGCTTCACAGGATCATGACTTTCAATATTCTTGGCATCGTCAAGACTCTGAGGACATTGACCTCGCAGCCAAACAATCCGACCGCCTTGCGTGACCACAGCCTGGCACAGGTCGTTGTCGAGGTTCTGCTCGGGATAGGTGTCGGAAGTATTGAATTTACGAATACGGGTGTGGGCCATGCGCGTAGTCCTTATGCATGTCTGCGTCTGCTCTAGTCGGTTCGGCTTTGCCTTCGGAACGGCCTTGTACCCGGCCCGACAATAGCCCAAGCCTAAACCTGATTGGCGCAAAACCAAGTATAGCTTTGGAAATTCTTTGTGTTCCATGTGCTTGGCGGCCCCCTATGCTTGGCATCAGTAGTCAAGGAGTCGACGATGGAAGAATTCGACACCGTTGTGGTGGGCGCGGGACAGGCAGGCGTCGCAGCAAGCGAACACCTGACCAATCTGGGGATCGAACACGTTGTTCTTGAACGGGCACGGATCGCAGAGCGCTGGCGCACCGAACGTTGGGACTCGCTTGTTGCGAACGGTCCAGCCTGGCACGACAGATTTCCCAATGCCATGTTTCAATGCGATGATGACGCCTTCCCTGACAAGGAAAGTGTCGCGGCCTATTTCGAAGCTTATGCAAAACAGTTCAACGCCCCGATCCGGACTGGGGTCAATGTTACAGCAGTGACGCCAAAAGACGGCGCGTTTCTGCTCGAAACCACGCAGGGCAAGATAACCGCGCGCCATGTGATTGCCGCGACGGGGCCGTTCCAGAAACCCGCTATTCCACCCATCGTCCCTTCTGATGCAGGACCGTTGCAAATACACTCCAGTGCCTACCGCAATCCAGACCAATTGCCCGAAGGCGCTGTGCTTGTGGTGGGTGGCGGGTCATCCGGTGTCCAAATCGCGGAAGAACTCATGGAGGCTAGGCGGCCTGTCTATTTGTCGATCGGCCCACATGATCGGCCGCCACGACGCTATCGCCAGCGTGACAACGTTTGGTGGCTAGGCGTGTTGGGCAAATGGAACGCTGATAGCCCCGGCCTCGGCGCAGAACACGTGACCATTGCAGTCAGCGGAGCACATGGAGGCAGGACTATCGACTTCCGCAGGTTGGCGCATCGAGGCATCACTCTGTTGGGAATGGCGAAAGGGTATCAAGACGGAATCATCAAGTTCTCAAACGACTTGCGCAACAACCTAAACGCAGGCGATGCGAATTACCTGTCAGTTCTGGACGAAGCGGATGCCTATATCGCCAAACACGGACTAGACCTTCCGACAGAACCCCATGCACGGACCATCCCGGAAGACCCAGATTGTGTGAAAACACCGATCCACGAGCTAGACCTTTCCAAGGCCGGTATAGGCACGATCCTCTGGGCGACGGGTTTTCACTTCGATTTTGACTGGATCAACGCTGACACATTTGATGATCAAGGTCGCCCACGACATCAGCGAGGGGTGTCGGAGGAGCCGGGGCTCTACTTCGTCGGCTTGCCGTGGCAGTCCCGACGCGGTTCTTCGTTTATCTGGGGCGTTTGGCACGATGCCAAGTTCATCGCAGATCAGATTGCTATTCAGCGAAGTTACATGGCCTATCATGGCAGCGCCGCGATCCGGACACCTGACGACACTTGAAACCAGTTCGGCGCTGCGGTGTCAGGACAATCTGTCTTGCGCCGCGAACATGGGCCCCCCTTTCCAACGGGGAAAGCTGTACCCATTGACCATCACGACGTCGATGTCTTGGGCAGAACGTGCAATGCCTTCGGCCAAGACCGCCTGTGCCTCAAGATGCATGGCACCAAGGATACGCGACATCACCTCTTCGTTCGAAAATGCCACAGCCGTTTTGCCCATGGCCTGCCGCTCTTCTGCGATGATGGTAGCCACCGCGCCTGACGGCAACACCTTGGTGCCATCGTAGTCATACCAGCCCGCTCCACTTTTGCGACCAAACCGACCAAGTTCGCACAGACGGTCTGCGATCCGTATGTAGCCTTGGGACAGTTTACCTTCCGCCAAACGCCGTTTTCGCATCGCCCACGCGATATCGAGGCCAGCGAGATCCTGCATCTCGAAGACACCAATCGGAAAACCATAATCCCGCATCGCAGCATCGACCTGTTCAGGGTCGGCACCATCAATCAAAAGCCGGTCCGCTTCCGTCCGGTAAGCCGACATGATGCGATTACCAATGAAGCCGTCACAGACGCCAGAAAAGACACCAATCTTTCCGAGCTTTTTGGATAGCTTCACAGCGGTAGAAACCACATCATCTGCCACAGATTCCGGCAACACGATTTCAAGCAATTTCATGATATGTGCGGGCGAAAAGAAATGCAGCCCGATGGCGCGGGACGGATCGCGCAAACACGATGCGATCTCGTTCACGTCGAGGTAAGAAGTATTCGTCGCGAGGATTGCATCCGGTCTGGTTACCTTTTCAAGTTCGGTAAAGACCTGCTTCTTGACCGCCATGTCTTCAAACACTGCCTCGATCACCAGATCCGCATCAGACAGAGCCGCATAATCGGTTGCCGTCCGGAACCGCGCCAACACCGCGTCCAAATCTGGCAACAGACCGCGTTTCGAACTTGCCTCCAAAACCGTATGAACGCGCTCGCCACCGGCTTGTAGGCTTGTCATATCACGTTCGATCAAAGTCACGGCAAAGCCACGCATCAGGCATAGCGATGCGATGCCCGCGCCCATTGTTCCACCTCCGATGACGCCAATCCGTTCGATAGGACGCGGCGATAGCTTTGCCCGGGGATCAACCAAACTTGCCCGCTCTGCAAAGAAGATGTGGCGCAATGCGCGAGCCTGATCGCTGGTCTTGAGTTCCAGAAACGTCGCGCGTTCCTCTGCCAAAGCATCGGCCTCGGGCATAATCAGCGCGCGCTTTAGAGCGTCTATGGCAACCGCAACCGAATGTTGCCCCCGCGCCTTGCGCAGCAGGTCCGAAGAGATTTTTTCAAAAGCGCCGTCATTGGTGACACCTCTGACGTGCATCGCTAAAGTTGGTCGACACGCAACACCGCGTGTCACTAGATCAAAAGCGGTTTGAAGCAGGTCACCATCGGCAATCACGTCAATCAAACCTGCGTCTTTTGCCTTCTGCGCCGAAATCGGTTTGCCACCGGCAATCATCGTCAACGCAAGTTCGGCATCGACAAGACGCGGCAATCGCACTGTGCCTCCGGCCCCAGGAATAAGGCCAAGTGTTACTTCCGGCAGCCCCATGCGCGCTGTTGCGTCAGCGACGCGGTGGTGACACCCCATCGCCAATTCCAGCCCACCACCAAGCGCGGTGCCGTGAATGACTGCAATCCAAGGTTTGGAGGCAGCTTCGATTGCGGCGATCACATCCGGTAAATGGGGCGCGACAGGCGGTTTGTCGAACTCTTTGACATCCGCGCCGGCCACAAAGGTGCGCCCAGCACAGGACAAAACCACTGCAGCAATGTCCTTCTCCGCCTCAGTCTGCGCCACTGCAGCCATCAACCCTTGGCGCACCGCCAAGGAAACCGCATTGACGGGTGGATTATCGATTGTCACGATTGCATACGCACCGCGTCGTTCGACTAGAACAGTCATTGAATTGGCTCCACCTGCGTTGTTTTCATCGGCATTTATGCACTTTATCCGGCCCCTTGCCGAGTTCCCGGGAGTTCTTGGTCAAGTTCGTGCAGGAAGAACCGTCCCGGAACAAGCCCCAAACCCTACACGATACCCATCCCCTTGCGCGTACCCACGCAGCGAAAGTGTGTCGCCGTCCTCGACAAAGGTACGGGTTTCGCCAGTCTCAAGCGTGATCGGCTCTTTCCCGCCCCAGCTCAGTTCTAGCAAGGCACCACGATTGTGCCGTTCTGGTCCTGAGATGGTGCCTGACCCCAATAGATCCCCCACGCGCATGGGGCAGCCAGAACTGGTGTGATGGGCCAGTTGCTGGGCCGCAGAGTAATACATCTCGCGGTAATTGGTCCGCGCGATCACTGTCTCTGTCCCCGCTTCCGGGGTCAGCCCGACCTCCAATGCGATGTCGTAGAGCATCGGAGCGGGTTCTGTCAGATAGTCCAGCAGCGGCGTTTCCCGCGCGGGGGTGCTGGTGCGGAACGGCTCCAAAGCAGCGGTGGTCACGATCCATGGGCTGATCGTGGTGGCGGTGGCCTTGGCCTGAAACGGGCCAAGCGGTTGATATTCCCATGCCTGTATGTCGCGAGCGGACCAGTCGTTCAGGATCACATAGCCGAAAATGTTATCGAACGCCTGCGCAACGCTGATCGGACCGTCCGATGCTTGCCCTACGATCGCTCCTATCTCGAGCTCGATATCGAACCGCGCAGATGGCGCAAAACACGGAGTGTCAAAGTTCGCACCCTTGATCTGGCCATGAGGGCGTGTGACCGGCGTGCCGGACACCACAACCGAAGACGCGCGCCCGTTGTACCCAATGGGGATATGCAGCCAGTTCGGCGGCAACGCGTTTTCCGCACCGCGAAACATTGTTCCGACATTCGTGGCGTGATGGCGGCTGGAGTAGAAGTCAGTGAATTCGCTTACCCGCAACGGCATATGCAGTTGCACCTCGGCCAACAGAACGGAATGTGTGATGACCGCGTCCTGCACCGCGTCCTCTGCACCTTTTGCAAGCATTGCGGTCAAAGCGGCGCGGTAGCGGGACCAAGCATCGCAGCCCAACTCCATGAAGTCGTTCCAAAACGGAGCGTCCAAAACATCCGCGTCTGGATCAGCCCGCAGAATGCCAGCCGCTTCCAACCCGGTTGCATCAACGATCCGGTCACCAATGGCCACACCACAGCGCAGATCGCCGTCGCCAACAGAGAACACTCCGTACGGCAGGTTGTTCAGTGGGAAATCACAGTCCGGGGCATTGGCACTGTCCAACCAGGAAAGACGCAAAGCCATTGTCTATTTCTTCCCCGGCGTGCCGTCGAACTTCTTCTCAAGGCTGTCCCAACAGTCGATATAATCATCCTGAATGGGCGCCTCTTTTCCCGCAAATTCAGTAAGATGCTGTGGGAACCTTATCTCAAACATGAAGGACATAGTACGATCAAGCTTGTCGGGGCCAAGATTTGCGTTCGACGCTTTCTCGAACGCCTCGCGGTCTGGCCCATGTGGCAGCATCATGTTGTGCAGGCTCATCCCACCGGGGACAAAGCCTTGCGGTTTAGCGTCGTACTGGCCGTAAATATTGCCCATGAGCTCGGACATGATGTTCTTGTGATACCACGGCGGACGGAATGTGTTTTCCGCCACCATCCAGCGTTCGCGGAACAGAACAAAATCAATGTTCGCGGTACCTGGCACACCCGATGGTGCCGTCAGTACGGTAAAAATCGACGGATCGGGATGGTCGAACAGGATCGCTCCAACCGGACAATAGGTGCGCAGGTCGTATTTGTAGGGCGCGTAATTGCCATGCCACGCCACCACGTCGAGCGGACTTTGTCCTATCTTGGTTTCGTGAAATTGACCGCACCATTTGACGGTTAGGGTCGACGGCACTTCGCGGTCCTCAAAGGCAGCGACGGGTGCCTTGAAGTCGCGCGGGTTGGCCATACAATTTGCTCCGATCGGCCCACGGCCCGGCAGCTCGAACTTCTGTCCGTAGTTTTCACAAACAAAACCGCGACACGGGCCGTCCAGCACCTCGACCCTGTAGACCAAACCGCGCGGGAGGATTGCGATCTCCTTGGGTTCGACATCGATGATGCCAAGCTCGGTTGCAAAGCGCAGTTTGCCCTCCTGTGGCACCACCAGAAACTCGCTGTCGGCGCTGAAGAAATAGGCGTCCTTCATGCTTTCGGTGACAAGGTAGATATGGCTCGCCATTCCGATTTGGGTGTTTACATCCCCCGCCGACGTCATTGTCCGCATGCCTGTTAGCCATGTAAGCGGCGCGTCACTGTGCGGGACCGGATCCCAACGGTACTGACCCAACGAGGTCACGTTTTCGACGACATTGGGCGCGCTCTTCCAATAAGGCAGGTCGATCCGCGTGTACCGCGCGGAATGTTTGACCGACGGCCGGATCCGGTAGCACCATGTGCGTTCAGGACGTTCTGCGGTAAAGGCCGTACCAGAGAGCTGTTCACCGTAGAGCCCGTAGTTGCATTTCTGCGGGCTGTTCATCCCGCGCGGTAAGGCGTCGGGCAGAGCCTCAGTTTCGAAATCATTGGCCCAGCCGGGCATGTAGCCCGGTTCGGTCAGGGCGCCTTTTGCCTGGATCAGACCGGATGTGTGCGGGGCATTCATCGCGTTTCTCCTGTCGCGGCGACGGCCAGCGCTTCGCTCAGCACCGCGCGATCACCAATATGGTTGGCAAGGATCAGGATCAGCCGAGCATTCAGCGCGATACTGTCATCGTCGCTTAGCCCGCCATGGGCTTCGAGAAGTTCGGCATAAAACCCGTCAGGATCAGGGATGTTAGGGGAAGTATTGAGCGCCATCACGTCAGTCCTTTCCTATGGAACGGGCCAAGGCGACCCACACCAAGTTTTCGTCAAAGGCGTGCCACCGCGCCGCGACATGCTGGTCGGGGCGGATCAGGTATACAGCCTGTGTCGCATCGCCCAGGTATCGGTCATTGATCTCTGTGTTCGCAGTCACGGACAGACCGCGGAGGGTCATCCCTTCGACTTCAAACTGCTCGGGCACAACGCACCCCACACCCAGTAGCACGAAGTCTCCACCCAAGTGATCCAACAGGAACCCCTGCCCCAAAGGCGCATCCGGGCAAGGTGCGCCAGGGCGCGTGCGTGCAGGGCCACCGGGCAACGCATCGCAAGTGTTCAGCGGCAAATCATCGTAAATGCAAGGTACGGACAGACGGCCGGAATTGACCAACGGCCGTGCAAAAGTGTGATACTGGGCAAGGTCCAACACAGCATTGCGGAAGACGTGGCTGATTTTGGATTTCGGGGTGATGAAGTCAGTCGAGCGCGACGAATTGAGGATATTTTCATCCGCCCCGTGCCGCCGCTCGACATCATAGCTGTCCAGCAGGCATTCTGGTGCGGTACCGTTCAAGACCAAACCAAGTTTCCATCCAAGATTGTCCACATCCTGAATACCGGAATTGGCGCCGCGCGCCCCGAAGGGCGAGACTTGATGCGCGGCATCTCCTGCAAAGATCACACGACCGTGGCGGAACTTTTTCATGCGGCGGCATTGAAAAGTATAGATCGACGTCCAGACCAGCTCGTAGTCCACATCCGGCCCCAACATTGCATCAAGGCGGCGGCGGATGTTTTCTTCCTTAAGTTCTTCCTTGCGGTCGATGTCCCAGCCAAGCTGGAAATCGATCCGCCAGACACCATCGGGTTGCTTGTGCAGCAGCGCGCTGTCGCCGGATTTGAAATGTGGTTCGAACCAGAACCAGCGTTCGGTCGGAAAATCCGCCTTCATGGTGATGTCGGCGATCAGGAAATTGTCCTCGAACACCCGGCCTTCGAAATCGAGCCCCATCATTTTGCGTAAAGGGCTGCTCGCTCCATCGCACCCGATTAGCCAATCGGCTTCGATCCGATACGGACCATCAGGGGTAGAAACATCGAGAACGACGTGATCATCGTGCACATCAACAGAGTCCAGCCGGTTCTTGCCACGCAGTTCAATCGGCGCACCCGCCGCCTGCGCCTCGCGGACGCGTTCGACGAGGAAGCGTTCGAAATAGGGCTGTTGCAAATTGATGAAGGCCGGGAAGTGGTGGCCCTCTTCGGGGAGCAAGTTGAATTCATATACCTGCCTGTCATCATGGAAAACCTTGCCAAGGTTCCACACGACCCCCTTGTCCAGCATCGGCTGCGCACACCCGTACCGATGCGCAATCTCAAGCGTACGTTTCGCAAAACAAATCGCGCGTGACCCCTGCCCGACGCCTTCGTGATCGTCCAGAAGCACAACAGGGATTCCCTGAAGGCCAAGGTCCAAAGCGGTGGCAACCCCAATTGGCCCTCCACCGACAACAACCACCGGATGCCGAACCGGTGTCGTCGCATCCTGATCGGAGCTGTGTTCGTAGGGGTACAGCTTGAACGCCAGCTGATAGCGATCATCGAGCGGCATGATGGGTCTCCTCCCCTTTCAGTCAGCCTTTAGCCTTGCAGTTGCGCCCACATCTCAAGGTCGCGTTCCGCCGTCCAGATGCGTGGATGCGTGATGCCGCGCGCTTCGTCATAGGCGCGGGCGACGTTGAACGGCAGACAGTGTTCGTAGATCGCATAATCCTTGAATTTCGGATCGCAGGCGGCGCGCACCGCGTCCCAAGCATCCTTAAGGCTGCCGCCCTTGGCAGCAATCGGTTTGACCGCATTGTAGGTGCTGTCGACAAAATCACGCGTGTTTGCGAGTGCGGCATCCACCATCTCTCGACCGATCAGAGCGTCCCCGCGTCCCGGCGCGATGCTTTGTGGATCATAGGCTTTGACCGCATCCAAAGTGCCGCCCCATTCCTCAAAATGCCCATCGCCACAATAACAAGCCGAGTGGTATTCCACGATATCACCGGTAAACATAGTCTGGCTGTCCGGCACCCAGATCACGCTGTCGCCCGCAGTGTGCGCGCGGCCGATCTGTTTGATCTCGACTTTCCGCTGGCCCAAATAGATCGTCATACTGTCGCTAAAGGTGGTGGTTGGGAATGTCAGGCCGGGGATGCTTTCATGCCCTTCAAAGAGGCGCGGAAAGCGTTGAAACTCACTGTCCCAGTCTTCTTGCCCCCGTTCCATGACCATGCCACGGGCGGCGTCCGACATGATGACCTGATCAGCGCCAAATGCACTTGCTCCCAATACACGCACCGCGTGGTAATGGGTCAGCACCACATGGGAAATCGGCTTGTCTGTCACACTGCGAACGCAGTCGATGACCTTTTGTGCAAGGCGCGGTGTGGCCTGTGCTTCGACGATCATGACGCTGTCATCGCCAATGATGACGCCCGAATTCGGATCTCCTTCGGCGGTGAAAGCGTAAAGACCATCGCCGATCTCGGTAAAGGAAATCTGCTTTTCTGCGGTGTCACCCTGTGATGCAAAAGCCATGTGTGCACGTCTCCCTATCGTGTCCCTGCCCATGTTATCTCAGAGCAAATCATTCGTCGTTGCAAAAGCAACGAAAGTCAATATCATTTCAAATGCAACGAATTTGGGTCGCCACATGACACCTGACGATTTTCACCTGTCTTCGTTCCTGCCCTACCGGCTGGCTGTCATGTCGGAACGGGTCAGCCGAAGGCTTTCGGTTGAGTACGGCCGCTCGCATGGTCTGGTCGTCGCGGAATGGCGTGTACTGGTACATCTTCTACGCTGTGGCGCAGTGTCGGTTCGCGACATCCACAATTGCGTCAACCTTGAAAAGCCGAGGGTCAGCCGCGCAGTGTCTCGGCTTGAGATGGAAGGGTTGGTTCAAAAAAGCCAAGGCGAAGGGGATGGGCGTCTGGTGGCAATCTCATTGACCGATGCGGGGCGACGTGCGCTGGCCGACATTATCCCAGCCGCCACGCGGATCGAAGAGCACCTGACTGCTGCCGTCAGCGCAGAAGACTTGGACGCCTTTTTCCGCGTGATGGAACATATGCATTCCGTTCTGGACGAAGATCCCGAGGCCAAACCCAGACCGACAATGGATTTTAATCGTGGTTCCGAAGTGATGCCCTGATCGGTTCTGGCCGCTTGCCCAAGAGTTCTTTGGAACACGTCGACGACGAAAAAACGATCAAATTTATTATCGCCTCAAAGCAACCCAGCTTTCTTGGCGCATTCCACTGCGGCAGCAGTATCTTGAGTTTCGAACTTGCGGCAAAGGGTCTTGACCACGAAGTTCACCGTAATCTCTTTCAGGCCAAGTTCGGTGGCAATCTCGGATACGGATTTCCCAGTCTCAAGTTGTTGCAAGACAAGGGCCTCTCGTGAGGTCAAACGCTGGTCTGTACATTGTGGAGCGGTCGGCTGGGCAACGCCTGCATCGGCATCCGAAAGGTTCAACTGTTCGCCAGAGGCCATTGATCGAATGGCACTTACATAGCTTTTCGCAGGGAGTTTCTTTGGCAGGAAGCCCGCCGCACCGATATGTAACGCGTCACGCACAATGTGTTGCGGCAGGTTGCCAGACATGAGCGCGACCCGCGCACCTTTACTTTCTTCGAGGGCGCGACGCACACCATTGAGGCCGTCCATTCCGGGCATATGATAGTCCAGCAGGATCAGGTCAAAAGTGACGGAACGTGCAATTTCAATTAGTGCACTTTCGAGATCATGCGCCAGTGTGACCAGCATCTGCTCGCGTGAGAGCATTGCGTCAAACACCTCGCGTAGCATCTCTTGATCGTCTGCAATTAATACGCGCATAAACTACTCTTGCTAATCAACAGCTGAAAGTAATGCCAATTCAGAATGCAATACAAGCGATTGACGGTCGATCGGTTTCGACAACACCTTTGCAAAAACCGCACCAGACCGCCTAGCCTCTCCGGCCAACGCGGTGACGAGGATGATTGGCAAGCCTGGGACGATAGCTTTGGCGGCGTCGGCGAGTTGGGCGCCCGTCATGTCGGGCATGTCAAAATCCGTCACCAGCAAATCCCAATTGCCTGGGTCGTCCCGCAAAGCATCGAGAACATCTTCAGGATTAGTAGTGGCGGCGACTTCGGCTCCGGCCGCTTCGAGATAAGCGGTGATCACATCCAACACTTCGGGTTGATCGTCGATCACCAACACCATACGCCCGTCCAGCCGCCCGGTTACCGCATCTGGTGAAACAGACGGATTCGATGTTTCTTCCACCGCATCAACAGGCCAAAACACGTCGAACCGTGTGCCCTCGCCCAGCGCGGTTTTTAGGCGCATAGCCCCGCCATTGTCTTCGATCACCGAGGACACAACCGCCAGGCCCAATCCAGTTCCTAAATCACCCTTGGTGCTGAAATATGGTGTCAGGATACGCGAGGCGACTTCGGGTGGCATCCCCGGACCGGTGTCTTCGACGCTTAGGCAGGCGTAGCGCCTTGCAGGATCAACACGTCCTACATCCATTGCCCCTGTCACAGCATGATATTGCGGCGCAGAGAGATGGATTGCGATCGTTCCAGGCGCGTCAGCCAAAGCATCACGCGCGTCGATCGCCAGGTTCAGCATGAGTTGCAACACATCCGTCGGATCTGCCTCGGTCTCGATCGGAGTATCGGGCACTGTGAGCGTCAGGCGCATTGGTGCTCTGAGACTGGAACGCACTAGCTCTGCCGCCTCTTGCACTGGGCGACGCAAATCAATGCTCACACGGGACGATTGGCGCGCTCCCAAAGTCAGGAGGCGCTTGACCAACCCAGCCGCCTGATCCGATGCAGTCAGGATACGCGCAGCTCCTGCAGCCGTATTCCCACCGTCTTCTGCTTCTTCAACAATCAAAGACGCCCCACCCGAGATGATCGCCAGAAGATTATTGAAATCATGCGCCAGTCCCGCAGCCATCTGTCCGATCATCTCGCGACGCTGGGCCAATTGCAGTTCATTCAACAAGCGTTCCCGCTCAGCGCGTTCGCGACGACGTGCCGATATATCGCGCGTGATGCACAAAAGCCCTCCATCGTCGTTCAGCGTCAAAGACACGTCCTGATCCACCGGAGTGCCATCTTTGGCGCGACCGACAATCTCTCCTGACCAGCCACCGTCTCGCGCAAGGACAGGCATTGCGTTGTTTACCATCCATTCGGCTTCGTCCGGACCATAAAGCATCGACCAAGTGTTGCCCAAAAGATCCTGTTCGTGCCTGTACCCAAACATGACGAGATGAGCCCGGTTGGTGTATATGAACCGGCCTTGATCGTCAGTGATCGCGATGCCATCCAAACTGGCTTCCATCGCTGCGGCTCGATCAGCAAGAGCGCGCTGCTCGGCTTGTTTGAGTTCGGTGATATCAACCCGTAACTCAACGCGACCGCCATCGGGCATCGCCTTTTCGAAAACGCGGAGCCATGACCCATCAAGAAGCTGCTGTTCAAGCACACGGTCGGGCTCGGAATGCTGAACCAGACTTTCGGCCAGCCACTCATCTTCACGGCCTAAAGCCTCTGGGTATTGGCCGACCTTCAAACCGTAGCGGACAATGCTTTCAAAACTGGCCCCCGTTACAATGGCCGGTGCAGAAAGCTCGTATATTTCGCGGAAGCGGCTGTTACAGATCACAAGGCGATCGTCAGCATCATATAGGACAAAACCGTCCTGCAAAGCTTCCACAGCTTGTTCTAGATTGGCACGCGCAAGTGCCGCTTCGCCTGCGGCTTCACGCAGAGATTCAGCCTGCTGGCGTTGGTCCGTAATGTCGACCTCGACCGCAAGGAACCCTTGCAAACCACCGTCGTCGTCGTGCAGTGGCTGAATATCAATCGACAACCAGTACTCCCTGCCTTGCCGAGATTTGTTGAGGATCTCGACTTGAACAGGTGCCGCCCTATCCAACGCGTCCCGCAATTGGGTCACGGTTTCCGGATCGGTTCGATCACTTTGCAATAGCTTGCCGGGGTTACGACCCTTGACGTCTTCCAACGTCCAACCCGTTGTTCGCTCAAACGCCGTGTTGACCCATTCAATGCGCCGATTTGCGTCGGTGACAATTACCAGGTTCGTGGTGCGTCGGGCAATCTCGGATAGCCTTTCGATCTCTGCCGCTTTTTCCCGCGCCTCCGTAATATCGCGTAGCGCCAATAGATACCCCTGATCGCCGATGGCCGAGGCGGACAACTGCCACCATCCGGTTAAAGGTTCGACCAGCGGCAAATAGAACGTGTGGCTTGCAACCTGTGCTCCGTCGTCTAGCTCTTTCAGCTTGGCGCGAAGAATCTGAGCCAGGTCCGCAGGAAGCTTTTCCTCGGGTGTGCGGTTGACGAAGGCATCATACACAGCGTCAGGGACCACAATCGTGCCCGAATGCCAGGACACGAACCTGCCTTCGCGATCAAGTTCGACAATCAGGTCCGGCATAGCCGAGAGTACAGCCTGAAGACGGGTGCGCTGGGACAGCGTTTCCGCGTGCGCGGACACGAGCCGCTCTTCCGCATCTCGTCTTGCCAGTACGGAAACGATGACTTTGGCCACAGACCGGATCAGGTGCACCTCGCCGGGCAGAAAACTGCGCAGCGCGCGCACAGCATCGAAGCCCACGAAACCCCGGAACACGCCATCTTCAACCATCGGAACGGCCAACAGAGAACGGGAATGTCCCGAACGATGTTGAAAAGCGTTTCGGGCGACGCTGCGGATTTGATGGTTACGCAGCCTGAGCCAACG
>CANNCS010000066.1 GCA_947503115.1 uncultured Marivita sp.
GGCTCGCCCCCGGCTTTTCTACTTCTGGGCCTTGGGAAGCGCGCAAAGCATCTCAAAGAGAAGGTTCGACGCAATCAGTGCGGTGGTGCCCGTCGTGTCGAACGGCGGCGAAACTTCGACCAGATCACCGCCGACGAGGTTCAAGCCAGCGCAACCGCGCACGATCTCTAAAGCTTGCCACGTGCTAAGACCACCCATCTCGACCGTGCCGGTTCCGGGGGCGAAAGCGGGGTCGAGGCTGTCGATGTCATAGCTGAGATAGACCGGCGCATCGCCGATCGTTTCGCGGATTTCCACCATCAGCGGTGCCAGCGACTTGTACCAGCATTGTTCAGCAGGGATGACGTTCCAGCCTTGGTCGCGGGCCCAATTCCAATCGTCGGGTGAATAGCCCGAACCGCGCAGGCCGATTTGCCAGACCTTGTCGTTTAGCAGACACCCTTCTTCCCACGCGCGGCGGAAGGGGGTGCCGTGTGCTTCTTTTTCGCCGAACATTTCGTCGCTTGTGTCGGCATGGGCATCGACATGGATCAGTGCGACAGGCCCATGCTTTTCCTTGATCGCGCGCAGGATCGGCCAAGTCAGAGTGTGATCGCCTCCAAGGGTAAGGGGAATCGTGTCGTGTTTCAGGATCTCCCGATACTGGTCAGTGATGATACCGATGGTTTTCTTTAGATCGAAAGTGTTGACGGCCACATCGCCGATATCAGCCACCTGCATGCATTCGAACGGAGCAGCCCCGGTCGCCATGTTGTAGGGGCGCATCATGCGGCTTTCTTCGCGGATTTGGCGCGGGCCAAGACGTGTGCCTGGGCGGTTGGATGCACCGTGGTCCATTGGGATGCCGACGAAACACGCATCAAGCCCTTCGGCCGTGGGCTGCGCGGGCAGGCGCATCATGGTGTTGGGGCCGGAAAACCGAGGGGAGTCGTTGCCGCCCAAGGGCTGATTGTATGTCGGCATTTACTGTTCCTTCAAAGGTCGACGGGTATCATGGTGCCCATAAGGCAGGCGATATGGCGTTCGGTGCCATCGGTTTCGGCGTAGACGTCGGAGGCGACGACGATCAGGCGCCGTCCGGGTTTGATCACGCGGCCACGTGCGATCAGACGGTCGCCTATAGCTGGAGCCAGTAGGTTGATCTTGATCTCGGCGGTAACGACCTCTTGTGTGTCGGGAATCAGAGTAAGAGCGGCGTAGCCCGCAGCACTGTCGCCGATGGAAAAGGTCAGGCCTGCATGGCCAAAGCCCTGCTGCTGGCGCGACCCTGGCAGGATCGGAGCGGTGATTGTCGCCGTCCCTTTGCCGGTTTCGATCAGTTCGGCGCCCAATGTCGACATCATGGACTGGCTGTCGAAGCTGGCTTGAATACGGGATTTCATGGTCATGCGAAACAGTGAGCATACCGTGCAGGTCAAGACAAGGGGTTGCGGCCCGGCATCGGGAATTTACAGGGCCTTGGCCCGGTCAGAATCGCTTCTGCAGTCGGGGACATCAGGCATGTCAGTGCCGGATCATGGCTGTGCAGCCCGCCGGTGAAGGCGCCATAGGCCGGAAGGATCAGGCGAGTGTTGTCGAATAGGAAGCAGGGGCGCGTCAGTGCTCTGCCCCGTAGCGACAGCGTTGCTTTCGGGTGGTAATGGCCAGTGACTTCGCCAGGCGTCGGGCTTGTTTTGGCAATATGACGAAAATTGAGCGGGCCAACCATGAGGCTGCGCCGGTGTGTGCCGCCAAGCTGGACGGGGCCGGGATCGTGATTGCCTTCGATCCAGACCCAATCAAGGCCCGCTTGCAGCGTTGTCAGGGTCAAGAGATCCGAGTCGGGCAGGGCGGTTTGAAGCGTGGGTGCGTCAAAGCTGTCGCCCAGGCAGATTACGCGGCGGGCTTTGGTTGTCTCAAGATCTAAGGATAAGCGTGTGAGCGTTTCAGTGGTTTCATATGGCGGCAGTTGCGCACCGCCAAATCGGGCGGCGCGGGCGGATTTACCCAAATGCAGATCGGACACGACAAGAAGTTCTTTCGATGGCCAGTAGAGCGCGCCGGTCGAAAGGGCGTGCAGGGCTTCAGAGCGAAAATAAAACTCAAGCGTGTTCATGCTTTGTTCATCGCTTTCCTTTAGGACAAAGGCAAGGGCCAATGGCCCCTGTCACAGCATTGCGGGCACAACCTGATCTGGAGGGCGGTGTCCGTCCGCGAAGGTCTTTACGTTGATGATAACTTTTTCGCCCATTTCGAGGCGGCCTTCCTGCGTGGCCGACCCCATGTGGGGGAGCATGACGACATTCGGCATATTGCGCAGTTCGGGATTGCCGCGATGGCCGTGTTCGTAAACGTCGAGGCCGGCGCCAGCCAGTTCGCCTGCTTTGAGCATGCGGGTGAGGGCGTTTTCGTCGATCACCTCTCCACGAGAGGTGTTCACGATCACGGCGTTGGGTTTGAGCAGTTTCAACCGCCGCGCGTTGAGCAGGTGGAAGGTTGAAGGCGTATGCGGGCAATTGACGGACAGGATGTCCATGCGCGCGACCATCTGGTCGAGGCTTTCCCAATAGGTTGCCTCGAGTGCGTCTTCGATTTCCGGGCGCAAACGACGGCGATTGTGGTAGTGGATCTGCATGCCGAACGCCTTGGCGCGGCGGGCGACGGCCTGACCGATGCGGCCCATGCCAAGGATGCCCAAACGGCGTCCACCCAGACGCCCTCCTAGGAATGCAGTGGGGGCCCAGCCTTGCCAATCGCCGGTCTGCATGACGCTGAGACCTTCCTGAAGGCGTCGGGTCACGCTCAGCATCAGGGCAAGCACCATATCGGCGGTGTCTTCGGTGACGACACCGGGTGTGTTCGACACGAGAATGCCGCGGCTGCGGGCGGTGTCGACGTCGATGTGATCTACCCCGGCGCCGAAGTTGGCGATCAGGCGCAGTCGCTCTCCGGCTTGGCCGATCAGGCCGGCGTCGACTCGATCTGTGACGGTCGGAACAAGGACATCCGCTTCCTTCACCGCCTCTATGAGTTCGGCTTGAGTCATCGGCGTGTCACTGTCACGAAGACGGACGTCGAACAGTTCCTTCAGGCGCGTTTCGACGGCGTCCGGCAAACGTCGCGTGACGACAACACTCAGACGTTTTGATGACATGCTTTCGCTCCCACTACTTCCCCGGCGTGTCAGGTTTTGGCACAGTGTCCCAAAGGCGCGGCAGGCACAAGAACTTGCCGTCAAAAACCAAAAAACCAAGCAAATTGAGGCGTATCACATGAGCTGGCTTTCGTTCCGGACGTTGACGGGCAAATCTGTGGTCGTCGCATTGGTCGTTGGGATGCTGAATACCGCACCTGTAGTTGCCGCAGAACGGGGATCAGTGACGAACTTGCCGCTTCCCCGCTTTGTTTCGATGAAGGCCAGCGAAGGCAATGTGCGTCGCGGACCTTCGTTGTCGCATCGAATCGACTGGGTCTACAAACGCCGGGACATGCCGTTGCAGATCACCGCCGAACATGGCCATTGGCGACGCGTGCAGGATCGCGATGGCGCGGGCGGTTGGGTACATTATTCGTTACTGTCCGGCGTTCGCACGGCCATCGTAGAAGTAGAACTGCTGAACCTGTACGCGCGGCCCGACCCATCGAGCCAAGTCAACGCACAACTGTCTTTGGGTGTGGTTGCCGAAGTGCACGAATGCCAAACCGATTGGTGCGAGCTGTCCGCTGGCGGCTATAGTGGGTGGGCACGCAAGGGCGCGTATTGGGGCGTGCATCCGCAAGAGGTCTTTGAATAGACCTCTTACATGACTGATGGTCGCGGTTCTAAAGACTGTTGCGTGGATCAGGCCGCCTGATGGGTCAGAATAGCAGCTTCTGACGACGATAGATTGCGTCGCGCATAGCTGCCATAGCCTTGTGGATTGAATTCAACACTGGGCAGCATCTCTCTCAGGCGTTGGCGATCCGCCGAATCCAAGGTTGATAGCGCGGCATTGGCCGGATGGAAACTTTCGGACTCGACACCATTCGCGAACAGGATTTCGTGTTGTGGTAAGAGCATGTGCACGTAAGTGATCTCGCGTACATTGAGATCAACCGACACGCGGTCATGGTCAACCAGATCACGCGCTGCAACCAACACTTCGGGCGTATTGAACAGGTCCATTGCGATGGGCCCTTTGACCAGCATCCGATGTTCTGGCGACACCAAGAGATCTTCGTCGGGTTCGTCCAGTCCAAACAAGCCCGCGCGAATTCGAATCGGACGCAGCTTGGGCATCGCAAACAAGCGGGCTCCGCTCATGCGTCGTTGACCCATCCACTGGATCGGCTGGGCCCCGTTGTCTTTGGTCTGCACATAGTCGCCTTCGCGCAGGTCTTGGATCAGTTTCACACCATCGGGCGTCAAGATGCGTGTGCCGGGTGTAAAGCAGATGACAGCGCCCTGATGTTCTGCATCACTTTGTGTGACGACATTCGTTAAAGAGGCATGAACCACCCACAAATCCCGGTCCTTGGGGGGCAGGGAGTTGAGGAACATCAAGAGCGGCGGCTTGCGTGTACCGGACTCGATCAGCGTAACTGTATATGTGCTTCGCCCGTCGGTGAGGACGAAACACTTGTCAGCGATCGGGTGATCGATCGAAATGGCGCTGAGATCGGTCGTGTCTTCGATTGCGGCGCCTACCAAACGCCGCACCATTCGCGCTGCCCGCTTGCGGCGATCCGCTTCGCCCTCCGCATCTTCCAGTCGCAGCAGTTCGTTGGGGCCGTCTACGCGAACGGCCTCACCTTCCCAACCCCATGTCACACCTACCTTCAAGAAATCGACCGGAGCCGATTGAAGCGTGTCTATAGTTGTCTGCGACCAAGAGATGACGAACGTGCCGTTAAAAGCCGTTCCCATGTTCCTGTATGCCTGCTCTCTTTAGTTTTATTTTTATCTAAAGAGTACTCAGCGTTTGAAGCGTTTACAGGCATAAAAGCGCCCAGTTTGGGCGGGAGACGCGAATTTGTTGTCCAGCGTGATTCTTAAGCAACGGATGACGTTGGGGAATCTTTATTCTGCGGGGCTAAAGCCGACGATCAGTTGCCTCAACCCAAGGGCCGCGCCAGCGAAAATAGCAAGGAATGTCACAGGTGCGCTGAAGGCGAGCATGGAAAACGCACTGATCCCTTGCCCGACTGTGCAGCCCAACGCGATCACTGCCCCGGCGCCCATGAGTGCCGCGCCCAAGATCTGCCGACGTAATTCGCGAGGGTCTTCGCAAGCTTCCCAGCGGAAATGGCCTTTGATCAGCGATCCAATAAACGCGCCGAGCCACACTCCTGCGACAGAGCCTACGGCAAAGCTGACAGGTTGTGCTGATCCGATCATCCACCATAGGATACTTTCGCCCAAAGGCGCGGCAAAGCTGTGTGATACCACCGGCAGCGCTTCGAACCCTGTATTTGCAACCCAGGATGTGCCTGCCCAACCGCTGATGATGGCAACTCCCACGACAACGGCCCAAATGGCCGACTTGGGGTTTTCGACAAAAACGCGGGAACAGGCTGAGACGACCAGCAAAGCAGTCCCGATAGTGAGGCCGATGGCGGTTGCGGAAATGCCGGTCCATTTGGCGGTCGCATGGGCGATTCCCGGTGGTACATCGCCGGGCAAAACCGGGCTTTGTGGGAACAGCATGTCTCGCAGCGGGGCCAACGGGCCGCTGAGGACGACATAGGTCGACACGCCCATCACGAGAACGATGACAAAACTGCGTAGGTCGCCGCCGCCCAATCGGGCAACTGCGCCGTAGCCACAATTGCCCGCAAGCGCCATGCCGTAACCGAATAACAGCCCGCCGATAACAGAAGCCCAAGGCAACCAATTGATGGAGAGGTAATAGGTTGTGCCGGCGTCGACGATGCCCGCACCCATAAGGCTGAAGCTGCCGATGATTGCGGTGCCGATGGCGATGCCCCACATGCGGATCCGAGTGTCAGACCCGCCGTAAAGCAGGTCTTCGATCGCTCCCAAAGTGCAGAATCTGCCCAGTCTGGCGGCAAGCCCCAGTAAGACTCCTCCGAACAGTCCGACAGCGGCCACAATAAAGTGCTCCGGAACGCTCTCCAGCATGTGCTGTCCTCCCAAGACAGGCTCCCTGGTCGAATATGCGTTCACCGTGATTTGAGAGCAAGGAAAGAGTAGGGTGCGAAATCAGTCGTCTTTGCAGAAGAGATCGTAGACGCATTCGAGAACCCTGCGCGGCCGATCATCGGCAAGGCGATAGTAGATTGTTTTGCCTTCGCGGCGCGGAATGACCAAACCTTCCAGTCGCAACCGGGAGAGCTGTTGCGATACCGCAGCCTGACGGGCTGCCAGTAGCTCTTCAAGTTCGGTCACAGATTTTTCGCCGGTCACGAGGTGGCAAAGGATCATCAGCCGGCCTTCATGGCTGATCGCCTTCAAAAAGTTCGACGCGGTTGTTGCCTTGTCGACGATACGGTCAAGTTCTTCTTCGTTCAGATCTGGACTGAGCTGGGGAAGTGCCATGCCGTGCCTCTAATTTCTGACCGTTTCGATCCCGGTGGACGTTGCGAAATCTGTGTTGTCCTCCAGCAGCTTTGTCAGCAGCGGCCAGAAAAAATCTTCTCCGGGATACCCTTCGATACGTGCCTGTTCCTGACCGTCGTCTATCAGAACAAAGGTCGGTGTGAAAAGGACGCGGCGCGCGTAGGTGATGCCTTCGGGTGGGCCCTGTCGCAAATCTGCACGCATAAGCGGCGCAAATTTTCCTTCAGCGGTCTTGGGGTAGGCTGGACCAATTTCCGCATCCCATCGTTCGCAATAGATGCAGCCCGGCTGTTCGACCATTACCAAATAAGGTTCGGCAAAGGCCGTCGCGGTCCATGCCGATCCAATCAAGACAGCAGCGGTAAGCGCTAGGGCGTTCAGGGCATTCATTATTCACCAATTGACGGCGTCACAACAAAACACTTAATTTGAATATGTGAATAATTCAAGGAATCTCCGTCCATGTTCGACATTTCTTTCGCGGGCGCGGCTCTTGCGGGGATACTGAGCTTCTTTACGCCCTGCATCCTTCCGATGGTTCCGTTCTACCTTTGTTATATGGCCGGGATTTCAATGAACGAGCTTAAAGGCGAAGAAGACGTGCCTCAGGGTATCGCCTGGAATCTCGTTTTGTCGGCGTGTTTGTTCGCGTTGGGTGTTACCACGATCTTCGTGCTTCTGGGGATGGGGGCGACTGCTGTCGGACAGGCTTTTGCCGATTTTCGCGCTCCTTTGCGCTATGTGGCTGCGGCTGTACTGCTAGCGTTTGGCCTGCATTTCCTTGGTGTTGTGCGGATCCCGATTCTTGACCGTGAGGCGCGGGTTGAGGCAAAGACCGAGCCCACGACGCTGGTCGGCGCTTATGTCATGGGTCTTGCTTTTGGATTTGGCTGGACGCCTTGCGTCGGCCCCGCATTGGCGTCGATCCTGATGATCGCCGGGGGGATGGGGGACATCTACCAAGGTGGATTGCTCTTGTTTGTTTACGGTGTCGGCATGACGGCACCTTTCGTAATTGCGGCTTTGTTTTCTGGCCCCTTTCTTCGCTGGACGGCGCGCAATCGAAGTTTTCTTGGCTATGCCGAAAAGGTCATGGGCGGAATGCTGATCGTGTTTGCACTATTGATCGCAACGGATAGCGTGAACTTGATCGCGGATGCCATGCTACGCTGGTTTCCGAATTGGTCATCGCTGGGATGACCGCCAATTGAAGGGGGAGAAAGGGAAATGAAGCATTTTCTAGGTGGTGCGCTGGCGCTTCTGATGGCGCTTCCGGTCGCGGCGGCAGAGCTGGGTGACGACGGCCTGCACAAGCAGACTTGGATGCGTGACACATTCAAGGATTTGCGGGAAGACCTTGATGAGGCCAATAGCGAAGGCAAGCGGTTGGTCCTGTTTTTCGAACAGCGGGGCTGCATCTACTGCTCAAAAATGCACGAAGAGGTGTTCTCGGATCCGACGGTCAGTGACTTCATCGCAGAGAACTATTTTGTGGTGCAGTTGAACCTGCATGGAGACATCGAAGTTACGGACTTTGACGGAGAGATTCACTCAGAAAAAGACATGGCTCGGAAGTGGCGTGTGTTGTTCACTCCGAACATCGTGTTCCTTCCCGAAGAGGTGCCAGAAGGCGAAAATGCGCTTGAAGCGTCCGTTGCGGTCATGCCCGGAGCCTTTGGTAAGGGTACAACTTTAGACATGTTCACATGGGTTGCGGAGAAGCGGTATCTGCTTGAAGATGAAGAAGATTTTCAGAGATACCATGCTCGGATGATCCAAGAGAGAAGCAACGGTAGCGCAGACTGAAACTGCGACATTCACACTCAATTATTCATTTCTGTGAATTTGTTGTTGCGTGAATCAAGCTCAGTGGCCTACGGTATACAAAGCCATATGTCAGCTCGATCAACGTATCGGGCGGTAAGGGAGGGACAATGAAGCTAACAGGTATTTCCGCAGCTGTCGTGATTTGCGCGACGGCCGCCATCGCCAACCCCATCACTCCGGGCGAGGTTCAATTCGACGATTACGGTGCAATTCAGGCATCGCTGTCCGGTTCGGACGGTGACGCTGCAAACGGCGCCAAGGTCATGACCAGCCGCGGCAAGGGCAACTGCGTTGCGTGCCACGCGGTAACCGCGCTGAACGATGCGCCGTTCCATGGCGAGGTCGGCCCGACACTCGACGGTATCGCGGATTATCGCAGCGCAGAAGAACTGCGTGGCATCGTTGCTAACGCCAAGATGACGTTTGAAGGCAGCGTTATGCCCGCCTTCTACAAAACCAGTGGATTCATCCGACCCGGTAATGGCTACACCGGTAAGGCTGCAAAAGAAGAAGACCTGTCGCCCATTCTGACGGCGCAGGAGATCGAAGATGTGGTGGCGTTCTTGCTGACGCTCAAAGGCAGCTGAGCTGCTGTCACTGAATTAGGAGATAAGACATGGATTTCACGAGACGCGAAACCTTGGCATTGGGTGGGGCAGCTGCGCTGACCTTCGTTCTGCCGTTCCGCGCCAGTGCTGCGGCGGACGACGCGATCGCAGAATTCACCGGCGGAGCAGCGATTGCTGACGCCGGCGTAGAACTGACCGCGCCTGAGATTGCCGAAAACGGCAACACGGTTCCGATTGCTGTTTCTGCACCAGGTGCAACAGCAGTTATGGTTCTCGCATCCGGCAACCCGACACCCGGCGTTGCAACGTTCAACTTTGGCCCGCTCGCCGCGTCCCAAACCGCAAGCACGCGTATGCGTCTTGCAGGTACACAGGACGTCATCGCCATCGCCAAACTGGCGGATGGCAGCTTTGCTCGCAGCTCGAAGACCGTAAAGGTCACTATCGGCGGCTGTGGCGGCTAACGGTCAACATACAGATCTTAGGAGATAATACATGGCATCCGGTGTAAAACCCCGCGTCAAGGTTCCGAAGTCCGCCTCTGCTGGCGATGCGATCACGATCAAGACGTTGATCAGCCACCCGATGGAGTCGGGTCAACGCAAAGACGGTGACGGCAACCCGATCCCGCGTTCGATCATCAATCGCTTCACTTGCGAATTCAATGGACAGAGCGTGATCGACATCACGTTGGAACCTGCGATTTCGACCAACCCGTACTTCGAATTCGAGGCCACTGTGCCCGAAGCCGGTGAATTCGCGTTCACTTGGTATGATGATGACGGGTCCGTCTACAACGACAACAAAGCCATCACGGTCTGAGCAGAAGCTCCTCCCTGTCCCGGTTTTACGGGGCAGGGGTAAATTTGGGAGGGAACAGAATGAAAAATAAGGCACTGACAGCGTTCGCCGCGCTGGCGATTTCGGCCCCGATGGTGTTTGCGGGTGGCGCTGATGACGACACGCTCGCGATCGACGGTCAGGAGATGATCTCCAAAGCGGCTGCACCTGCACATATGGCGGATACAGCCGTGGATACTGTCATCTCTGGTTGGCACTTCCGCGAAGATGACACACAGGCGATGCAGGCTGACACGTTCGACAATCCAGGCATGATTGCAGTTGATCAGGCCATGGACGCTTGGAACACGGTTGAAGGCAGCGCTGAGAAATCCTGCGCAACTTGCCACGAAGGTCCAGAATCGATGACCGGCGTTCGCGCGGTTTATCCGAAGTGGAACGAAGAGGCAGGCTCAGTTCGCACTTTGGCGATGCAGATCAACGATTGCCGCACCAATCAGATGGGTGCCGATGCGTACAAGTACGACAGCGGTCCCATGGCTGCGATGGAAGCGCTGATCTCTGTTCAATCGCGTGGTATGCCGGTGAACGTCGCAATCGACGGTCCTGTGGCGGAAGTGTGGGAGCAGGGCAAAGAGCTCTATTACACACGTACGGGTCAGCTTGAGTTGTCCTGCGCAAATTGCCACGAAGACAATTATGGCAATTACATCCGCGCTGACCACCTGAGCCAAGGCCAGATCAACGGCTTCCCGACGTATCGTCTGAAGAACGCCAAGCTGAACACAGTTCATGGTCGTTTCAAGGGCTGCGTCCGCGATACGCGAGCGGAAACTTACAGCCCCGGTTCGGCCGAGTTCATTGCACTTGAACTGTACGTCGCGTCGCGTGGTAACGGTCTTTCCGTGGAAGGCCCGTCCGTCCGTAACTAATCAATGTAACCCCGCGTCATTGGTGGCGCGGGGTTTCTCACTCTTAACCTATTCACACATGCGAATGTGTGTCCGGAAATCCAAAAAGGCCCTCCCATGATTTCACGTCGCGATTTCCTTCAGGTGTCGATGGCCGCGTCCGCTCTGGTGGGCGCGTCCGGTTTTGGCAACTGGTCTCGTCTCGCCGCGCAACAAGCGCTGACGCAAGACCAGCTTTTGCAGTTCGATACCTTTGGCAATGTCTCGTTGATCCACGTCACCGACATTCATGCTCAGCTCAAGCCGATCTACTTCCGTGAGCCGTCTGTGAACATTGGTGTAGGTGGCAATCGCGGCGCGGTACCGCACGTCACGGGAGCCGATTTCCGCAAACTATACGGCATCGATGACGGTAGCCCTTCCCATTATGCGCTCAGCTCTGGCGATTTTTCCTCCCTTGCCAAAGCTTATGGACGCGTCGGCGGACTGGATCGCGTGGCCACTGTGGTCAACGCAATCCGGGCCGATCGCCCAGACGCGCTGCTGCTTGATGGCGGTGACACTTGGCATGGGTCCTACACCTGCTACCACACCGAAGGTCAGGACATGGTCAACGTGATGAACGGGCTCAAGCCCGACGCGATGACCTTCCACTGGGAATTCACGCTTGGCTCCGATCGTGTGGCCGAGATCGTCGAAGGTCTGCCCTTTGCCGCATTGGGTCAGAACATCTTTGACGCCGAATGGGACGAACCCGCCGAGCTTTTCCCGCCTTACAAATTCTTCGAATGCGGTGGTGTCAAGATCGCAGTCATCGGTCAGGCCTTCCCCTACATGCCGATCGCGAACCCCGGCTGGATGTTCCCCGAATACTCGTTCGGCATCCGCGACGAAAACATGCAGGCCATGGTAGACGAAGTGCGCGCCAAGGGTGCGGAATGCGTTGTCTGCCTCAGCCACAATGGGTTCGACGTCGACAAGAGCATGGCAAGCAAGGTTACTGGCATCGACGTGATCCTGTCGGGCCACACCCATGATGCGCTGCCTGAACCAGTGCTGGTGGGCGAGACGATCGTCGTTGCCTCCGGTTCTAACGGCAAATTCGTGAGCCGCGTCGATCTGGATATCCAGAACGGCCGGATGATGGGCTTCCGCCACAAGCTGATCCCGATCTTCTCGGACGTGATTACGCCGGACCCTGAAATGACTGCCCTGATCGACGAACAGCGCGCGCCTTTCAAAGCCGAGCTGGAAGAAGTGATCGGCCAGACCGACAGCCTTCTTTATCGTCGTGGTAACTTCAACGGAACGTGGGACGATCTGATCTGCGATGCGTTGATGAGCGAACGCGAGGCCGACATCGCCATGTCGCCGGGCGTCCGTTGGGGCCCAAGCCTAATCCCGGGTGATGATATCACCCGCGAGGATCTTTGGAACGTCACATCGATGAGCTATGGCAAGGCGTACCGATCGGAAATGACGGGTGAGTTCATCAAGGTCATCCTTGAAGACGTGGCCGACAACATCTTCAACCCCGACCCCTATTACCAGCAAGGCGGCGATATGGTTCGCATCGGGGGCATGGGCTATCGCATTGACGTGCGCAAACCGCAGGGTGAACGCATCACGGATATGGTGCTGCTCAAGACTGGTGAAGCCATTGATCCAGCGAAGAATTATGTCGTCGCCGGCTGGGCTTCGGTTAACGAAGGCACCGAAGGTCCGCAAATCTGGGACGTTGTCGAAGCGCATATCAAAAAGCTTGGCACTGTCACCGTTCAATCCAATGATAGCGTCACGGTCGTGGGCGCGTAACTTCAACCGGAGTATGAGATATGTCTGATATCCTCAAACCCTCCCGTCGCGCGTTTCTGCGGGGCTCTGCCGCGGCTGCGGCGGGGCTGACTGCTGCGGGCGCTGCGCGGGCAAATGGTCCCGATCCGCTGATCACCGAAGTGCAGGACTGGGCCGTATCGTTTGGTGATGGCGTCGATGCCACACCTTATGGCTTGCCGATCGAGTACGAAGCTGACGTGGTTCGACGCAACGTGGAATGGCTGACCGCCGACACGACCAGCTCGATCAACTTCACCCCGATCCATGCGCTGGACGGTACGATCACCCCGCAAGGTTGCGCGTTCGAGCGTCACCACTCGGGTGCGATCGAGCTGCGCAAGGAAGATTATCGTCTGATGATCAATGGCTTGGTCGATACACCGCTGGTGTTCTCTTATGCCGATCTCGAACGCTTCCCGCGCGAAAACCACGTCTATTTCTGCGAATGTGCTGCGAACACGGGCATGGAATGGGCGGGCGCACAGCTCAATGGTGCTCAGTTCACGCACGGCATGATCCACAACATGGAATACACCGGCGTTTCGCTGCGGACTCTTCTGACCGAAGCCGGGCTCGATGCGGCAGGCGATTTGTCCGACAAATGGGTCTATGTCGAAGGCGCGGATGCGTCCTCGAACGGCCGTTCGATCCCGATGGAAAAGGCTCTGGACGATGTTCTGATCGCGTTTAAAGCCAACGGCGAAGCGCTTCGCAAAGAACACGGCTATCCCGTACGCCTTGTCGTTCCTGGCTGGGAAGGCAACATGTGGGTCAAGTGGGTTCGCCGCATCGAAGTGATGTCGAACGCGGTCGAAAGCCGCGAGGAAACGTCCAAGTACACCGACACTCTCGAGGACGGCACAAGCCGCAAGTGGACTTGGGTGATGGATGCGAAATCTGTCGTCACCTCGCCCAGCCCGCAATCGCCCATCACACATGGCGCGGGACCGCTGGTCATCACCGGCCTTGCATGGTCCGGCCACGGCGCGATCACTCGCGTTGACGTGTCCAAGGACGGCGGCAAGACATGGGAAACCGCACGTCTGGCCAAGCCAGGCGAGAAGATGGCACTGACCCGCTTCTACCTCGACACCGAATGGAACGGCGAAGAGATGCTGCTCCAGTCGCGGGCGATGGACGAAACCGGATATGTTCAGCCGACCAAAGCGCAACTGCGCGACGTTCGCGGCGAGAACTCGATCTACCACAACAACTGTATCCAGACGTGGCACGTCAAACCCAATGGGGAGGCCGAAAATGTCGAAGTCTCTTAATCTTTTCGGCGGAACTGCAATCGGCACCTTGGCCATCCTTACGATGGCTGTGAACTTTGCCGATCGGAATATCGCGGGGTTCCCCGAGAACCCGGCTGTTATGACGGCCATCGCGCCGCCGGTTGTGTCGACAGGTTTGGTCAGCGCGGCCAATGCGTCGACGGGTGCGGGTGAAGGCAAGTTTGGTCTTGGCCGTCCGGCATTGGCCGAAGAAGTCGCCGCATGGGATGTCGATATCAGCCCTGACGGCACAGGTCTACCTGTCGGTTCTGGCTCGGTTGAAGACGGCGAAATGGTGTTTTCCGAGAACTGTGCCGTCTGTCACGGTGAATTTGCCGAAGGCGTTGATAACTGGCCAAAATTGGCCGGTGGCGAAGACACGCTTGCTGACGAAGACCCGCTGAAGACCGTCGGCAGCTACTGGCCGTACCTGTCGACTGCATGGGATTACGTCCATCGGTCCATGCCTTATGGCAATGCGCAGACGCTGAGCGATGACGACGTGTACGCCATCGTCGCTTACATGCTGTATTCCAACTTCCTCGTTGAGGATGATTTTGTTCTGTCGAACGAGAACTTCCTCGAAGTTGAAATGCCGAACGCAAACGGGTTCATCATCGATGACCGTGCCGAGACGGAATACACTATTTGGCGGACTGAACCTTGCATGGAAAACTGCAAGGACAGTGTCGAGATCACCATGCGTGCAACCGTGCTGGACGTGACCCCGGAAGAAGAGGGGGCCGAGGCGGCCTCTGAAGAAGCGCCGGTTGTTCAGACCGCAGCCGTCGAAGAACCGGTTGCTGAAACTGCAGAGCCCGAGGCAGTTGCCGTTGTGGCAGATGCCGGTCCTGACCCCGAACTAGTTGCCGCTGGTGAAAAGGTCTTTGGCAAATGCAAGGCCTGCCACCAGGTTGGTGATGGCGCCAAAAACCGTTCTGGCCCCGCGCTCAACGGCATCGTTGGAGCCGAGATCGCCGCGGTTGACGGGTTCAAATACTCGAAAACCTTGGCCGAGATGGGTGGCGCTTGGACGCCGGAAACTCTCGGTGCGTTCCTTGCCAACCCTCGCGGTTATGCCAAGGGCACCAAGATGAGCTTTGCCGGACTGAAAAAGGAAGAGGATATCGCGGCGGTCACCGCCTACCTGTCCACTTTCGAATAAAATGTTTTTGCGCGGCAAGAAAGTATCTTGCCGCGCAATTTTCTATAACATGAGTTCTAAATAGAGCTTAAAGATAGCTTCATAAGCGAGGTCTCATGGCGCATTCTTCCGGTCTGTTCATATCCGTTATCGGAGGTGCAGCGCTTGTTCTCGGGGCTTCCTATGGTTGGACCGCACGTGAGTTCCGCGCGGCAGAACTGGACGTTTTAACCGACCGCGTTGGCCAGTTGGAACGGAGCAATGCAGACTGGGCGTCAAAGGCGGATCAGACGTCTGCACTTGAAGCCAGACTGTCCGAGCTGGAGACTGAACTTTCCGCTGCCTTGCAAGCCGCCGAAGATGCGAAACAGGCGGCGATGCAACCCGTTGCAGAGCCGGTGCAAGAATCTGCAACAGACCCTGTCATAGCGGATGCATCTGCGCTTGAATTCGGAGACCCCGCGCGCGGTGAAGAAGTGTTTGCGCAATGCCGTTCCTGTCACCAGATCGGGCAAGGCGCGACAGACCGGATCGGTCCGCATCTCAACGGCATCTTTGGCCGTCGTGCGGGCGCGCATGACGGGTTCCGCTATTCCGAAGACATGTCGATGATGGGCTCTGATGGCCTGACGTGGGAACTGGACACGCTGAATGCGTATCTCGAAAATCCCAAGGCGTTGGTATCTCGGACCCGGATGAATTTCGCGGGTCTGGACGACCCGCAGGACCGCTCCAATATCCTAGCCTATCTGCGCCAGTTCTCGGCTAGCCCACAGAACATCCCTGAAGCAGCGCCCACCGCGCAAGCACGCGAAGTCGAGCTGGCGCCGGAGGTTTTGGCTATTGTCGGGGATACGGACTACGGCGAATACCTCGCCAGCGAATGTAAGACTTGCCACCAACAGGATGGATCGGACCAGGGAATTCCGGCGATCACGCAATGGCCGACCGAAGACTTTGTCGTGGCCATGCATGCCTACAAGAGAAAGATTAGGCCGCACCCGGTGATGCAGATGATGGCAAACCGGTTGTCGGACGAAGAGATCGCCGCGCTCGCGGCGTATTTTGCCCAGACCGAGTAAGAAGGCCCGGAAGAGGTTGTTCCGGTCTAGGTTAGTTTTTTAACGGGAGGACGAAAATGAAACTTAATAGACGTGCATTTGTGGGAACAGGCGTTGCAGCTGCAACTCTGAGCGCCCCGATGGTTAACGCAGCATCACATGGCAAACCCAAGGTGGTTGTCGTCGGTGGCGGCGCAGGTGGCGCGACAGCGGCCCGCTATATCGCAAAGGACAGCGCCGGTGAGATCGACGTCACGCTGATCGAACCAAGCCGCAGCTACTACACCTGCTTTTTCTCGAACCTGTATATCGGCGGGTTCCGGGAGCTTGACAGCATTGAACACTCCTACGGCACTTTGGCGTCGGAATATGGGATCAATGTGGTTCATGACTGGGCCACAGGCGTGGACCGCGATGCCAAGACCGTCGCGCTCGCGGGGGGAGGGGCTGTGCCTTATGACCGTCTGATCCTCAGCCCCGGCATCGACTTTGTTGATGGCGCGGTTCCCGGATGGGACGTGTCAGCGCAGAACGCGATGCCTCATGCCTATAAGGGTGGCAGCCAGACCGAGCTGCTGAAGGCGCAGATCATGGCGATGCCCGAGGGCGGCACTTATGTCATGGTCGCTCCGCCGAACCCGTACCGTTGCCCGCCGGGTCCATACGAACGGGTCTCGATGGTTGCGCATGTGCTCAAGGCCAACAATCCGACGGCCAAGATCATCATCGCCGATCCGAAGCCAAGCTTCTCAAAGCAGGGTCTGTTTGAGGAAGGTTGGCAGAAGCACTATGCTGGCATGGTCACTCGTATTGGACCTGATTTCGGTGGTGACAATGTCTCCGTCGATCCTGCTGCAATGACGGTGGATGTCGACGGCGAAGTGATTAAGGCGGATGTGGTCAACGTGATCCCGGCGCAGAAGGCTGGTCTTATTTGCGAAGCCGCAGGGTTGACCGAAGGCAATTGGGCACCCGTAACGGGGCACACAATGCAGTCGCGTCTGGATGAGAATATCCACATTCTTGGCGACGCAACCAATCAGGGCGACATGCCGAAATCCGGCTTCTCGGCCAATTCGCAAGCCAAGGTTGCGGCGATGGCAGTGCGCGGTGCGCTGACGGGCAGCCGTGTATTCCCGGCGAAGTTCTCGAATACGTGCTGGTCACTGATCGACACCAATGACGGTGTGAAAGTGGGCGCGACCTATGAGGCGACGGACGAGAAGATCGCCAAGGTAGACGGTTTTGTGAGCCAGACCGGCGAGGATGCGGCTCTGCGTCAAGCAACCTATGAAGAAAGCATCGGCTGGTACGAGGGGATCACCTCGGACATGTTTGGCTGACTTGACGCTGTACTAATTTGGGAAAGGCCGGGAAAAACCCCGGCCTTTTTCTTTTGGAATGTCCGGGTTTGTAGTGCGAGCCAACGATTGAGGGGCAGCCCCGACTGTTCACGGGCCTCGAACCAATGGTGCCAGACGAACGGTGCCTTGGTGTTTACTTTGCAAGATGAAGATCACACGAGTTCAAGGCCTTTCATCGCACCGACGAGTTCAGGAATCTTTTTCTTGAATTTGAAGAACCCCGCGGTGGCATTTGGCCAGGCGCGCCGGTCGAAGTCGCGCAAGGGGCGGACGACGGGTAGTGCGCGGATGTCGTTGATGGTCGTGGCGGCGGGCCCGACCGGAGCATAGGACGTGACAATCTGTTCAGCACCGGACGCTTTGGCCCAGTCTTCAATCTCTTGCGCGGTCGTCAGGCCGCTGGTGACGATGCCAAGGGATGTGGACCAACGCGCCGTGCAATCGTTGATCAGAGCGGATTTGAACGTCTTGACCCGCGGTGAAACGTGCAGCGGGCTGATTTGACCGCTTGCGTCAAGCGTCGCCGTCGCCAGTGGCGTCAAGCCTTGATCGAAAAGCCAGCCTGGGCTGAGATCGTCTTCGTGTAGCAGTAGCACCGAGGGCTTCGAGGGATCGAGCCTGTCTCCCGTGGGTGCCTCCATACGTGGTGGATGGGGCGGACCGTCGAGCGGTTCAGGGTTGGTGGCCAGTTGGTACAGTGGCGAGAACCGACCTTCGGTGTATTTCGAAATGTTTGATGCGCGAGCGGCATAGTTTTTGCCCTGCGTTTGAACCCCGGCGACCCAGCGCCAGCTAAGTGTGTTGGAGGCCGGATCGCCGTCGTAGAGATGGCGCAAGAAGAAATCCGCTCCCAGCTCCCACGGGAGGCGTAGGGTGAAGATCCAGATCGACGCGAACCACATGCGGGCGTGGTTGTGCAGATAGCCGGTGCTGACCAGTTCATGTGCCCATTGGTTGAAACATTCGATGTCAGTTTCGCCGCGGCAGGCTGCTTCCCATTCGGCGCGTAGGCCGGATTGCGTTTGCACCTGATCCCATGCGTTGGCCAAACCCCGTTGATAGCCGCCCCAGACGGCGGGGCGCATCTCCAGCCAGCCCTTCCAATAGGTGCGCCAGAACACCTCTTGGATAAATTTTTCGGCGCTGCTCAGGGCATATCGGCCCAGTACGGCTTCGATCACCTCGGGTTCGGTCAGCAGGCGATGACGGATATAGGGCGATAGGGTCGAGACAGCGTCATGCTGCCCCGGCCCACGGTCATAGTTTCTGTGCGCCGCGTAGTCGCGCGCGGCCTTCGGAACAAAAGACGAAAGCTTTTCCAAAGCGGCGGTGCGGGTTGGGGGGAACAGATCAGTCATGATGCGCGAGCTAAGCCCGCGCGGGGCCGGGTCAAGACCGATCGTCGAACCGCTGCCCCTTGCAGCCCCCAGAGCCGGACACTAGTCTCTGTTCAACTCGCAACCAAGCTCGGCATCCGGCGGGCGCATCATCCAGGCAGGCACAGATGAAAGATCCCTTTGAAACGTATATGAACACCCTTGTTCCCATGGTGGTCGAGCAGACCAGCCGTGGTGAACGGGCCTATGATATCTTCTCGCGCCTTCTTAAGGAGCGGATCATTTTCCTGAGCGGTCCGGTGCATGACGGCATGTCGTCGCTGATCGTGGCGCAGCTTCTGCACCTTGAGGCTGAAAACCCGTCTAAGGAAATCAGCATGTACATCAACAGCCCTGGCGGCGTGGTCACCAGCGGTCTGTCGATCTATGACACGATGCAATACATCAAGCCGAAGGTCAGCACGCTGGTGATCGGACAGGCGGCATCCATGGGATCGCTGTTGCTGACGGCTGGTGAGGCCGGGATGCGCTTTTCGCTGCCCAACAGCCGCGTCATGGTGCACCAGCCGTCTGGCGGGTATCAGGGTCAGGCAACGGACATCATGATCCACGCGCAGGAAACCCAGAAGCTCAAGACTCGTTTGAACGAGATCTACGTCAAGCACACTGGTCAGACACTGAAGAAAGTCGAAGCTGCACTGGAACGTGACAACTTTATGTCGCCGGAAGAGGCCAAGGATTGGGGCCTCATTGACGAGATCGTTGAGAGCCGCGTCAAGGGGTCTGACGACGAATAATAGTGATTGGGTCACGATGTCATGAATGTGTTTTTGACGTTGTGGCCCAAGTTTTGCTGTCCTAAGGTTCTTGGAAGAAAACATGGCGCACGCTTAAGGTTAGCAGTTTCTAAGTGCAAAACCTTGACGTGAGTCGGGAAAGGTAAAGACATGGCGACGAATTCTGGCGGCGACAGCAAGAACACGCTTTACTGCAGTTTCTGCGGCAAGAGCCAACATGAAGTGCGAAAGCTGATCGCAGGGCCGACCGTCTTCATCTGTGACGAATGCGTCGAACTGTGCATGGATATCATCCGTGAAGAGACGAAGGGCGGTGGCTTGAAGTCAACGGATGGCGTGCCCACTCCGCGCGAGATTTGCGATGTTCTGGACGACTACGTGATCGGTCAGGCTTTGGCCAAGCGCGTGCTGTCTGTGGCGGTGCACAACCACTACAAGCGCCTGAACCATTCGCAGAAGTCCTCTGATATTGAACTCGCAAAGTCGAACATCCTGCTGATCGGCCCAACGGGTTGCGGCAAGACGTTGCTGGCGCAGACGTTGGCGCGGATTCTGGATGTGCCGTTCACGATGGCGGATGCGACCACTCTGACCGAGGCGGGCTATGTCGGTGAGGATGTGGAGAACATCATCCTGAAGCTGTTGCAGTCCTCGGAATACAATGTGGAACGCGCGCAGCGCGGTATCGTGTATATCGACGAAGTGGACAAGATCACCCGTAAATCGGAGAATCCGTCGATCACCCGTGACGTGTCGGGCGAAGGTGTTCAGCAAGCTCTGCTCAAGCTGATGGAAGGCACCGTGGCTTCGGTGCCGCCGCAAGGTGGCCGCAAGCATCCGCAGCAGGAATTCCTGCAGGTGGACACGACGAACATCCTATTCATCTGCGGTGGGGCCTTTGCGGGTTTGGACCGGATCATCAAGCAGCGCGGCAAAGGCAGCGCGATGGGCTTTGGCGCAGATGTGCGTGATGACAGCGAAGCGGGCATTGGCGAGACCTTCAAAAGCCTTGAGCCGGAAGATCTGCTCAAGTTCGGTTTGATCCCGGAATTTGTTGGTCGTCTGCCGGTGATTGCAACGCTTGAGGATCTGGACGAAGACGCGCTGATTATCATTCTGACCCAGCCCAAGAACGCGCTGGTCAAACAGTATCAGCGTCTGTTCGAACTGGAGAGCACGACGCTCAGCTTTACCGATGACGCGCTCAGCGCCATTGCCAAGCGGGCGATCGAGCGCAAGACTGGGGCACGTGGCCTGCGGTCAATCCTTGAGGATATCTTGCTCGATACGATGTTCGAACTGCCGGGTATGGATGATGTTGTCGAAGTGGTTGTGAACGAAGAGGCAGTGACCTCGGATGCCAAACCGCTGATGATCTACGCGGATCAGAAAAAGGAACCTGCCGAAGCTGGTTGAGCCAGCCATCGGTGAAGACATGTAAAGGTGGGCATTTTGCCCGCCTTTCTTTTTGGGAACAGGACGATGACGATCAAGAGAATTCACAGTGGCAGCACGTTCGAAGCCAAGATCGGCTATTGCCGCGCTGTTGTGGCGGGGGGCTTTGTCCATGTCGCAGGTACAGTCGGGCAGGGGGATGCAGTGGCCGAACAATGCCAAAGTGCGCTGGACGTTATCGCAGGCGCCTTGGACAAGGCGGGTGCGTCGATGGCTGATGTGGTCCGGGTGACCTATTACTTACCAGATCGGCACGAATTCGACGCTTGCCACGAAATCCTTGCCAACACGTTCGGCGACAATCCGCCCGCAGCGACGATGATAGAATGTGGCCTGATCGACCCGAAATACCGGATCGAGATTGAAGTCACCGCTCTCGCGCCGGCTGCGTCATAGCTGCGCTGGACCTTGGCCTGCAAAGCGCCCTATAACGGCGCTGAACCAACCCCGAGGAGTCGTCCATGGGCATTCTGAATACCCTCCTTCGCGCAGTCACCTGGTGGAACGGGCAGACGCTTGGCACACAGCTATATACGTGGCGCAAAGGCGAAAAAGTGGGTGAAGACACCCAAGGCAACATCTTCTACCAATCGCGCGACGGTAAAAAGCGCTGGGTTATCTACAATGGCGAAGCCGAGGCAAGCCGCGTTGACCCCGATTGGCATGGTTGGCTGCACCACACCTTCAAGGAACTGCCGTCAGATCGTCCGCTGCCCAAGAAGGCGTGGGTCAAGCCGCATCAGGAAAACCTGACCGGCACCGCTCTGGCCTATGCGCCTGCGGGCTCAATCCGCCGTCCTGAACCCCAACCGCGTCAGGACTACGAGGCGTGGAGCCCGGAATAATCCGGCTCTACGCGCATCCCAAAAAGGCAGAGATGCAATGCTGCGTGTGATGGCCTTTTTCTTGTCGCTGATGCTGGCTTCGGCCAGCGTTGCGCAACTTGCCACAACCAACGGCACGGGTGTGACCGTGCGCGCCTTGGATAAACTGACAGGCAAGGTCGAAGATCTGCAGATCAGAGACCACCAATCCGCCTCAGTTGGCCGCATCACGGTCACTGCCAATGAATGCCGCTATCCCGATGGCAACGCAGCAGGCGAAGCCTACGCCTCTCTCACGATCACTGAAATCGGCAAGGACGCTCCGGTCTATCAGGGCTGGATGATTGCCTCGTCACCTGCGCTTAATCCGATGGATCATCAGCGTTACGACGTATGGGTACTGCGCTGCACCACATCTTGACCTGACGCTGCAAGACGCGCGTTTGTGATATCAGCAGGCACCTGAAGCGCCTGCGCCAAATATCTCCTGTATTCTGCCCGGGTGATTTCGACTGCGCCCAGTGAGGCAAGGTGATGCGTCAGGAATTGCGTGTCGAACAGCACAAACCCGGTTCGGCGCAATAGGTCAATCAGCCAGGCTAGCGCGATCTTTGAGGTGTCCCGTTCGCGCGAGAACATGCTTTCTCCACAAAACGCCCCCCCTACGGCAACGCCATAGACCCCGCCAACCAGCCGATCCTGCATCCAAACCTCGATCGAATGCGCGTGCCCTTTGTAGTGCAGCTCTTCGTAAAGCGTGCGGATTTCGTGATTGATCCATGTCTCGCTGCGATCCGCACAGGAGTCGATCACATCACCAAACGCGGTGTTCAGCGTCACGCGATAAGCGTCGCGTTTCAACGTCTTGGCAAGGCTACGCGAAATGCGGAATCCATCTAATGGAAACACACCTCGCTTGCGCGGATCGACCCAGAATACCTCTGGATCGTCACGATGTTCTGCCATCGGAAAAACACCAGCACGATACGCCTGAAGCAAAAGATCCGGCGTGATCGTCATTGCGCATCGCCCTGCGCGTCAGCGGGGGGCAGGTGTGCGACCGGCCTCAAGGTTTCGCGTAGGTGCGCTCCAGCCAATGCTCGAGCCAGTGAATGTTATAATCACCGCTGCGCACGTCCGGGTCTTCGAGAAGATCACGGAATAGCGGCACAGTGCTATCCACACCATCGACGATCAGCTCACCCAGCGCACGTGACATCCGCGCCAGGGCTTCATCACGATCGCGACCATGCACGATCAGCTTGGCGATCAAACTGTCGTAGTAGGGCGGGATTTTATAGCCATCGTACAGTGCGCTATCCATACGCACACCCAAGCCTCCGGGCACGTGATACTGCGTGATCCGACCGGGCGAGGGCGAAAAGTTCGGCAGCTTCTCGGCATTGATCCGCGCTTCGATAGCATGCCCGTTGATGACCAGATCGTCCTGTTCGAACGACAGCGTCAGACCAGAGGCCACGCGGATTTGTTCGCGCACCAAATCGACACCAAAGATTGCTTCGGTCACAGGGTGTTCGACCTGAAGGCGGGTGTTCATTTCGATGAAATAGAACTCGCCGTTCTCGTACAGGAATTCGATTGTTCCCGCGCCCGCGTAGTTGATCTTGGACACGGCATCGGAGCAGATCTTGCCGATCCGGGTACGCTCTTTCTCGGTGATGCAGGGGCCAGGGGCCTCTTCGAGTACCTTCTGGTGGCGGCGCTGCAAGGAACAATCGCGTTCGCCCAGATGGACGGCCTTGCCTTTGCCATCACCGAACACCTGCACTTCGATATGGCGCGGGGTGGTCAGATACTTTTCGATATAGACTTCGTCATTGCCGAAGGCGGCCTTGGCTTCGGACCGGGCTGTCTGAAAGGCGCGCTCCATGTCTGCCGCCGTTTGGGCCACTTTCATTCCGCGCCCACCGCCACCTGCGGTCGCTTTGACAATAACCGGATAGCCGATCTCTTCTCCGACTTTCTTGGCTTCGGCCAGATCGGGAACGCCGCCGTCCGAGCCGGGAACGCACGGCACACCAAGTGCCTTGATCGTATCCTTCGCGGTGATCTTGTCACCCATGACGCGGATATGCTCGGCGGTCGGGCCGATGAACGTCAGGCCATGGTCTTCGACGATTTGCACAAAGCGCGCATTTTCGGACAAGAACCCATAGCCGGGGTGGATCGCTTGCGCGCCCGAGATTTCACAGGCCGAGATGATCGCAGGGATCGACAGATAGCTGTCTGTCGAAGAGGGCGGGCCAATACAGATCGCCTCGTCGGCCATGCGTACATGCATTGCGTCGGAATCCGCTGTCGAATGCACTGCCACGCTGGCGACACCCATCTCGCGGCAGGCGCGGATCACGCGGAGAGCGATTTCGCCTCGGTTGGCAATCAGGATTTTGTCAAACATGCCAAACCCCGTTTATTCGAGGATCACGAGCGGCGCGCCGTATTCGACGGGAGCTCCGTCTTCGACAAGAATGCGTTTCACTGTGCCGCTGCGCGGGGCAGGAATGTGGTTCATCGTCTTCATCGCTTCCACGATCAAGAGCGTGTCCCCTTCGTTGATCTGCTGTCCGACCGAAATGAAGGACGGAGCTCCGGGCTCGGCTTGCATATATACGGTGCCGACCATCGGAGAAGTCACCGCGCCAGGATGCGAGGCCGGGTCTTCCGGTGCGCTTGGCGCGGCGGGGGCTGGTGCAGCCGCAGGTGCCGCAGCGGGCAGGGGTGCCGCAACCGTGGTCTGCACAGCGGGCGCGACCTGTGTGACACGACTGACGCGCACGTTGAGACTGTCATCCTCGCCGTACTCGCGTTTGACCTGCAATTCGGTCAGGTCGTTTTCCCGCAAGAGCTTAGCCAATGCTTCGATAAACGCCACGTCCGCTTCATGGTTGGTCTTGGTCATGCTGTCCCTCGCCCCGCTTCTTGCTCTTCACGCGGCCCCGTCGGTGATTGGATCGGAGTCTCGCTTTTCCTACGGGCACCACCCGCATTGCATGCCTTTCCTTGCACCGATTACTGTTCAGGAGCAAGAGGGAGCTGCGATCAATATTGGGTCAGGCGCGGTGTTCCGAGTGTGTGCGGGCGGCGGATCAGCTGTCTGACTGTGCTTGCTGGTCGGCTTCGAAGGACAGCGCTTGTTCGAATAGAAGCGCCTTGATCTGCATCTGGACCGCCGAAGGTGGGGCGGCCGGTGTGATGCTGTTGTCATTGCCAACAGTGCCTGACAAAGGCGCTGGCACCGTGGCGGAACCAAACACCGGAGGTGCCGTTTGGGCGGTGAGGTCAGCGTGGTTCGGCAACTTTATGGCCATGCTGGGCATGGTTGGGTGAAACACAGGCATTTTTATGCTCCGTCATATGCGGAGCCCCCACTGGAGTAACCTAACTGATTTTGCGGCGGAATGCGTGCAGAGAGTGAAAACACGGTAAATGCTCTGAAAACGAAAAAGGGCAGCCCCGAAGCTGCCCTTGATCATTTGGATGAGGCCAAAGACTACGCCTTGTTCATCCGGTTTTCGATGAGGTTATCGACGACGGAGGGGTCAGCGAGAGTGGATGTGTCGCCCAATGCGCCGTAGTCGTTCTCGGCGATTTTGCGCAGGATGCGGCGCATGAT